>JAZOLQ010000027.1:0-4186 GCA_045653185.1 Eubacteriales bacterium
CGATAGAGCGGACCTTACAGCCAAATTTTTCCTTAACGGCGTTCTCAAGCACTTTTGCAGCGCCCGAGAGATATTTGTGACCGAACACGTCAACCGCTCCGCTCTGCTGACCTTCGCCAACGTATCTTCCGTCAGCGAACCTGATACCCTCAGAAACAGCTATTACAACGTTCGGATGCTTTGCCAGCGCCGCCTCGACGTCAGCGTAAAACTTATCCATATCGAAATCTCTTTCGGGGAAGTAGGTTGCGTCGGGCGAATCCGCGCCAACGAACTTTCCAAGGTCTGCCGCCGCGGCAAGCCAACCCGCGTTTCTTCCCATTATCTCAACAATAGTTACCGCGGGCACACGATATACGGCGCAGTCGCGGATTACTTCCTGAATAGTGGTAGCAATATACTTAGCCGCAGTTCCAAATCCGGGGGTGTGGTCTGTTGCGACAAGGTCGTTATCGATAGTCTTCGGAATACCGAGTATTCTCATATCGTAATTTCTCGACTCCATAAACTTCGAGAGCTTAGCAACCGTGTCCATAGAATCGTTTCCGCCTATATAAAAGAAATATCTTATATCGTATTTCTTGAATATTTCAAGAATCTTCTCGTAGGTCTCGATTCCGGTGCTAAGGTCGGGAAGCTTTTTGCGGCAGCTTCCAAGAGCCGCTGCGGGAGTGTGCTTGAGAGCAAAGATATTCTTCTCGTCCTCAAATATCTCCTTGAGAGAGATGATATCCTCCTTAAGAAGTCCTTCGATACCGTTCTTCATTCCGTAAAGCTTGTTTACGCACGCCTTACCTTCTTCGGTCTTCATAACTCCGCAGATAACGCCTGCAAGAGTTGCGTTTATAGCCGCCGTAGGTCCGCCGGACTGACCTACTATCGCGTTTCCAATAAGCTTATTCATATTTTCCTCCATAATATAGACAATATTCTAACAAGTAAATTATACTATCTTATACACAAATTGTCAACTCTTCTTTTCCAAAATACAAGCCGTTTTAGGATTTATTTTAATTGTACGGCATATATACATATTGAAAAACTTTTTTGGAGGACGATATGCTAACTTCGATGCTATCTACGTTTTCAAACTTTATCCATCTGATACTTGGACTCAACACACCTCAAAACTTTCCTCCCCCTCTTTCGCCGCAAAAGGAGGCGGAATACTTCAAGCTTCTCGAAAAAGGGGACGAAAACGCGAGGCAGGAGCTGATATTACACAACCTCAGATTAGTATCACATATAGTAAGAAAATATTACGCTTCAAGCAAAAATCAAGAGGATCTTGTCTCGGTGGGGGTCATCGGCCTTGTCAAAGCGGTCGATTCCTTTCAGCGAGCAAACGGAGCTCGTTTTGCCACATACGCCACAAAATGTATTCAAAACGAAATACTTATGTTCTTCCGCTCGCAAAAAAAACTTTCGGCTGAAATATCGCTCAACGAGACGATAGACGTTGATAAGGACGGAAATCCGCTTACTTACATAGACGTAATAAGCTCCGACGAAAGCATTACGGGAGAGATAGAGAGAAAGATATCCTCGCAAAAGGCGCTGAGATTTGTAGATACCCTGCTTGACGAGAGGGAACGGCAGATAATCAAAATGCGCTACGGACTTTCGGACAAAGAACCCATGACACAGCGAGAGGTTGCCTTGCTTCTCGGTATTTCCCGTTCATACGTCAGCAGAATAGAAAAAACAGCGCTTGAAAAATTACTTGAGGGGTTTAAATAAAAAAAAACGGTTGTCTCAAATTTTTGAGACAACCGTTTTTATCAAGGGATAGGCAGATTTGAGCAAGAAGCGTCATTCTCGGAGGCGTGAGGCGTACAGGGGTACGTCGAGCCTCCGGAACGGCGGTAGGAAAAGTCGATCAAAATGAAGAATTTCGTAAGAAATTCAACCTATTATTGTCTTATTTGTAATTTAGACATTCTTTGGGTTGTTTTTCTATCTTTTCGGACTTTTTCGGTCTTGCCAAATATGACAGTCCTTACAGTTGAATTAATATCCAACCTTCTCCCAGCACTCAAACGGAGCTGCGAGCTCTTCGCTGATGTATACCTGTGTCTTCTTTGTCTGAAGCATAGAGCTGGGGAGGTAAGGAGTGATAGGTCCGTGTGTGCAAAGACGGGATGTCATTCTCTGCCAGGAAGAGAATGTTCCGCAGGTTGCAAGTGCGTGAACCTCTATTCTCTCTTTAGCGCGCATTACGTCGAGAGGACCGATGGTTGCTGCGCAAGGAGGAACGTTAGCGATGTCACCGGACTGACCGAACGTACCGTTAAGGGAGTTCTGCATAATGGTCATGGGGTGAAGCTTAACGATCTGTGCGGGCTGGTTGAGCCACTCCTCGTTGCCACCGCTGCCGATGAACTCAGGAATAGGATCAACGAATGCCATGTGTCCTGCCCATCCGGGAGATGTGGATGCGATATCTGCACCTGTTCCCTCGGTTATATCGTCAATGATCTTGGAGTAATCCTTGATGTTTGCGTTTGTGGGGAAGTGAACGTTCTCCATAGGCATACGAAGCTTCTCGTCGATCTGGTTGTAAAGATACTTGATCATAGAGTGAGCAAAGCCTGCGCCGTATGTAATGGGAGCGATGTTTCCGTCCTGGTCAGCCCACTCGTCCTCTGCAACAAGGTGAACCTTGGAACAGTCAACCTTGAAGTAGTTGATGAGCTGTGCAAGAGGAATGTAGGTATCGGGCTCGGGGTTACCGAGGATCATTGTGAAGCTCTTTCCTGCTTCGCTTGCAGCCTTAAGACGTGTGAAGAGTGTGGAGATGAGAACGGGATGGGGGTTCATCATAACCTTTACTTCAAACTCGGGGTGCCACCAATCTTCTCTCTTTTCGAGATCCTTGCCGCTGAGGCTACGAACATAGTCGCAAACCGCTTTGTCCTTAAAAGGAACAAATTCGTGAGGCTGAAAATCAAATTTCGTTGCGGGATCAGTAATAAACTTACTCATTATTTTTCTCCTTTTTATAATTATTTTTTTATTTTATATTCAAACCTTTATTTGATTTGATTTCCTTTCAAAAAGACGTGCTTTACGTCAAAGAGTGCGTCGGTAACTATGAGGTTAGCAAGCTTTCCTACGCCGATCTCGCCTCTGTCTGTAAGCGAGAGCATTTTTGCGGGGTTGGTGGACGCATACTTGAAGACCTCGCAAAGCGACGCTCCCGTATGGAACATCATATTACGGCAAGCACCCGCAAGAACTATCTTAGACCCTGCTATCTCACCCATCTTATCAAAGCCGATATCATCGACTCCGTCGTATCCGGGAGGAACAGGTCCGTCGCTTACGTAAGCGTCGGAGATAAGGATTATCTTGTCGTTACCCTTTATCTTCTTTACAAGTCTGAGCATATAAGGATCAACGTGAATTCCTATCTTATCGCATATAAGCTCGGCATATATATCGTCGTTATACCATACAGCCTCATCAACGCAAACACCGCGGCACTCGGGATATTTGTTAAGCGTTCCCGTAGCGTTCGTGTGGTGAGTCGCAAGCTTAAGTCCGTATTTCTTGAGGTTAGCCACCTGATAAGGATCTGCCTCGCTGTGCGCTACTGAGAATACAGCGTTGGGATTTACTCCAAGAGCATCCTTAACAAACATCTCTATATTCTCTCTCTCGGGAGCAACGCCCCAAACTCTTACGGTGTCTCCGATAGCGTCAAGAAGCTTTGCGTAATCCTCTCTGCGAACATCTCCCTTCCAAGGGTTATTCTCTCTGTCTGCTCCGAATTTAGGATTCATATAAGGAGCTTCCATATAAAATCCTATCATGTTCGGCATTTTTCCCGCGTCTCTTGTCTCGATTATGTACTTAGCCTGACGGATAAGCTCCTCTTCGTTAGCGGAGAAATAAAGCGTGGGCAAAATATCGGTAGCTCCGTGCTCAAGCGCTACTCTCGCAGCCTCGGCGGGATCTTCATAGAAAAACTTGTTTCCGCAAGCGTGAAGATGTATATCGATAAGTCCGGGGCCGGTGAACATTCCCTGAGCGTCGATGCACACGGCAGAACCTACCTTAATGTTTTTTCCAAAATCAACTATTTTTTCTCCGTCCATAACGATAGCGCCGTTCGCTATCATATGATCGGGCATTACGATGTTAGTATTGATGATCGCCTTCATAACTACACCTCTTTATCGAT
>JAZOLQ010000028.1:0-6458 GCA_045653185.1 Eubacteriales bacterium
ACGTTCGATGAAATCGTTGAAAAATATGTTGAAATGAATGTGGCGCACCCTTTTAGAGAGGGTAACGGACGCGCGACGCGTATTTGGCTTGACCATATACTAAAAAGCGAGATTGGTATGATTGTGGACTGGAGTCTTGTGGATAAAGAGGATTATCTTCTTGCTATGGAAAGAAGTCCTATCAAGGATATTGAAATCAAGCATCTCTTAAAAAATGCTTTGACAGACAAGGTAAACGACCGACTGGTATTTATGAAAGGAATTGACCACAGCTACTACTACGAGGGTTATACTACCTTTAAAGCAGAAGATTTAAAATAATGATTGGGCAGTCTTTCGGCTGCCTTTTTTCATTCTCGCAAGGTGGGTTTCCCACTTGGCAAAACGCATGGCAGGCGTGCAAATGGCCTTGGTGATGGCAATTTGTACCCTACGCTTATCCTGTTCCCTAAAATCATATTTTCAAAGGTTTCTATGCCCTATATTTTAGAAATTTTATTGACATTTCATCCGATATGTAATATACTACATTCGCTACACAAATCGAATAACTTTAGCCATGAGTGCGGGGCTGAGCCATTCGCTTTCTAAAAAGCTTTTGACTCAGCCCCTTTACCTCCTCCATAGAATCGAACCCCTGAATTTGCGACAGCGGGGCAAATTCAACGTTTGCGCAAATTATGAAATTATTCCTTATTGACAGAGACGGATATTAGGTATATAATATATATATAAGATTTTTAGGGCGTTTGATTTTCATTCGCTCGGAAAGGATATAATTATGGAGATAACAAGAAAAACTGTTATTGGTGACATTCTCGACACCGACCCCTCAACCGCAAAATTTTTCCTTGAGATTGGCATGCACTGCCTCGGCTGCCCCGCTTCAAGAGGCGAGTCTATCGAGGACGCTTGCATGGTTCACGGAACTGACGCTGACGCTCTCGTTGAAAAGCTCAACGCTCATTTCGCGGCAAAATAATAAAATTTTCGGGAAGTATCCTGATAAAACTTCGGGGGAAGCCAAAGCTTCCCCCGAAGCCGTAACTACTCTTAAGGAGGCTCTATGACTTTCTCCAAGCTATCGGCAAGACTCCTTGCCGCCGCTGATTTCGTAAGGCAGGGCTCGTTCGTCGCTGACGTTGGAAGCGACCACGCCTATCTGCCCATATACCTCTGCTCTCTCGGAAAAATACGCGGCGCGCTCGCGTCCGACATAAACGAGGGCCCTGTGGCAAGAGCAAAAATCAACGTAGCAAGCTATCACTTAGGCAAGAAAATATCGGTCCTGCGCACCGACGGACTTTCGGGAGTTGAATCCTTCTCTCCCGACGACATAGTTATATGCGGTATGGGCGGAGAGCTTATCTGCTCTATAATTGACTCTGCCAAGTGGACTAAAAATAAAAATATACGTCTCATTCTCCAGCCGATGACCCACGCCGATAAGCTCCGCGCTTACCTTCTCTCAAACGGCTTTTCGATAATCGGTGAGAATATTATAAAGGAAGACAAGATATATCAGATAATCTGCGCCGAGTATTCGGGAAATATCTCTGACTGCTCCGAGCTTGAGCTTATATTCGGCAAACATAACCTTGAGAAAAAGAGCGAGGTATTCCTTGAATACGTGCGCTACGTGCGGAGCGTTTTCGTCACGCGGCGCGACGGCAAGTCCTTATCGGGAGCTGACGTATCGAAGGAAGAATACATCATCACAGAAATAGATAAAATAATCAATAGGTAAAGGCGGAAAAATCATGACAGTTACCCAGCTTTATAGATATCTTGACAGCATAATTCCCCCCTCGCTCTCTTGCGAGTGGGATAACGACGGGCTTATGTGCTGTCCCGACGGAAACAAAGAGGTAAAGCGCGTTCTCGTGACCCTCGACGTGACTGCGGAAGCAGTTGAGGCGGCAAAGCGCGAGGGCTGTGAGCTTATCGTATCGCATCACCCTCTTATCTTCAAGGGCTTGAAGTCAATATCGCCCGAAAACTACATATCGGCAAAGGTCATTGAGCTGATAAAGAGCTCGGTTGCCGTCTTTTCCTTCCACACAAGGCTCGACGCCCTCTCGGGCGGCGTGAATGACGTCCTTGCAGAAAAGCTTGGCGTTAAGGACACCCTTCCCTTTGGGTGTGACCGAGAGGCTATCGGCAGAATAGGACACCTTGACGCTCCGATGAGCCTTGATTCCTTTGCCTCGCTCGTAAAGAAGGAGCTTGGCGCGCCCTTTGTGCTTACGGCGGACGCGGGCAAGGAGGTATACAGGGTCGCCCTGCTTGGCGGCGAGGGCGGTGACGACATCGCGGCGGCAAAGGCGGCGGGAGCTGACACCTACCTCAGCGGCAGACTTGGCTATCACGCCTTGACCGATGCTCCCGAGGACGAGATAAATCTCATCGAGGCGGGGCATTTTTACACCGAACACCCCGTGTGCGAAAGGCTTTGCGAGCTTATTGTGGGCGCGGACGAAAAAATCGAGACAGTCCCCTTCTTCAGCAACAGAATAATGGCAATCTAAAAACAAATTAAGAAACGGAGAATATTATGACATACGTTATTTCGGATATCCACGGAGATTATGAAAAATTCAAAAAGCTTCTCTCTGAGATAAAATTCAAGGAGAACGACGTTATGTACGTCCTCGGTGACATTATAGATTTTGGAGACGCTCCTATCGAGCTTCTCTGCGACCTCAGCATGAGATATAACATACTCCCCGTGCTCGGAGAGTGCGAATACCATGCCCTCAAGCTTCTCGAGGAGCTCGACAGAATGCTTGCGGGAGAGACACCCGACCCCGAGATCCTTTCCGAGATGGCTGAATGGATGCAAAACGGCGGAAAGCCCACTATCGACGGCTTTAAGGCGCTCGACGCAGATATGCGCGAGGGCGTGATAGATTATCTTACCGATATGGCTATCTTTGAGGAAATAACTGTGAACGGAAAGAATTACCTGCTCGTTCACGCGGGAATTGCCGACTTCGACCCCAAAGTATCTCCCGACGAGTATATGCCCGAGGACTTTATCTCAACTCCGCTTGACCCCAACAAGTCTTATTACGAAAATATGACGATGGTCGTTGGTCACACCCCCACCGAGAGCGGAAAGATAGTCTATGGCGAGACGAGCATCCACCTCGACTGCGGTGTGGCAAACGGCGGGCCTCTCGCCTGCTTGCGCCTTGAGGACGGCAAGGAGTTCTATATCGCATGAGCGAGATAAAAAAAGGCGACCGCCTGACACTTTCGGTGACCGACCTCAACAACCTCGGCTGCGGCGTGGCTCACGCCCCCGACGGCAGAGTTGTCTTTATCAAGGGCGCTGTCACCGAGGACACCGTCGAGGCGGAGATAATAAAGATAAACAAGAGCTTTTTGGTGGCGAGGCTTGTAGCCGTGAAGTCCCCCTCTCCTCACAGAGAGGACGGATTTTGCTCCGCTCCCCTTGCCTGCGGCGGCTGCGTATACCGCCACGTAAGCTATGAGCATGAGCTAGATATAAAGCGCGGATACGTCAAGGCGGCCTTCACCAAGGTCGGTCTTTCCGACGTAGAGGTGCTCCCCACGCTCAGCGCGGGCAAAATTTCGGGATATCGCAACAAGGGGCAATATCCCGTTACTAAGACAAAGAACGGAATAAAGGCGGGTTTTTTTGCCTCAAAGTCGCATAACATAATCCCCGCCGACAAATGTATGCTTCAGAACGAGGCTTTTGCCGATATCGTGAGCGCAGTCTGCGAGTTTGCCGACAAGGCGGGCTGGAGCGTATACGACGAGCTGAGCGGCAAGGGGCTTTTGCGCCATATCTATCTGAGAATTGGCGAGAAGACCGATGAGATAATGCTCTGTCTCGTTGTGAACGGAGACTCTCTGCCCCTCACGGACAGCTTTGTTAAAATGATAAACGAGAGATTTCCGAGCGTCGTGGGCGTCTTGCTGTCGGTGAACAAAAAGAACACCAACGTGGTGCTTGGAGATAGATTTATAACTCTTTACGGAAAAGATTTTATAGAGGATATTTTGTGTTCTCTGCGCTTTAAGATAGCGCCCGACGCCTTCTATCAGGTCAACCGTGACGGAGCGGAGCTCCTCTACTCGCTGGCGTCAAGCATGGCAGAGCTTTGCGGCAACGAGGTCTTGATGGACCTCTATTGCGGCACGGGCACTATCGGGCTTTCTATGGCGAAAAACGCGAGAAAGCTTTGCGGAGTTGAGATAGTATCCGCCTCGGTGGATTGCGCGCGCGAGAACGCAAAGCGCAACGGCATTGAGAACGCCAAGTTCTTCTGCGCAGACGCGGGAGACCGCGAGGTGATACTTCGCGCGGCGGGCGGAGTGCGTCCCGATGTAGTCGTGATAGACCCGCCGAGGAAAGGAAGCACGAGGGAGCTTATAGAGACGCTCTCCTCTCTCGAAGTGCCTAAGGTAGTTTACGTTTCCTGCGACCCCGACACGCTCGCGAGAGACTGCGTGTGCTTCTCGGAGTGCGGTTATTCGATAGGCAAGGTCCAGCCGGTAGATATGTTCCCGAGGACAGGGCACGTTGAAAGTGTCGTGTGTCTCACACGCACTTTCAACAACTAAGTTTGCCCTCGCGGGCAAGTGAATTTGCCTTTGGCAGTGAAGTTCACTGCGTGAGTGAAGTTTCGCCTGACGGCGAAGTAGGGCAAACTTAACTTCACTTTGCGACGTAGGAGCAAAACTTCACTGTGAACGAAGTGAACAACTTCACTACGAGCGTTAGCGAGTTACTTCACCTTATCAGGCTTCACCAAACACCAAAAAGGAGAAAACTATGAAAGATTCAGAACTTCGCACAAGAGCAAAGGCTTTTGCCTTACATATAATCGCCGTCTGCGACGAGATAGATACTCGCAAGGGCAGAGGTGTGCTTGTTAACCAAATTGTCAGAAGCGCAACCTCTATCGGCGCAAATATTCACGAAGCAAACTATGCGGCAAGTAAAGCGGATTTTATAAACAAATTTCATATCGCACTCAAAGAATGTGGCGAGACGGAATATTGGATTGAAATGCTTGTTGGATCAAATTCAATAAGCGAACAAATCGCAAAGGAGCTTTTGCAGGAATGTGGCGTTATTCGGCGTATGCTTGTTAAATCCATCACCACCGCGAAAGACAACGACAACCAATAAAATATATTTTCGCGAAAAATACAATTTATAAGATAGAACTATCGGTTCTTAAATACTTTTTTAGGAGAAACAATATGAACAACAACAGGAATGACAAAAGCGAAAGAAATGAAAAGGCAAAAGAGGCTATCTCTAACCTTTGGAAAAAGACCTCAGACATAAGTAAAAAAGCTGCAGAGGGCGCAAAAGAGCTTGCTGAGCAAACGAAAAAGAACATTTACCAGGCTCAAGCAAAAAAATACACGCCCGTTACCGCTAAAGAGCTTAAAAGCAAGAACTTTGATATGCCAAGCATAATCGACATTGTTGATAATTCAGCTAACCGAAAATTCATTACCGACAAAGATTCTATTGGTTGGATAGAGCAACACGATGATGTTGATGTTTTACATATATACGACTCTTTTGTTAAACACTGTGACATTATCTTCGTCCCAGTTGCACAACGAGATAACGTATATTGCAGGGATAATTTTGATTCAAAAAAATTTATCAATGTAAATCAGGTTTTTGGAAAAGCAACCGAAGAAAAATTGGCAGAATTAAGCATTATAGCCTATTATCTTGGTGCAAAAAACTGCTCTATCGAAATTGTTGAAGCAGAAAAACAAACCAGTTCCCGAACGAGACAAACAACCGTCAACAGCTTTGGGGAAATATCCGCATCAAGTACGACTGCAAGAAATAATACACAAAGCGGAAAAAGAGTTTCTTCTTTTGAGGGCCACGACGATCCCAAAACACCGCCGCTAAAGTGGTTTGCTCACGATGAAAATATAAAGGGATTGATAGAAATGCGTTTCAACAAAGCAATTAAGTCAACTGTTTTGGAATTGAAAGGCTCTTCTTCCGCAACAATGTCCAGAAAGCTTGCCTGTGCAATAGATAACGTAATTAACGTAAAAGGAAAGCTTTCTATGGAAGCCAATGCCATAAAGGAACACAGCAAAATTCTGCTTTTTGAAATCGAATTTTAATTATAATAGATAGTCGTTTGTCTCACGCGGTAAAAATCGCGGAATATCACATTCACGACCCGATATAACAAGCACAGTTCTTTGCCACTGAAGCTTCGTCTATATCCCGACACTTTTTTAACAAAGACCGAGTATAATAGATTTATATCTTACGAAAAATAGAAACAGTCATAACAAAGGAGAATCCCTATGTACAGTATCGGCGTAGATCTCGGCGGCACGAATATCGCCGTCGGACTTGTCAACCAAAATTATGAAATAAAGGTAAAGCGTTCTCTGCTCACGGGCGCGCATCGCTCCTCGGAGGAGATAGT
>JAZOLQ010000029.1:0-42585 GCA_045653185.1 Eubacteriales bacterium
ACTATCATGGCGGCTATAACCTACGTCACTCAGGTGCTTATGTCGATAATGATGGTAACTATGATGTCAAACTCTATAACTCGCGCTATGGCGTCCTCAAAGAGAATTGTTGAAATCCTTGACTCCGATCCTGTTATCGTAGGCGGTGATAAGAGTGCCGCGCGAGAGGATATCGCCATATCCCTCAGAAACGTTGCCTTCAGATATCCGGGTACACACGGACGTCCTGTACTTCACGATATAAATATTGATATAAAGCGCGGAGAGACGCTTGCGATCATCGGAGCTACGGGATCGGGAAAGACCTCTCTTGTAAATCTTATCCCGAGATTTTACGATGCGGTCGAGGGAGAGGTGTACGTTGACGGACTTGATATAAAGGAATATGATATTTCAAAGCTTCGTTCTAAAATAGGATTTGTTATGCAGAAGAGCGAGCTTTTCTCGGATACGATATCCAACAACGTTCGCTGGGGAAACCCCGAAGCAGACGAGAACGAGGTAATAAAGGCGCTCAGAATTGCACAGGCAGAGGATTTTGTCAATGGCTTTAAGGACGGAAGCGAGACGTTTATAGCTGAGAAGGGAGCATCGCTTTCGGGCGGACAGAAGCAGAGAATGTCAATAGCCCGCGCCGTTTTGAGAAACCCCGAAATACTTATACTTGATGATTCTACATCGGCGCTTGATCTTGCGACCGAGGCAAAGCTGAGAGGGGCATTGAAGAAAGAATTTGCCGACACTACGGTAGTTATGATAGCTCAAAGAATAGCGAGCGTTAAGGATGCCGACAGAATAGCCGTTATAGAGGACGGCACTATCGTCGCTTGCGCTCCGCACGACGAGCTTTTGAAAAATTGCGAGACTTATAAGGATATTTACAGTTCACAGATGCAGAATATGGGAGGTGAGGCAAATGAATAATCAAAAAAGACCCGATGCCCCTATGCCTCAAATGAACAGACCCGGAGGACGTCCGGGCGGTCCTATGGGCGCGCGTGTTAACCGTGAAAAGCCTAAGAATATAAAAAAGACTTTGTTCAGACTTCTCAAATACATAGGAAAGAGCAAGATGCTTATAATAGCTCTTGCGCTGATAATGGTGGTCGTCACCATTTCCGACCTCGCAGGTCCTGCGCTTCAGGGCGCGGCGATAGATACGATACGTATAACCGAGGACGGACTTACAGTAGACCTTGGGGCTATGGGAAGATATCTCATATTTATGGGGATACTTTTCGTTATCAGCTCCTCTCTTACGCTGTTTCAGGGTATAATCGCGGCAAAGCTGTCGCAAAATACGGTATATACATTGCGAAACGACCTTTTCAAAAAGATATCGAGGCTGCCGATAAAATATACCGACACACACCGCCACGGAGATATTATGTCGCGTATGACGAACGACGTTGAAAACGTTTCAAACGCTATATCGCAGTCGATATCCTCGCTGATATCAAGCGTTCTGACGCTTGTGGGCGCTTTCTCAATGATGATATATTACAACTGGATAATGGCGCTTATTGCTTGTATTACTATACCGCTTACGATAATAATTTCGGGCAATCTCGCGAAATTTATGCGTAAATATTTCGTTCGCCGACAAAAGCTTTTGGGACAGCTTAACGGACAGGTAGAGGAGATGGTCACCTCGTACAAGACCGTGGTTGCTTACGGAAAGGAAGAGCAGGCGATACGCGATTTTTCCGCTACCAGCGAGGAGTTTAAAAAATGCAGTATAAGCGCGAGAGTCTGGGGTTCTATAATGGGTCCGTGTATGAATTTTCTTGGAAATCTTCAGTACGTGCTTATTGCCGTTTTCGGCGGATACTTTATACTCAATCCCGTAAGCTTTATGAGAAGGCTTACAATAGGAAATATACAGGCTATGCTTCAATATTCCAAAAAATTCACCCGTCCCGTAAACGAGATAGCGAACCAGTATTCCTCGATTCTTACGGCTCTTGCGGGCGCTGAGCGAATATTTGAGATAATGGATAGCGCTGACGAGGTCAACGACGGAGAGTCGCAGATAAAGGTAAGAGAGATAGCGGGTAATATTAGGTTTGAAAAGATAGATTTTTCGTATGAGTCAGGAGAGCCTGTGCTCAAAAAGCTCGATCTTTGGGTAAAGGCGGGACAGAAGATAGCTATTGTAGGAGCTACCGGCTCGGGCAAGACTACAATAGTAAACTTGCTCACAAGATTTTACGAGATCGACGGAGGCAAAATAACGATAGACGGAATAGATATAACCGATATTCCGAAGGAGACCTTGAGAAAGGCTATCGCGATAGTTCTTCAGGATACCGTGCTTTTCTCGGATAGTATCGCGGCGAATATAAAGTACGGCAGACTTGAGGCAAGTGATGATGAGATGAGGGCAGCGGCGGCGCACGCCAAGGCAGACGTGTTTATCGAGAGACTTCCTGAGGGATATGATACCGTTCTTGCCGAGTCGGGAAGCGATCTGTCCGCGGGACAGCGACAGCTTCTCGCAATAGCACGCGCGGTTCTTGCAGACCCCAAGATACTTATTCTTGACGAGGCGACCTCAAGTGTTGATACTAGAACAGAGATGTATATTCAGCAGGCTATGGTGGCGCTTATGAAGAACAGAACCTCGCTCATAATAGCGCACAGACTTTCCACTATAAGAGATGCCGATAAGATAGTCGTTGTAAAGGACGGAGCTATCTGCGAGGCGGGCAATCACGAAGAGCTGCTCGCGCTTGGCGGGGAGTATCACAAGCTCTATCAAAATCAGTTTGCGGGTATCGCGATATGACCGTGTATAAGGAGAGATTTGATACTCTATGCAGAGAGTTCAATTCCGATTGGCATATTCAAAGCCATATAGGGACGTATAACGAAAAACGGCTTCATCTGATACTCAAAAAAATGGTTACCGATGATGTCAGGTCTCACGAGGTAAGTGTTGGAAATTATAAGGCGGACGTTTTTTGCGACGGTCGTATAACCGAAATACAGACGGGAAGCCTTTATCCGCTTCAAAAGAAGATAGAATATTATCTTGAGAGCACCGAATATTCGGTGACCGTTATACACCCCATTGTCGCAGAGAAAAATATAGTGAGGGTGGATAAGGAAAGCGGAGAGGTATTAAGACAAAGAAAATCACCCAAAAAGCCAAAGGCGGGGGAGATATTTGAACAGATATGCTATATCGGAGAGAGCGCAAAAAGCGAGCGCCTTGAGATAGTCGTGCTTTATATCTCGGCAGACGAATACAGATACTCGGATGAAGCTGTAAGATACAGGAAATCAGGGAAATATGAAAGCGAGCTCTTTCCGCGTTCGTTGCTTTCCATTGAGAGATATTCGGGAGTTGAGTCGTATAAATTTTTGCTCGACGGCTGTCCCGATGTCTTTGAAGCAAAGGAGTATTCGGCGCTAAAAGGATTTTCGGGCAGACCCCTCTATTCAACGCTTAACCTTCTTTGTAAGCTCGGTTTGCTTGAGCGAAGCCGGAAGGATAAGAGAAAATACGAATATAGAATAGAATAGAATAGAATAGAATAGAATCAAATCAAGGGAAACCTTTTAAGGAAAGGTTTCCCTTGACCCTTCCAAACCTTTTTAAAAAGGTTTATTAGCTCTTTAAATATTATCTTACTAAGTGGGATATTCTTTTCTGAGGAAGCAACACGGCGGACCATAGCCTACCGCCGATTTGCTTTTTTGTTTTAAATTATATGGTTTTAGGTAAATTAAAAAACTTTGAGAAAATAAAAGGGAGGACCGAAAAGGTCCTCCCTTAGAGTTTATATGTTATTATGCCTGTTTTTTCTTAACAATTGCCTTTATAACAAAGAGTGTTGCGATAGTAAGAACTATTCCAACGGGAAGTGCTATCCATGCGCTCTTAACGAATCCTGAGAAGAGGAACATAACGAAGGATATAGCAGCAACTGTGATAGCGTAAGGAAGCTGAGTGGATACGTGGTCAACGTGGTTACACTGAGCACCTGCCGAAGCCATTATAGTGGTATCGGAGATAGGCGAGCAGTGGTCGCCGCATACAGCTCCCGCGAGACATGCGGAGATGCCGATGAACTGAAGCGGATCGCTAGCCTCGAATACACTGAGAACGATCGGAATGAGTATTCCGAAAGTACCCCACGAAGTACCTGTTGCGAATGAGATAAAGCATGCAACAACGAAGATAACAGCGGGAAGGAGAGATGCAAGACCGCTTGCGTTTTCCATAATGCTGTTAACGAATGCATCGCTTCCAAGAAGTCCTGTGACGTTCTTAAGAGCACTTGCAAATGTAAGGATAAGTATTGCGGGCACCATAGCTATAAAGCCCTTGGGAAGTGAATCCATAGCGTCTGCAAAGTTGATGTGTCTGCGACAGATGAGGTAAGAGATGATAGCTACAAGCGAGATGGCTCCGCCCCAAGGCAAGCCAACGGTAGCGTCGGTATTACCAAATGCGCCGACAAAATCGTGGAAGAACTCAGACTCTGCGTCGAAGAATCCGCCAACGTACATAAGAGCGAGAACACATACGAGAATAAGAATGACTATCGGGATAAGAATATCAAGCATGGATGCGCGCTTGTTTTCAACCTTTTCGTTCTGATCAGCCTTGACACCGAGAATGGAAAGATCACCGTTCTGCGCCTTGATCTCAAAATCAGCCATTTTTCCGTAATCAAATCCCATAAATGCGAGAGCTATTATGAATACGAGAGTGAGAATGGAGTAGAAGTTGAAGGGAATAGCGCGAACGAAAAGCCCAAGACCTGTCATATCTCCCGCGACTTCGGGAGTAACGTTACTCGAAACAGCGGCAGCCCAAGAGGAGATAGGAGCTATCATACAAACGGGAGCAGCGGTTGCATCGATAAGGTAAGCGAGTTTTACGCGCGAGATCTTTTTAGAGTCGGTTACAGGGGACATTACAGAGCCGACAGTGAGACAGTTGAAATAGTCGTCGATGAATATGAGCACACCCAGAACAAAGGTAGCAAGAGTAGCGCCAAGCTTAGTCTTGATGTGAGTTTCTGCCCAACGGCCGAATGCCTGAGCCGCGCCCGTGCGGTTTATAAGCGCAACGATAACGCCAAGCTCAACAAGGAATATAAAGATACCGGCATTTCCCGAAACAGCTTCTATAAGTCCGTCGTTTATAAGGGTGTCCATAGTTCCTGTGAAAGAAAAATTGCTGTAAAGCAGAGCACCTGAAAGAATACCGATAAAGAGGGAGCTATAAACCTCTTTCGTGATAAGCGCGAGTCCGATAGCGACTATGGGCGGGAAGAGAGACCAGAAAGTGCCCTCAACGTTGCCATTGCCTGTAACAGCGGCAACGACCATAAGCGCTATAATAACAACAGCCGCGACGAGCAGTGTTATTTTTTTTGCTTTAGTCATAAAAACCTCCAAAAAATAATAAATATCGATAATACGCTACATAGCGCATACTATACAAAGGTAATTTTAACATACTATTATCATTATTTCAATACATTTTGACAAAAAAAGATAAATTTCCTTAAAAAACTAAGTCTTGTCTGAAAAGATAGTTTATCTCTTGATTAGAGAAAAATCATATAATTAAAGACAAGACTTTATCCGCAAACTATAAGTTTAAATGGCTTTTTGATTTTTGTTGCATATTCTATCACCGATAGTGTTCCTTTTGAACGTCCATTCCAAAAAACGATAAATTTATCTGCATAATCCACGAGCTCTTTGTTTCTTATAATTGGCGCTGCACGACCGTAACGATTATACTGTGGCAAAAATTCAGTAAGCTTTAAACCTTTATTTTTTGCATATTCAGCAGCACAAAAATCCACTCCGAGAGCGCCGCCCGATACTACTTCTTCAACATCCTCAAAAATATATTTTTCAATTTCAATGTTTGTTAAATTCCTCGAACCTACAATAGCTATTTTCATTTTTACCTCACCGGTTAAACGTATTTTGAACGCATTTTGTGCCTATATGCAACATTTTAGCACAAAATGAGTGTAAAGTAAACATATAATAAAACTAAAATGAGGTTTATATGGCTACAAAAAGTTTATCAATAAGAATTGAAGAAGAAATGTTGGACAAATTGCACGTAATAGCAGACTATGAAGGCAGGAGCGCTAATAGTCAGATACTTGTTCTTATCCGCGACCTTATCGAATCCTACGAAGAAAAGCACGGCGAAATAAAAACAGGAAAAAGATAATTTTAAATCAATAAGAAACTCGAACCATTTTGCTCAAAAGGTTTGAAGAGGGCGAGAACCTTTCCTTAAAAGGTTCTCGCCCTCTCAACATAAACTAACTTAATTATTTTCCTTCGGCAGTAACTTCTTCATCTGCGGGGGTGTCCTCGTTCAGAATTTTTATTTCGATGAGAGATGCTCTGTTGTTGTCTGTTTCAGTGACGGTTACGTTAAGATTATCGAAAGTGAAGGTATCGCCTGTTTCGGGAATCTTTTCAAGCTGTTCTGCAACCCAACCGCCGATAGATATCGCCTGAGATTCTGCTTTTATACCAAATTCCTCGCAGAAATCCTGAAAATTCATTATTCCGTCAACCGAATATACATTTTCAGCGATCTCTGTGAATTCCTCTACTACCTCGTCGTGTTCGTCCCAGATATCGCCTACAAGCTCCTCAAGAATATCTTCCATAGTAACGATACCAAGTGTTCCGCCATACTCGTCGAGAATTACCGCGATATGCGATTTGTTCGCCTGAAGGCGATGGAGAAGGTCGTCAATCTTTTCATTTTTCAGCGCGAATACAGGTGGAGACATGATATCCTTTATAGACAGCTTCGTTATTTCGGTTTCAGAATAAAAATCCTTCTGGTGAATAACGCCCACTATCTTATCGATCGTGTCCTCGTAAACTAGAAGACGGGAATATTTGGAGGTTGAAAATACGTGAGCGATTTCTTTTTTGTCCTCATCAATGGCAACGGCTTCAAGGTCAACTCTGTGGGTAAGTATATCCTCAGCGCAAAGCTCGGAAAACTCGATAGCATTGTGCAAAAGCTCGCTTTCGTCCTGATCTATAACGCCCTCCTCCTTGACTTCATCAACGATAAGAAGCAGTTCTTCCTGAGAGATAGAAGTGTTTCCTTTAGCGCGGAAAAGCTTTGAAAGAAGATTCTTTATCTTTGCGAAAATAAAGGAAAGCGGAGTCAAAACGATAATGAGAACGTTTATTATCGGGGCAGAGAAGATAGCAAATTTTTCGGGGTGATCCTTTGCGATGCTCTTGGGACACACCTCGCCAAAAGTGAGAACGACGAGAGTTATTACAACGGTCGATACCGTAGCTCCAATGTCTCCCATTCCGAGAACTTCAACGAAAAATAGAGTTCCAAGAGTAGCAAGTCCGATGTTGACTATATTGTTTCCAATAAGTATGGTCGAGATTAGCTTGTCGTAATTTTCGGAAAGCCGCATAGCAAGCGCTGCGCGTTTGTTTTCTTCGCTGATAAGCTTGAGCCTTGTTTTACTCATAGAGGAAAACGCGGTCTCTGTTGCTGAAAAGTAGGCTGACATAAGTACGAGTATTGCCATCACCGCAATATATAAGGGAACGTTCATGATGTAAAAATAAAAACTCCTTTAAAATTTTTTATATTAAATATTTTTAAAAACAAGTACAAAAAGGTATACCCGAGAAGCAGAGCTTTTTCGAGCATACCTTAATTTTGTAAGATTATGTAAAAGGTCTCAGATGCGAGAAAACAACAATTATCGTCCTCGCTACTGTCGGTATCCATCAGGATCGAATTCCTCCAATAAAAACATATTTTATTATATTATACGATATTTTTATGAAAAATCAAGAGTTTTTTCAAAAATTGTTATGATATTATATGATTTTCTCAAAATAAACTTTAAGGCTGCCTCACTTGTTAGCGAGGCAGCCCATGTTTGTGAGCCTTTTTACTTGTTTGTCTTTATCTGGTTCTCGTAGGATTCGATCATCTTCTTAACCATCTGACCGCCAATGCTACCTGCCTGACGCGCGGTGAGATCACCGTTGTAACCCTGTGTGAGGTTAACGCCTACTTCGTTTGCTGCTTCCATTTTGAATTTCTCAAGCGCAGCCTTTGCCTCGGGAACGAGTGTCTTGTTGCTTGCCATAATATTAATCTCCTGTTCTTAACGCTTTCATTTGAGCTTACACTGTAAGATACAACGAAAGCCTTACAATTAATCTTAATCTTAATCTATATTGATTGAGCTGTTACAAAAAAGGTTTTTAAAAAACTGTTTTTGTGCGCTCTGCTATTATTGTGAGCAGAAGTTTTTTAAATATTTACGGCAATTTTAGGAATAAAAGATTTTTTAAAATACCTGAACCACACCAGCTTTTGTTGTTCATAAATTGTTGACATTGTAATTATATTATGTTATAATTATATAGTTAGATGTAAATAAATTTATAATTGCTCGTGATTTATAGAGGCGTAGTGCTATTGAAAAACATGAGAAAATGAGAATATTCCAAATAGAATTAAAAATAAAAAATTTTTGTTGCGATAGAAATCTGCTTTTGAGGTAACAAATTAAGTGATAGGAGAAAACATCAATGGAATTTAAACCTTTTGAAAATAAAGTTTGGCTTGCCACGCCTACTATGCATGGCGACGAGCTGAAATATGTGCAGGAAGCATACGACACTAACTGGATGTCAACAGTCGGTTTAAATATAAATGAGGTCGAAAAGATTGCCGCAGAAAACGCTGAAATGAAATATGCGGTAGCTCTTTCTTGCTGCACTGCAGCTCTCCATCTTGCAGTCAAGCACGCAGGAGAAACACTTTACGGAAAGTCTCCCATCAGCCATGGAGCATTGGAGGGTAGAAGGGTCTTTTGTAGCGACATGACATTTGATGCCACCTTGAACCCTGTGGTTTATGAGGGTGGTATCCCTGTGTTTATTGACACCGAAGCGGAATCTTGGAACATGGATCCTGTGGCTCTTGAAAAGGCGTTTGAAATATATCCGGATGTGAAGCTAGTTGTTTCGGCAGAACTTTACGGTTTCCCCGGACGAATGGACTTGATTAAAGAAATTTGTGAGAGACATGGAGCATTGTTGATTGAGGATGCCGCAGAAGCTATGGGTGCAACGATCAATGGTAAACAATGCGGTTCTTTTGGCGACTATTCAGCTGTCAGTTATAACGGAAACAAGATTATTACAGGCTCTGCCGGAGGTTGCCTTTTGACAAATGACATTGAAGTTGCAAATAAGGCTCGTAAGTGGTCAACACAAGCGAGAGAAAATGCACCTTGGTATCAGCATGAGGAGGTCGGATATAATTACCGTATGAGCAACGTTATCGCAGGTGTTGTTCGCGGTCAGTATCCGTATTTAGAGGAACACATCGCCCAGAAAAAGGCAATCTATGAGCGTTACCGTGACGGATTTAAGGACTTACCTGTGCAAATGAATCCGATTATGGACGGTACCGAGCCGAACTATTGGTTGTCTGCTATGATCATCGATAAAGATTATATGTGCAAGCAGGTCAGAGACGATTCAAAGGCACTTTACATATCTGAAAAGGGTAAGACTTGTCCTACGGAAATCCTTGAAACACTTGCAAAGTATAACGCCGAAGGCAGACCCATCTGGAAACCTATGCATATGCAGCCGATGTACCGTATGCACGAGTTTATTACCCGTGAGGGTAGCGGACGTTGCAAGACCAATGCGTATATTGCAGGGGGGGCGGCAGATGTTGGCGCAGATATTTTTGATAGAGGTCTTTGCTTGCCGAGTGACATTAATATGACGTTTGAACAGCAGGATGTTGTGATTGAAATTATAAAATCTTGTTTTATATGAGGTTTGAACATGGAGCATAAAAAAGGTTTTTATGAAAGATTTATAAAAATACCGCAAGATTTTATTTTGGCTTTGATCGCACTTATTGTATTAAGTCCTGTTTTAATTGTTGTTGCAATCTTAGTAAAAATAAAACTTGGTTCACCTGTATTGTTCAAACAAGAAAGACCCGGTTTAAAAGGCAAGATATTCAAACTTTATAAATTTAGGACGATGAGTGATGCAAGAGATAGCGAAGGCAATTTGTTGCCCGATGAAGAAAGGCTTGGCAAATTTGGCAAAACGCTCCGCAGCCTTTCAATTGATGAATTGCCCGCTATTATAAACATACTTCGTTTAGAGCAATCGTGGGTGGGACCACGTCCCTTACTTCCTTGCTACTTGTCTCGGTATAATGAACACCAGGCTCGCAGACATGAAGTTCGTCCGGGATTTACCGGATATGCTCAGGTGAATGGACGGAATGCAATTAGTTGGGAGCAGAAATTTGATTACGATGTGCAGTACGTGGATAACATTACTTTTCTCGGAGACTGGAAAATAATGTTTCAAACAGTTGGAAAAGTTTTAAAAAGGGATGGAATAAGTTCTGAAACATCCGTCACAATGGAAGAATTTATCGGAATTGAGCAGGATCAAACTATTCCTAAATAAAAAACAGGAGACTTTTTTGAATGAAAATATTGTTTACAAGTGTTGGACGCCGCGTGGAGCTTATTCAGGCCTTTCGAAAAGCCGCAGACGAGTTACAGATTGGATTGACAATTATTGGTGCGGATATCGCAGAGGATGCTCCGGCATTATGTTTTTGCGACGAAACACAGACCGTATGTAGAATTAGAGATGACGATTATATTCCGCAACTTCTTTCCATTTGTGAAAGCAAAAAGGTAAACTGTTTGATACCGACCATTGATACAGATTTATTGCTTCTTGCGGAAAACAAGCATCGATTTGAGGCGATTGGAACAAAGGTGCTAATTTCTGCGGTGGATAAAGTGAAGCTGTGCAGAGATAAAAACTATACTGCTGATTACTTCGTTTCTCTTGGGTTGAAATCGCCATTGCCTATAAACAGTGTGGGGAAATTTGAGCAGAGCATGGAGCGTGGCGAGATTTCTTTTCCCGCCTTTATCAAGCCGAAGGACGGAAGTTCCAGTATTAATGCCTACAGAGTAGGCAACCTTGATGATTTGAAGCTATATGCGGAAAAGATCAAGGATTATATCATTCAGCCTTATATCGGTGGTAAAGAATTTACTATCGACATTTTCTGCGATTACGAGGGCAATCCCGTTTTTATCACGCCAAGAGAACGTCTTGCTGTACGTTCCGGTGAGGTTTTGAAAACGAGAATTACCCAAGACGATACAATGATTGCAGAAATGATGAAGCTAATTGCGGATTACAAGCCCTGCGGTCAGATTACAGTACAACTCATCCGGGATGAAAAGACCGGAGACAACTATTACATAGAAATCAACCCCCGTTTTGGTGGTGGTGCACCCTTGAGCATCAAGGCCGGTGCCAACAGCGCCAAGGCGGTGTTGAAAATGTTGAACGGTGAGCGATTGTCGTATCAGGAAAAAGCGGCAAGAGACGGTGCGATCTATAGCCGTTTCGATCAAAGCGTTTGTGTAAACGAGGGACAATAAGTGATTGAGATTACATCCATAACCGATACCAAAAAACACATTCAAGGCTTAAAAGCAATCGTGTTCGATTTGGACGATACTTTGTATAGCGAAAAAGAATATGTTAGAAGCGGTTTCCGCGCCATTGCCGATACGTTGCCTCAAATAAAGCGGATGGAAGAAAAGCTGTGGCAAGCGTTTGAGCAAAAAAAATCCGCCATCGATGAAGTTTTGACCGCAGAGGGTATGTATACGGAAGAATTGAAACAAAAATGTCTTTCGGTGTATCGTTACCATCAACCGGATATTCATCTTTATGAAGGTGTAAAAAAGATGCTTTTGAAACTTCGCCAAGATGGATATAAGCTTGGAATCATTACAGATGGCAGACTGGAAGGGCAAAGAGCAAAAATCAAGGCACTTGGTCTTGATGAGCTTGTGGACCATATCATTGTTACGGATGAACTTGGTGGTGTGGAATACCGCAAACCAAACAAAGCTGCGTTTGTGAAAATGAAAGAAATGCTTAACGTGGCATTCGAGGAAATGTGTTACCTTGGGGATAACATAAATAAGGATTTTATTGCACCGGAAATGCTGGGAATGAAAAGTCTGTGGTTTAGAAACGTGAATGGACTCTATTGTAATTAAAGGAGAGATAAGAATATGAATGTCTTGTTTATGACATTGCTTGATATAAAAAACATAGGTAATCACGGGATATATGAGGACTTATTGCGTGAATTTTTTAATAAGGGACATCATATTTTTGTTGTTTCTCCTTCTGAAAGAAGAAATCGAGAAAAGACGCACTTAATAAAGACAGATAAAGCAGTAATTCTCAAAGTTCAAACAGGAAATATCCAAAAGACAAATTTGATTGAAAAAGGTGTTTCTACGGTTTTACTTGAAACACAGTATATAGCGGCAATCAAGAAATATTTGTTGGATGTGAAATTCGATCTAGTGTTGTATTCTACCCCACCGATTACCTTAGCAGGCGCGGTGCAGTACATAAAAAAACGTGATGGAGCAAAAACATATTTGCTTCTTAAAGACATTTTTCCGCAAAACGCTGTGGATATTGGAATGATGAGCAAATCCGGTATCAAAGGATTGTTGTATCGGTATTTTCGTGCAAAAGAAAAAAAGTTGTATGCTTTATCTGATCAGATTGGCTGTATGAGCCCTGCTAATGTTGATTTTATTTTGAAAAACAATCCGGAAGTAGTAGCCGAAAAGGTAGAGGTTTGTCCTAATTGCATTGAGCCGATAGATATGTCTATATCTGATAATGAACGAATCGCAATGAGAAAAAAATATGGTATTCCTCTGGATAAAAAGATTTTTGTATATGGCGGTAACCTTGGTAAGCCGCAAGATGTTCCTTTTATCGTTGAGTGCATTAAAGCGGCTTCCACAATGATGAATGTTTGTTTTGTTATTGCAGGAAGCGGTACAGAGAGACATTTTCTTGAAGAATATATATCCGAACAGCACCCTGAACACGTAAGATTGTTTGGGCAAATGCCAAAAAATGAGTATGATAAGATGGTTGCTTGTTGCGACGTTGGTATGATATTTCTTGACAGTAGGTTTACGATTCCCAATTTTCCGTCGAGACTACTCGCCTATATGCAAGCTGGACTTCCAATACTTGCTTGTACTGATAGAAATACAGATATTGGTCAGGTACTTCTTGATGGAGAGTTCGGTTATTGGTGTGAAAGTGTTTGTGTGGAAAATGTTTTAGACAACATAAGAAAATTGTGCGAAGAGGACTTGATAGAAAAAGGAAAGAACAGTTATCAATATTTGACTGAGAATTATAACATCGAAAAAGCTTATAGAACGATTATCAATTCATGTGAAAACTAGGAGGGGTGATAATATGAAGAAAATTCTTGTTATTGCTGCCGGATTTCCACCTGCAAAAACATACGGTGGTCCGGCTGTAAGTGTAGAGAATTTTTGCAACTTAATGAAAGAACATTTTGAACTGTACGTAATCACAAGTAATCACGAGCTACATAGTGATACGGTTCTTGAGGGTATTCACGAAGGTTGGAATAATCATCAATCCTGTAAGGTGCTTTATTTGAAGGAATCTTTGTTTTTGTATAAAAAATTAAAAAAAACGGTTGAAGAAATCGAGCCGGACTATATATATATAAACAGTTTTTTTTCTGCACACTTTGTATTACCGACTTTATGTATAGCCAAAACATGTAAAATCCCTGTTATTCTTGCACCTCGCGGTCAGTTTGCAAATGGGGCATTAAAAATTAAGAATATGAAAAAATCTGCATATCGTACAGTGTTCAGGTTTATTAAAGGTAACTATCCGATAACATATCAAGCAACATCAAAAGAAGAATACGTTCAAATAGAGAAAAAAGTTGTGAAGAAGAA
Organism: Eubacteriales bacterium; assembly: GCA_045653185.1. Classification (GTDB taxonomy): domain Bacteria; phylum Bacillota; class Clostridia; order Oscillospirales; family CAG-272; genus HGM12713. The sequence continues at coordinate 13,899 of JAZOLQ010000029.1, forward strand.
CGATTCTATAATAATGGTTGCCAACGTACCAACAGTTATTGACGGACAGAGCTTTAGACAAAGAAAAAATACGGGAATGCTCCGAGCAGTCTATATCGCTAGAATACATCCAATAAAGAATTTAAAATTCGCTCTAAATTGCTTAAAAGAATGTAAAGAGAGAATTGTGTTTAATGTATATGGACCTATAGAAGATAAAGACTACTGGGAAGAATGCCAGACTGTTGTAAAAGAATTGCCTGATAATGTGCAGTTCTTTTATAAGGGATCATTACCACATAGCAAGGTGAAAGAGGTACTTTCTCTTCACGATGTCTTTTTGCTTCCTACAGAAACGGAAAATTTTGGTCATTCAATTGTTGAAGCCATGCTTGCCAAGTGTGTTCCTATTATTAGTGATAATACACCATGGATAAACTTGCAGGAATATGGGTGCGGTTGGGCAATTTCGCTTGAAAAAAAAGAGAGTTTTACATATGTGCTTGATTTGGTTGCAAAGGAAAGTGAAGAGGCTTTTCTCAAAAGACAGGAAGCAATAAAAGATTATTTAGATGCGCATTTGAATATTACGGAATTGCAACAGAAATACATTTCTTTGTTTTCAAAGAACATATGAGGTGAAATAATGTCGAAGGTTCTATATATAACAAATATTCCTTCTCCATATAGAGTAGAGTTCTTTAATGAGTTGGGTAAATATGTCGATTTAACGGTAGTTTTTGAAAGAAAAAAATCGGACGAAAGAGATGACGCTTGGAGTAAATATAATTTTTCTAATTTTGAAGGTCGGTTTCTAAATGGAAAAAAATTCGGAGTAAATATGTCCGTTTCGTTCGATGTATGCAAACACATTTCGTCTCAAAAATGGGATTATATTGTGTGTGCCGACGCCTATTCTCCAACGGGTCTTATTGCCATACAATACATGAAAATGAAGAGAATACCTTATTGGATAGAAGGAGATGGGGCTTTTGTTGGCAAAACAATTGCATTAAAATCCGCTGTCAAGCGCTATGTTTATCGAAAAGCAGAGGGCGCTTTTAGTACGGGCGTAAGCCACGATGAATATTATATGGCTTATGGAGTGGATAAGGAAAAAATCAAAAGATTTCATTTTTCATCGTTAAGGCAATCCGATATTATCGAGAAGCCTTTAACCGAAAAAGAAAAGAAAGCATATCGCGAAAAACTCAATATTTCTGAAAGCAAGATGCTTTTATCTGTTGGACAGTTTATATATAGAAAGGGATTTGACTTACTAATAAAAAGTGCCGAAAATCTAGCTGCAGACACTGGTATATATATTATTGGCGGAGAGCCAACGGAAGAATACATAGAGATAATTCGGAAAAAAGATTTGAAAAATGTGCATTTTTTAGGCTTTATGGACAAAGTTTCTCTAAACGAATACTATAAAGCGGCAGATGTTTTTGTCTTTCCGACTAGAGAAGATATCTGGGGGCTTGTTATAAATGAAGCATTAGCGCAGGGACTTCCTACTATTTCGACAGATAAATGCGGTGCGGCACTTGAACTTATTAAGCAGGGTGTAAATGGATTTGTCGTGCCGGCAGATGATGAGAAGATTTTATCGGAGTATATGAATAAAATATTTGAAAAAGACCTTGAATTTATGAGCCGAGAGGCGCTTTGCGTTATTAAAGAATATACGATAGAACAGATGGTGAAAGACCATTGCGTAGTTTTTAAGTCGGATAACACTATTTGCATATGAACTTTTGCAAATTAAAAGCTTTGAATTTAGGGAGGGCGTAATGTACATATTTATTAATTATGCAGTGCCGAGAGAATACGTCGAAGGGAATTGTGCGGTTTCGGTTCCTGCCAATAGACAGACGTTGCTTTATACAGAAATATTGAAAGAGGCATCGGGCAACTTAAAGTGTATAACTATACCTCCCAGAAAATCCAGATTTGCTCTTTCCAAAAACGAATCATTGCTTAAAGGAAAAGATATTATTGACGGTGTTGATACCCATGAGATATGTTTTCGAGATATGCCTATAGTCAAACAGTGTGGAATAGCATGGGGGGTATACCGCACGTTGAAAAAGCTCGTCAAGGAAGCAACAGAACCCGTAATTGTAATTACATTTAACAGCAATTCTTGGATATCTGTTCCTCTTATGTGGCTTAAAAAACGTTTTCATTATAAAACGGCGATTATTTTAGCTGATATGCCATTTGACGAGAATGCAACTCGGAGTATTACAAAACGGTTGTTTCGAGGAATAGAAAATCATATAAGAGTGCATTCGTTAGAAAGCTATGATGCCTGCATAACAGGTGTTGATTATATGATAAATAAGTATTTTGCTAAAAAAATCAGCACACGTATTGACCCCGCTATTGAAACAGAAGAATATGATTTTGCAATTAATGAGTATAAAAAAGAAAACATCTCTCGCAATACGATTGATATTCTATACACTGGCTCGTTAAATACAAATTATAACATAACGAATCTTATAGAAGTTGCCCATCGGTTGCCTGAAGGATATAGGGTGATTTTCTACGGACGCGGAGAGTTTCTGAAGCAGATACAAGATGAAGAAAAATCATCAAATGGAAAGATTCTTTATGGAGGATATCTTGACGCCAAAAGCATAAAAGATAAGCAGGTTCGTGCTGATATCCTTATTTCTCTTTTAGATACAAATAAAAATATCAGTAAGTATGCTGTGCCGTCAAAAACGTATGATTATATGTGTACAGGTGTTCCAATTGTTTCGTCGAATGCAGATTCCCTGCCGAACGAGGTGAAAGAATTTTTATATATAACGGATGATCACTCAGTTGATAATATTGTCGGCACCATTTTGGAGATAACAAAAGATGAGAGTAGCCGCAATCTAGCAAAAGAAAAGGCATCAGCAGCAAGAGAATATGTTCTCGAAAACTGCAATTGGGACATACAACGAAAAAGAATAATAAGTTGCATTAAGGCATTGGAGGGAGCAAGTGATAAGGCTTTATGAATAATTATATTTCACAAGTACAGCCGATAGATAAAAAGGAAAAATATAATAATGTTTTTCTAACTCTATATATTTTATCAATTCTCCTTCCTGCTAGCGGGGCATTCCTTGCCATTAAACCGTTGATGTGTTTGATAATGTGGGCGTTTTGCTCGGGGAGTTTTGGAAAAATCGATGCCTTTGTATTTTCCTTCTTTGGAGTGTGGTTTGGGTGTGTTTTTTTGGGACAGATGGTGTATGTGGGTGAGCCACATGTAGATGCTGTTCTACATGAATTTGTTAGAATAGGTTCTTATTTTTGCATAACAATAGGCTTAATAAAGTTAAAAATATCCAGAAAAACGTTGACAATATTATGTGGCTTACTGTTAACTATAAATTTTGCTGTACAGTTATTGCAGTTTTTTAAAGTGGAAGCTGTATTTGACTTTTTAAGAAAATATTATATGCAAGGTGAAGATTTTCGTCACCTAAATTTAGCATACGGAACAACTTTGGCATCTTTTAGGTCGGGGTCGATTTTTATCAACCCAAACGTATATACTCCAATTGCACTAATGTGTCTGGCGGTGCTTTTTGCAAATTTGGATATTAACATCAGGTCAAATTCTAAATTAACGGTGGCTTCGTTGGTGTTTGTATTCGTTGGCGGAGGTTCTCTTTTACTGACTGGTTCTAGAACCGCTTTAGCCGCATTGATATTGCTTATCGGCTTTTTTGCCATAAGAGTTGCAGGGAAAAGACCGTTCTTGGTTGGGTTTATTCTAATGCTATTGGTGGCAGTACTCGTGTGGCTAACAAGCGAAGGTGCAAGAACGATACTGTTTTCTGAGGGTATGGATGACTCTGTATCTGTTAAATGGTCGGAACTTTGGCGATATATTACAGAGGTTAATCCTTTGTCATATTTTGTAGGAAACAGCACCAATATAGGTTCTAATAGATGGGGGTTTGATGTTGAGTGGGGATATGTTTTAGTTTATACAGGCATAGTTGGAATTGTTAATTATCTTAGGTTGCATAGGACCTTATTATATAAGTCTTCGAGCACGAATGGCATAATATATAAGTATATTCTGCTTGTTTTTATAGCTCAGACACTGAGTGCAACTGTTTTATACAATTATTATGCCTATCCTCTCTTTGCAATATTTGTATTTACAAAGGGGATTTATGATGAATAAGATTAAAAGAAATATCTTTTCTCAAAGCTTTTGTCAAATCGTAAACACTGTAATACCTTTTTTAATATCCCCATATCTTACTAGAGTTCTGGGTGCAGAAAATCTTGGAATATATTCTTATAGATTATCGTTAGTTAGTTATTTTACCTTGATTGCAATGCAAGGAATGCTCAACTATGGTACCAAAAAAATTGCGGAGAATTCAAAAGATTCTGAGACGCAGGAAAGAATGTTTTATCATCTCGCATTTATTCAATGTGTGATTGCTGCTATTGTAACTGTGGTATATGTTATATTTGCCTTTTTTGTATTTGATAGGGATATAATATCTTTGATAATGTGTCTTAACATCATCTGTTGCATGTTTGATTTTCACTGGCTGCTATATGGAAAAGAAGACTTTCATATTACAACAGTGGTTAATTTGATAGTGCGATTGATGTACGTTATATCAATATTCTTATTTGTCAAAACTCCGAATGACCTGAATTATTATGTAATAATTATGTCATTAACTACTGTAGTAACAAATTTGCTACTATTGGGCGTAATCGGAAAAAAGATTCGGTTAAGAAAATTTTCACTCCCTTCGTTTAAGGAGGCAAAAAAACATATCTGGGAAAATTTCGTATTGTTTGTTCCGATTGCTGCACAAACGGTATATCACGTTATGGATAAGACAATGCTTGGGATTTTAAGTAGTTACGAACAAACGGGATACTATTATAATGCAGATAAATTGATAAGTATTCCGGTAAGTCTTATTGCTTGTGTCTGCGTGGTTTTGATGCCAAGGATAACTGCTTTGCTATCTTCTAATGATAATGATAAAAAAGCTTTAGTACGACATACGACGATGCAGGCTATAGTGTGCTTGAGTAGCGCTTTTTGCTTTGGAATTATTGCAGTTGCTGAGGATTTTGTTCCTTTATATTTTGGAAGCGGTTTTTTGGAATGTATACCGATTGTAAGAATGTTGTCGGTTGTTATTATACTAAAATCAGTATCGGAAGGGTTGAAAACGCAATATCTAATCCCACAGAATAACAACGCATGCATTATTAGTTCAGTAAGTATTGGTTGTTTATTAAATCTGTTTATAAATATGCTACTTATACCGAAGATGGGAGCCAAAGGAGCCGTTATTGGAACTATTGCTGCCGAACTGATTGCAGTTTTTGTGCAAATATTATTTGTCTGTGTAAAAGAAAAGAATTATAAGAATGTTTTTTACGGTGCTGGATTTATTATAATCGGACTGCTGATGTCGAAAACTATTGAGATTTTTGATAGGGTGTGCGATATAGAGTCATTGTTTATTTCTCTTTTAGTTAAAGTGGCAATCGGTGTAATTTTTTTCACAAGTTTCACTTTAGTATATTGTCATCTTACAAAAGACTACGAGTTTAGTAAAAAAATTCTTGTTTTCTTGCACTCAAAGGAGAGGAAATCTAAAAGTAATGAATATAGAAATTAGTAAATCCAATTATGCTTGCAAAGCACTTGCGATATTTTGCACTGTAACAGCGCACTGCGTAAATAGCAGATTTTCAGCAATCCAATTAATTTTGGCACTTTTAGGCACTCTTGGTGTACCGGTGTTCTTGATTCTTTCAGGGTATACATTAAATACATCTTGTTCTGCAAATGAATTTTGGAAGAAAAAAGCCAAGACAATTTGTATTCCTTGGCTTCTGTATGGAGTTGCAACTTATATTTTGCACATATTTGCAGATAAGCTGCGTTTTGATATTATAAATATGGCAAAGTGGATATTCGGGTATGGCACATGGTTATATTTTGTTCCTGTTTTACTGATCTGCTTTGCTGTATTCAGACTTGTCAAAACTAAGAAGTGGATTTTGGGCTTAATTGCGATAAGCGCTGTTGCTATAATTGCAAAATCTTTCGGTATCTTTCGATTTGATACTATTATTACCGATTATTTAGATCCTCTATCATGGATATTTTACTTTGGTTTGGGCGTTCTGTTAAAAGATTGCAATATTAAAAAAATTCTCGATGCCAAAATATATAAAAAAGTGCTTATTTGGATTCTCACCGTGGCTTTGGGGGTGTTTTACATAATGATATGTAAACCAACATATTGGACAATCTTTAGTATTCCGATGTCTTTAATGTTTTTTCTCTCAATTATGTTCCTGTCAAAAAATCTGGGAAAAAACAATTTTTGGGTATCAGTTGGTAGAAACACCTTTCCAATCTATTTTTTACACATGCAGATCGGGATAAATATTGTGAACATTATTTACAAACCACTTCCGGCTAATTTGAATGCGATTTTACAAGGTACATTCGATTTAATATATCCTGTATTAGTTGTGTTGGTTACATTTGCTATAGTAAGATTTATTGCATGTCTTGCTAAATTTCTCAGGTTAGAAAAGCATTTGTGGATTTTGGGAATTTCAAATTATAATATATGAAAATGGAGGAAAAGTTATGTCGCTTTTTGAGGAAATTATATCAAGAAAAGAGTCGATTTCTCTTGTCGGACTCGGCTATGTTGGTATGCCTATCGCTGTTGCTTTTGCAAACAAAGGCGTTGATGTTATCGGTTTTGATTTGAACAAGGCAAAAATCGAGCTTTACAAATCCGGTATTGATCCCACAAAGGAAGTGGGGGACGAGTTGATTAAAAACAGTACTGTTTACTTTACCTCAGACGAAAAGGACTTGCAGAGGGCAAAGTTTCATATTGTTGCCGTTCCGACACCCGTAAATACAGACCATACCCCAGACCTATCTCCCGTTATCAGCGCATCTAAAATCGTGGGCAGAAACATTACCAAAGGGTCCTATGTAGTATTTGAGTCAACGGTTTACCCCGGTTGCACCGAGGATGTATGTATCCCAATTCTGGAAAGCGAATCTGGATTGAAGTGTGGTGTGGATTTTAAGGTTGGTTATTCACCCGAAAGAATTAATCCCGGTGACAAAGTGCATAGACTTGAGAACATCACTAAGATCGTGTCTGGTTGTGACGAAGAAGCTCTCGCCACTATCAAGGCGGTTTACGATATTGTTATTGAGGTTGGTACTTATCCCGTTAGCAATCTTAGAACAGCAGAAGCTGTTAAAGTTGTTGAAAATAGCCAGCGTGATATCAATATTGCATTTATGAATGAGCTTGCTATGGCGTTCGATAAGATGGATATTGACACCAATGAGGTTGTTGACGGAATGAATACCAAGTGGAATGCCCTCGGTTTTCGTCCAGGTCTTGTTGGGGGACACTGTATTGGAGTTGACCCCTACTACTTTACCTATCAAGCTGAAAAACTCGGCTACCATAGTCAGATTATTATTAATGGTCGAATTGTAAATGACTCTATTGGCAAATTTGTTGCTGATGCTGCTATTAAGAATATGATTGCTGTCGGACAGGCACCTAAGAAGTCGAAGGTGGTTATTCTTGGTCTTACTTTTAAGGAGAACTGCCCCGATACAAGAAACTCTAAGGTTGACGATATTATCAAACGTCTTGCAGAGTATGAAATTAAGCCCATTGTAGTTGATCCTTGGGCAAGTGAAGGAGATGCTATGCAGGAATACGGAGTTACCCTTACTAAATTTGAAGATATTAAGGATGCAGATTGCGTAATTGTTGCGGTTGCTCACAATGAGTTTAAGGCACTTAGTCTTGATGAAATAAAAAAGCTTTTCAAGGACTCTGCTGACAGTGAGAAGGTATTGATTGATGTAAAGGGACTTTACAGGGTTTCTGAATTAAAGATAAGCGGAATGAAATATTGGAGACTATGATTATGAAAACATCTACATTCTCAAATAAAACCCTTCTTATCACCGGCGGTACAGGTTCTTTCGGTAATGCCGTTCTAAACCGTTTTCTTACCACTGACATCGGGGAAATTCGCATTTTCTCCCGCGATGAGAAGAAGCAGGACGATATGCGTCACGAATATCAGGTGAAGTATCCCGAATATGCAGATAAGATCAAATTTTACATAGGAGACGTGCGTGATATTGCTTCAGTCAAGAACGCGATGCACGGTGTTGACTACATATTTCACGCGGCAGCGCTCAAGCAAGTTCCCTCGTGTGAGTTTTTTCCAATAGAAGCGGTAAAGACCAACGTATTGGGGACGGAAAACGTTCTTACTGCAGCGATTGAAGCGGGCGTCAAAAATATAGTATGTCTTTCTACCGACAAGGCGGCGTATCCCGTAAACGCTATGGGAACGTCAAAGGCGATGATGGAGAAGGTCATCGTTGCGAAGTCACGCACAGTAGCGCCCGAGAAGACTAAGATATGTTGCACTCGCTACGGTAATGTTATGTGCTCTCGCGGTTCGGTAATTCCGCTTTGGATCGACCAGATCAGAGCAGGCAAGCCGATCACTATTACTGAGCCCACCATGACTCGCTTTATTATGTCGCTTGATGAGGCGGTAGACCTTGTTCTCTTTGCCTTTGAGCACGGCGAAAGCGGAGATATTCTCGTTCAGAAAGCGCCCGCTTGTACGATTGAAACTCAGGCAAGAGCCGTTATGGAGCTTTTTGACAAAGAAAATGAAACCGAGATAAAGATAATCGGTATCCGTCATGGCGAAAAGATGTATGAAACGCTGCTCACCAACGAGGAGTGCGCTCACGCCATTGATATGGGCAATTTTTACCGTGTCCCAGCGGACAAGCGCGGACTGAACTATGACAAATATTTCAAAGACGGAGATACCGAGCGCAACAAGCTTACAGAATTCAATTCTAATAATACCGAGCTTTTGGACGTTGAGCAGACAAAGGCGAAGATTGCTTCACTCGCCTATATTAAAGAGGAACTTGCGAAATGAAGATACTTGTTACAGGAGCAAAAGGCTTTGTTGGCAAAAATCTCTGTGAAGCTTTGAAAAATATTCGTGACGGCAAGGATAGAACGTACCCTGCCATCACTATTGATGAGATTTTTGAATATGACGTTGACACCGACAAGGCGTTGCTTGACAGATTTTGCGGCGAGGCTGATTTTGTCTTCAACCTTGCAGGAGTCAACCGTCCTCAAAAAGCCGAGGAATTTATGCAAGGCAATTTTGACTTTGCTTCCACACTGCTTGATACGCTGAAAAAACACAAGAACACTTGTCCTGTAATGATTTCTTCGTCCATTCAAGCAACTTGTATCGGCAGATATGACAGCGATTACGGAAGAAGCAAGAAGGCGGGCGAGGAGCTTGTGTTTAGCTATGGAGAGGAGACGGGGGCAAAAGTGCTTGTTTACCGTTTTCCAAACTTATTCGGCAAGTGGTGCAGACCGAATTATAACTCTGCCGTTGCGACCTTCTGCAATAATATCGCAAACGATCTGCCCATTCAGGTCAACGACAGAAGTTCAGGACTTGAATTGCTCTACATCGACGACCTTGTTGCCGAGATGCTTTCGGCTCTTGAGGGTAGGGAACATCACTGCAGCTTTGACGGCATTGACACTATTCTTTGCGACAACGGAAAATATTGCGCCGCGCCTATCACCCATAAGGTAACTTTGGGAGAGATCGTGGACCTGCTATATTCCTTTGCAGAGCAACCGAAAACACTTGTAATGCCCGAAATTCCGAGTAATTCCTTCGCAAAGAAGCTTTACAGTACGTATCTTTCTTATTTGCCCAAGGAGAAGATTTCCTTCCCTTTGAAAATGAATGTTGACGCAAGAGGAAGCTTTACCGAGCTTCTGAAAACCGAAAAGTGCGGTCAGTTCTCGGTGAATATTTCAAAGCCCGGAATTACCAAGGGTCAGCATTGGCACAACACAAAATGGGAATTTTTTATCGTTGTAAGCGGTAAGGGACTTATTCAAATGAGAAAAATAGGCTGTGATGAGGTGTTGAATTTTGAGGCATCCGGAGAGAAGATAGAGGCAATACATATGCTTCCGGGATATACTCACAACATTATTAATCTGTCAGAGACACAAGACCTTATAACAGTTATGTGGGCAAATGAGCAATTCGACAAGGATAATCCGGATACATTTTTTGAGGTGGTTGTAGAATGATCGATACCAAAATGAACAATAACGAGTGTGTGTACACGACACAACGTAATGTTGCCATAGATGTCTTAAAGGTTATTGCTATGATTATGGTGTTAACGCTGCATTTTCCGCTTGGCATAGATTCGGCTTTTGGTTCTGCTCAATATAATATACGAGCATTATTTGTTTCATTTTCATATTGTGCGGTCAATATTTATGCCTTGATTTCCGGCTATTGCTTGCTTGAAAAAAAGACTTCTTTGTCAAGACTAATGAACTTGTGGGTAATAGTAATATTCTATTCGGTTATCAATTTATTGATCAACGCAATTATATTTGATGAATTTACAGTAAAGAGCCTCATCTTAGGGCTTCTTCCAATTTCAACCGATGTATTTTGGTATGCAACAGGATATATAGTTATGTACCTTTTTATCCCATACATAAATATTCTAATGCAGAATCTCGGCTTTTATAATACCAAAAAACTTGTTTTTCTTTTATTGATAGTATTTGGCATCGGAAGCTGGGTTAGTAGTAGATTGGGAGGGGCAACACTTGGTGTAAACAGCGGTTATACCGTAATATGGATAATGATTTTGTTTATAGTTGGAGCTGCAATTAAAAAGTATGGAGTTGCTGTCGTTTCTATTTTCAAGAAAGAGCGCAAAAACATATGGTATCTTATAATAGCATTTTTCTGCGGAATTTGCGTTTTTGCGAGCGAGTATATTTTTTATTATGTTACAGGCTGGTTGTTAAGTAAACCTCAACCTTTCAAGTTGTTTTACGGTTATTGCTCTCCATTTATTATTGTGATGTCCATTAGTTTATTGGTGTTTTTTTCTAGATTGGATATAAAAAGCAATAAATACACAATGATTTTTACCTTTATAGCTTCTTTTTCTTTTGGTGTATATATTGTAGGCAGTTGTTCATCTTTTAGGAGAGTAGTTTGGGAGAACTTGTTTGAAAAATTCAACAGCTACTTTATAGTCGAATTTTTATTTAGTGTATTAATGACTTTATGTATTTGTGTGATTATAGAGTATGTTCGGACAAAACTATTTAAGATAATTAAAGTTGATAATATGCTTAACAAAACAGAAAAGCATATTAAAAATTTTTGCTATACAATGATTGGTAATGGCAAATAAGCATTAAGAAATCAATTGCAAAACAATTTCGATAATTATTTTAACACCGATGATTTATGATTGCAGTATGAGATTGATTTGAATGTGGAAAATTGCTTTTGGCAAAGTGCGTAACTCTGAAGTTTCGCGTAATAAGATTGATGCCGTTCAAAACATATATTCATAAAAAAAGAAAGGACGCTATATGAACACAGAAATTGTAACAGATTATACAGATATAAAATGGCAAGAAAATGGTAAATTAAAGTTATTGATCATCGTCGGCACACGTCCCGAGATCATTCGTCTTGCTGCGGTAATTAACAAGTGCAGAAAATACTTTGACTGCATTCTCGCGCACACGGGACAGAATTATGACTATAACCTCAACGGTGTGTTTTTCAAGGATCTGAAGCTTGCTGATCCGGAAGTATATATGGACGCTGTTGGTGACGACCTCGGCGCAACCGTTGGAAATATCATCAACTGCTCATATAAGCTTATGAATCAGATAAAGCCCGACGCGCTTCTTATTTTGGGAGACACGAATTCCTGTCTTTCCGCGATCGCCGCAAAGCGTTTGCATATTCCGATATTCCATATGGAAGCGGGCAACAGATGTAAGGACGAGTGTCTGCCCGAGGAAACGAACAGACGCATTGTTGACATTATTTCTGACGTAAATCTTGCTTATTCCGAGCACGCAAGACGCTATCTTGCAGAGTGCGGACTTCCCAAGGAGCGCACCTATGTGACAGGTTCTCCTATGGCAGAGGTGCTTCAAGAAAATCTTGCGGAAATTGAGGCAAGCGATATTCACACGCGCCTTGGACTTGAAAAAGGGAAGTATATTTTGCTTTCTGCTCATAGAGAAGAAAATATTGACACCGAAAAGAATTTCAATTCCTTGTTTAGCGCGATCAACGCTCTTGCAGAGAAGTACGATATGCCGATTTTGTATTCTTGCCATCCGCGTTCGCGCAATCGTTTGGCTGCAAGCGGATTTAAGCTTGACAAAAGAGTTATTCAGCATGAGCCGCTCGGCTTCCATGATTACAACTGCTTGCAGATGAATGCTTTTGCAGTGGTGTCGGATAGCGGCACACTTCCTGAAGAAAGCAGCTTCTTTACAAGTGTAGGACATCCTTTTCCTGCAGTGTGCATCCGCACCTCAACCGAGCGCCCCGAAGCACTTGACAAGGCTTGCTTTATCCTTGCGGGTATTGATGAAAAGTCGCTTTTACAGGCGGTAACGACGGCGGTTGACATGGTTGAGTGCGGCGACAACGGAATTCCCGTACCCGATTATACCGAGGAAAACGTTTCCACAAAGGTAGTAAAGATTATTCAATCCTACACAAGTGTTGAGGATAAAATGGTTTGGAGTAAATTCTGAAAAAGGTGAGTAGATTCATATGGATACAACAAAAATATTGTTTTCTTTGATTCGTGCCGAATTAAAGGGAACAGAAGTTTCTGATGAAATTAAAGACAGTATCTCTATGGATATGCTTGCGGAATTATATTCGCTTTCTGCTAAACACGATATGGCGCACCTTATTGGAAACGCTCTTTCAAAGGCTGAGCTGCTCAAGGACGATAAGGTGTCCGAGAGGTTTAATAAGTCTCTGTTAACGGCAGTTTATCGCCACGAACGCTCAAAATATGAATTGAGCAAAATATCTGAGGCTTTCAATAATGCGCAAATTCCTTTTATTCTGCTCAAAGGTGCTGTCATTCGGAATTATTATCCTGAAGCATGGCTTAGGACAAGCTGTGATATTGACATTCTTGTACATGAAGAGGATTTAGATAAAGCTGTTTCTTTGTTGGTATCCGATTATGAGTATATAGTTTCTGCTAAGAAAAATTATAATGATATTTCCTTGCATTCTCCCGAAGACGTTCATTTGGAGCTGCATTTTAATATCAGGGAAAATATTGAATCGTTGGACAGAGTTTTAGACAACGTATGGCAATACGCGACGGTCTCTTCGGATATGAATTATAAGTATGAAATGACAAATGAGTTCTTCTTGTTTCATATCATAGCGCACATAGTCAAGCATTTTGAAAGCGGCGGATGCGGTATTCGTCCGATAATAGACCTTTGGATACTTGAAAAAGCATTGAGTATTAATAAAGATGTTTTGAATACACTGTTGTCTGAAGCCAAGATATCGCGCTTTTATGAGTGTATCGGGGAAATGTGCGCTGTTTGGATCGACGGAGAGAATTATACCGATATTGCAAAGAAAATGGAAGATTATATTCTGCTTGGCGGAATATATGGCTCATTACAAAACAGGGTGCTTCTTCAACAGCAAAAGAAGAATGGAAAATTTGCGTATTTTATCCATAGAGTTTTCCTGCCTTACAATAGTCTTAAGAATTCCTATCCTGTTATTATAAAACATCGCTGGCTCGTTCCGTTTGTCCAAATACACCGTTGGTTTAAGATAATATTTGACGGCCGCGCAAAACGCTCTGTGCTAGAGCTGTCCTATAACAGCAACGTATCCAAAGCACAAGCCGACGAGATGAAGCTTTTTTTGGAAGAGATAGGACTTTAAAACCTTATAAAATTGAATTGAAAAATCCTCGGAGACGATTTTGTCTCCGAGGATTTTTTTAGAATTACGTTATTTACTTTTTTGTTGTTATTCTTCAAAAACGTTATAGGATTTGAGAATATATTCCGCGATCTCGTATTCGAGGCGCTCAAGCTGATCGTACATAAATGACGGGGGATTGAGCAAACGCTTATCCTTCTCAAATACCTTACGGGGCGCGTGCCAAAATCCGGAATTGTGGATGGTATTCAAGGTTTCGTATGTGAAATCCCCCTTGTAGCCCGAGTCTATAAGCCCGTTCATAATATCATCCATATTTATGCTGCCTGTATAGAGCATAGAGTGATGGTCGTTGCCCTTATTGTCGTGAACGTGAAGCGCGTAAAGATGATGGCCTATCGTCATTATTTCGTCGTACTGATTGCCCTCGCAATTAGCGTGTCCTATATCCCAACAAACGTGGAAGAGAGGGTGGTTTACGTAATCGGCAAATTCGCGTATATCTTTACCCGAATTGAAGCTGTAACGGTTAGCGCCGGAGCCTGCATAGGTGCTGTTTTCTGTCAAAACGCAGACTCCCGTTTTTTCCATAGCGGGGAAAAGTCTTTCATAAAAGACCTTGCTTCTCTTGAAGGTCTCTTCCTTCGACATGAATTTTTCTACTCCTGTGTGCTGTACCATGTGCGGTATTCCGATCTCCGCGCAAAATTCTATCGTACGCGTTGCCGTGGTCACGCAAACGTCAAGATCTTCGGGACGGAGCGGATTTCCGGCATCGGGGGCGTGAGCCTGAATAAACTTCATTCCCAATGAAGCGGCATCTTCCTTGATTTTATGCGCAAACTCCTTATAGTCGTCACGCATTACCATTCCGTTCCATATACCGAGGTCCAGATATCTATATCCTGCTGCGTGCAGTCTTTTAAGATTTTCAATGCTTGGAGAACCCAAATCAGACGTTGTAGTAGCAATTCTCATAATATATCTCCTTTAGTCTTCAAAAACGTTATAGCTTTCAAGAGCGTATTTGCCAAGGTCGTACATAAGTTTTTCCATACGTCTTTGCATAAAGAGTTGCGGCTCTGCAAGTCGGGTATCCTTCTTAAAGGTTTTTCTGTCGCCAAGCCAATATTTTGCGGGACGGAGGGAGTTGGTTGCTTCAAACGTGAAGTAGCCCTTGTATCCGCTATCTATGAGAGCGTTTATGATCTCGTCAAGATTTACACAACCCATATAAGGCAGGATATGCTCGTCTCTCTTGCCGAGATTGTCGTTTACGTGAATTCCGTAGAGATGATCGCCAATAGCCAAGATATCGTCATACTGATTGCCCTCGCAGTTGGCGTGACCCGTATCCCAACAAACGTGGAAAAGCGGATGATTGACGTAGTCGGCAAAATATTTCATATCAGCGCCTGTTGTAAGATGATAAATAGTTCCCATAGTAGCCTTTGTACTGTTTTCTACGAGAACGTTTACGTTATTTTCCTCCATAGCGGGGAAGAGCTTTTCAAAAAATTCACGGTTCTTTCTGAAGAATACGCCTTTTGCGAGCTCCTGCTCCCAGCCTGCGTGCACAACGATATTCGGAATGCCCATAATACCGCATATCTCGATAGCGCGTATAGTCGCAAGCAAAAGATCGGGATACTTTTCCTCATCAAGAGGATTTCCCGCAGGGGCGTGCGCCTGAACAAATTTAACACCAAGGCTGTCAGCAAGCTCCTTGAGCGAGCGCGCATATTCCTTATAATTATCTTCGAGCAAAAAAGCGTAACGGTGTTTCTCATACATATTAAAGTCTATATATTTGAATCCTACCGCCGCTACCTCTCGAATACACTCTTCGTGAGTTTCACAATATCGAGAAAAGTCTCTCGTGGTGGTTGCAAGTCTCATAATAAATACCTCCGTATTATCAAACGAAAACGCTTTTAAAAACGTTTTTACCATATGCTTTATATTACCATATATCCGTGATATATGTCAAGGGATTTCTAAAAAAATACACAAAAAATACCGAAAAACCACATAAAAGAGGACAGAGCTTTAGGTGCTTTTGGAAGTGGACGGATGACAAAAAAGGAGATAGAAAAAACTATCTCCTCGTCTGAATTTTCAGTGCTTTTATTAAATCTTTCTTGCGTATATTTCATTAAGCCTTAAAAAAGCTCTCCAATCAACAGAATCAAGCTGAGACTCGGTTATACGGTAACGCCAGTTGCCGCCCGCTTTTCCCGGTGTGTTTATGCGCGTGTCAGCGCCATACGCCAAAAGGTCTTGTATCGGGAATATCACAGTTCCCGCGGCGCTCATCATAAGCGCTCTCAGGGTGGCGGGAACAGCGTCGCTCGGGTTGCCGAGGTATTCAAGAACGTTTCTTCTCGTCCTTTCGTCAAGCTCCCACAAAAATCCGAGCAGAGTATTATTGTCGTGCGTACCCGTATATGCTACAAGATTTTCAGGGTAGTTGTGCGGCAGATGGGGAGAGAGAGGATTTCCGTCAAACCCGAATTGGAAGACCGCCATACCCGGATATTTGCTGTAAGCGAGAAGAGCATCGGTGTCGGAGTCTATGACGCCGAGATTTTCGGCAAGTATGAGCTTATCGCCCGCTACTTCCGAAAACGCGTCTATCAGCTTTCCTCGCGGACCCTCTACCCACTCGCCCTCCTTAGCGGTCTTTGTGCCGGCGGGAATGCTCCAATATGCGCTTATGGCGCGGAAATGGTCTATTCGCACTCCGTCAAAGAGAGTGAGCGTATATCCAAGACGCGACTTCCACCATTTGTATCCGTCGTTCTCCATTTTCGCCCAGTTGTAGATGGGGTTGCCCCATAATTGTCCGTCCTCGCAAAAATAGTCGGGCGGAACTCCCGCGACCTGAGTGGGAGAATATCTTTCGTCAAGTAAAAACTGGTCGGGAGAGGAATATACGTCATAGCTGTCGAACGATACGTAGAAGGGAATATCCCCTATTATCTGCACGCCCTTTTCCTTGGCGTAAGAATGCAAGCAGTCCCATTGTCTGTGGAATTCGTACTGTATGAACTGCCACGCAAAAAGGTCGTCCTCGCAGGGCTCTTTTACAGTCCATTCTGTCCAACATTTGTTGCCGTTTGCGTGCTTTAACGCAAGGAATTTGCAGGATTCGTTGATAAGGGGATTTTTATTAAAAAATTCCTCTACACAGCCTCTGTCTTTTAGTCTGAGAGCCGCCGTCTTCAAAAAATCATAACGGGACTGATTGAGCGTCTCGTATTGACAGAGATATCCGTCGTTTACGACCTGAGCCTGCTCTTCCTCTTGTGTAACAAGACCTTGGCGAACAAGCTCGGCAGGGTCAATAAAATACGGATTTCCCGCAAAAGAGGAATATGAGGTATAGGGGGAATTATAGCTATCCGTAATACCGAACGGAAGTGTCTGCCACACCGAAAAGCCCCCGCTTACAAGAGAGTCTATAAAATGGTATGCGTTGCTTCCGAAAGTGCCGCATCCGTATTTTCCGGGAAGGGCAAAAACAGGCAAAAGAACGCCGCTTTTTCGAATCATAAAAAAACTCCTACATGATAAAAAAGTTCAATAGCTCAGAGAACATCAAAGCGATAATACATTTGTTGCTTACAATTATAGCACAAAGCAAATTTCGTGTCAATAGGTGTAGAAACGTGAGATGCGTTTTAACGACACAGAATAATTAAACGCCTTTTTGCATACACTGAATTTATGCTTTTATATAAAAATAAAAGTCAGATATAAATAATTAAGAATATTTATTAAAAAATAATTAAAAGCTATGTACAAACCTTGAAAAGTGTGCTATAATAATTATGAATAATATGCAAATTTTTGAGAAAATATGTAAAAAATGACGATTTTTGTGAAAATCAAAGTTTTTTGTCAAAAATTATTGTGTTTGTTGTTCAGTATAAAAAATAAGGAGGTTTTGCGCGATGAAATTTAAGAAGAAGGATTGTGTTGCTATGATTCTTGCAGGAGGACAGGGAAGTAGACTTTTTGTACTTACCGAGAGTACGGCAAAGCCGGCTGTTCCGTTTGGCGGGAAATACAGACTTATAGATTTCCCTCTATCAAACTGTGTTAATTCCGGAATTGATACGGTAGGTATTTTGACACAGTATCAGCCTCTCCAGCTCAATGAATACATAGGAAACGGTTCTCCGTGGGGACTAAACAGTACGAACGGAGGAATTCACATTCTCTCACCCTATTCAAAGAGCAAAAGCTCCGAATGGTATAAGGGTACGGCTGACGCTATATTCCAGAATCTTTCGTTTATAGATAGGTATAATCCTACACACGTGCTTATTCTTTCGGGTGACCACGTTTACAAGATGGATTATTCTCTTATGATGGCAGACCATGTTAAGAACGAGGCGGATTGTACCATTGCGGTTCTTAACGTTACTCTTGAGGAGGCATCCAGATTTGGTATTATGAATACCGACGAGAACGGCAAGATCTACGAATTTGAAGAGAAGCCGAAAGTTCCGAAGAGCACAAAGGCATCTATGGGTGTTTACATCTTCCGTTGGGACGTGCTTAAGAAATATCTTATCGCCGACAGCGAAGATAAGAAGTCGAGCAACGACTTTGGAAAGAACATCATTCCTAAGCTCCTTGAGGATAATTACAGACTTTTCGCTTATGAGTTTGACGATTATTGGAAGGACGTTGGAACGATAGAGAGCTTGTGGCAGGCAAATATGGATATATTGGGTGACGAGCCCGCGCTCAATATGAGAGACAGTGATTTCAGCATTTATGCAAGAAATTACGCTCATCCCAGCAGCTATATTTCACCCAAATCCCAGATAGTAAATTCTTACGTGGCAGAGGGCTGTAAGATATACGGTAAGGTATATAACTCCATAGTCTCAACAGGATGCGTAGTGGAGGAGGGAGCTGAGATCCATGACAGCTTTATTATGCCCGACGCAGTCATCGAGACTCACTCGATGATAAAATATGCTATCATCGGCGAGGGAGCAACCGTCCACGCTAACGCGCGTATAGGAGATAATCCTCAGTTCTATGATGAAGACAAGTGGGGAATATCTGTTGTAGGTAAGGACAAAAAGGTAGCGCAGAACAAAGTACTTTTGCCAAAGGAAATTTATTAAGGAGGATGCCGACATGAAAGTAATGGGAATTATCTTTTCTAATATATACGACAGCTCGCTTGGAGAGCTTACAAATCACAGAACTGTGGCGTCGCTTCCGTTTGGAGGAAGATATAGACAGATCGATTTTGCACTTTCAAATATGTCCAACTCCGGAATTTATAAGATCGGAATAATAACGAAATATAATTACCGTTCGCTTATGGACCATCTCGGCAACTGCGGAGCTTGGGACCTTAACAGAAAGAATGAGGGCGTTGTATTTCTTCCGCCGTTTGCTGAAGGAAACACTAAGCTCGTTTATAAAGGAAAGCTTGAGGCTTTGTATTCCGCCGTTCATTTTATAGCGGACGCAAATTATGATTACGTCGTAGTCTGCGATTCTACTGTGCTTTGTAATATCAATTTCCAAGACGTTATAAAGAAACATATAAAATCTAATAATGACGTTACCGTTGTTTCAAATCCCAGCAATACCGCAAAGGAAGCTCCTCTTGTTATAAAGAGCGACGCTGACGGAGCTGTTACCGAGATGAGAATAGACGCAGTTCCCGAAAAGGACAGCCTTGTGGGAATGGGAATGTTCGTTATAGGCCGCGCGCTTCTTGTTGACGCGATAAAGGATTCCTATTCTAAGGGATACATACATTTCGAGAGAGATTTCCTTCAGCGCGGATTTAATGAAGGTCAGCTGAAGGTCGGAGCGTATTGCTTTGACGGCGTTGTTCTGAATAACGGAGATGTTGACAGATATTACGAAAACAATATGGCGCTTCTTGATAAGGACGTAAGAGACGGCATCTTTTTGTCGGATACGCCTATCTATACTAAGGTCAGAGATGAAGCACCCAGCTATTACGGCGAGGGCAGCGACGTGTCTAACTGTATAGTTGCCGACGGATGCGTAATGCGCGGAACTGCGAAGGACAGCGTTATCTTCCGTGAGGTATCTATCGAAAGCGGCGCAAGCGTAAGCTCCAGTATCATTATGCAGGGAGCGAAGATAGAGAAGGGCGCACAGCTTGAATGTGTTATTCTTGATAAAAATGTTACTGTAACCGCAGGAGCTGTGCTGAAGGGTACTAAGAAGCATCCTGTAATCGTTAAAAAAGGAGAAACTGTATGAAAATAGTATTTGCGGCAAGCGAAGCCGCACCATTTATAAAGACAGGAGGGCTGGGCGATGTCGCCCAGGCCCTTCCGTCTGCTTTAGCTGAATATAAGGGAAATGAGATATTGCTCTTTTTGCCGTATTACCGCGCAATAAAGAACGATCCGTCAATATCGGTAGAACGTGTAGCGGAGTTTGAGACCAGACTTTCTTGGAGAAACGTTTACGTAGGTCTTATGCGTCTTAAGAGCAGAAAGAGAAAGCTTCAGGTCTACTTTATAGATAACGAGTATTATTTCGGAAGAGACAGAATATACGGAGATTTCGATGACGGAGAGCGCTTTGCGTTCTTCAGCAAGGCAATTCTTGAATCTCTCGTTCATATGGGACAGAAGCCCGACGTTATTCATTGTAACGACTGGCAGACAGCGCTTATTCCCACAATGCTCCACGCTTTCTACAACGATAGCTTGGGAAGCACAAAGACGGTATTTACAATTCACAATATCGAGTATCAGGGCTGGGCTCATCCGTATTTCCTCGGTGAAGTTCTCGGACTTTCAACCGATTACGAAAGCACTCTTTCTTATAATTCCTCGCTCAATTTCGTGAAGGGCGCTATACTTGATTGCGATGCGCTCACAACTGTTTCGCGTACCTATGCGAAGGAGATATGCTATCCCTATTTCGCGCACGGACTTTCAAACGTTATCGAGGAGCATAGCTTTAAGGTAAAGGGTATCGTAAACGGAATAGATATGCTTGGTAACGACCCGTCAAGCGATCCCGCGCTGCCGCAGAATTACGGAGCGAGCGATTTTGAGAGCGGAAAGGCTAAGTGTAAAGAGGAGCTTCAAAAACAGCTTGGACTTCCGGTAGACCCAAACGTTGCTATGATAGGACTTGTATCCAGACTTGTCGGACACAAGGGACTTGATATTATATGCGCAGGCATTGACGAAATAATGAACGCTAACGTTCAGTTCGTTATTATCGGAACGGGTGACAAGGAATATGAGGAGAGATTGAAGCGCGCGGCGGAAAAGTATCCGAACAAGCTCTCGGTAAATCTTTGCTTCAGCCGCAAGCTTGCATCTCAGATATATGCGGCGAGTGATATTTATCTTATGCCCTCCAAGAGTGAGCCTTGCGGTCTTTCACAGCTTCTCGCAATGCATTACGGAACTATTCCGGTAGTTCACGAAACGGGAGGACTCAAGGATACAGTAATTCCGTTCAACTACGGAACAGGCAAAGGCTTGGGATTTACATTCCAGAGATTTTCTAAAGAGGATATGCTCGAAGCCCTTTACCGTGCGCTTGATATTTATTTCAACAATAAGGACGCATGGAAAAAAGCTATATATAACGGAATGACCGCAGATTTTTCGTGGAAAAATCCCGCGGGAGAATATATGGAGCTTTATAAAAATATAACAAAATAAGTAGGAAAACAGGTAAGAAATCCAGCACTAAAGGAGATCCAACACAATGCAGAAAAATCACGAAGAATTACTGACAAAACTTAACGAAACCTCTATCAGACTCTTCTCTTGCAATCTTTCAGAGACAACAGAGAAACAGGCTTATAAGGTTTTGTGCACACTGCTTAAAGAAAAGCTTGCAAAAAAGAGAAAGGAATATAAGGATTCGTATAAGGCCACAGACAGAAAAAAGGTTTATTATATGTCTATGGAATTTTTGGTCGGTACGTCTTTGCGCAATAACCTCTACAACTTGGGAATTGAAGAAGAGTGCAGAGAGGTGCTCAAATCCCAAGGCTTCAATATAGATAACTTGTATGCTCTTGACCCTGACGCAGGACTTGGAAACGGAGGACTTGGACGTCTCGCATCCTGCTATCTTGACTGCCTTACGGGTAATGACCTTCCCGCAACGGGATTTTCTATCCGCTATGAATTTGGAATATTCAAGCAGAAGATAGTTGACGGTTGGCAGCTTGAGTTTCCGGATAACTGGCTCGAGCGCGGAGAAGTTTGGCTTCAGGCAAGAAACGATGAGAGCTATGAGATCAAGTTTGGCGGAAAGGTCAGCGAGTGGTATGATAACGGTCAGTTCCGTGTAGCGCAGACCGACTATCAGAGTGTTGTTGCCGTGCCTTATGATATGTATATTTCGGGTTACGACTGTAAGGCTGTAAATAAACTTGTGCTTTGGAGCGCAAAGATCCCAAGCTTTGATATGGGAGCTTTTTCGCGCGGAGAGTATGTGCGTTCTCTCGAGAAAAATACTATGGCAGAGGTAATATCAAAGGTACTTTATCCCGCGGATAACCATGTCGAGGGAAAGAGATTGCGTCTGAAACAGCAGTATTTGCTTGTAAGCGCGTCCTTGCAGAGTATTTTGAACGAGCATATTAAAAAGCACAAGACACTCCGCAATCTGCCTGAGTATGTTGCTATCCATATAAATGATACGCATCCCGCGCTCTGTGTGCCCGAGCTTATGCGCCTTTTGATGGATGATAATGGATTTAGCTGGGATGATGCTTGGGAGATATGTGAAAAGACCCTCTCTTATACAAACCATACCGTTATGAGCGAGGCTCTGGAGCGTTGGAGCACTTGGCTGTTTGAAGAGCAGCTTCCCAGAGTATATTCGATAGTCAAAGAGATAGACCGCCGACTCAGAGAAAAGCTTAATAAGTTTTATGGCGGTGACTTCGCTAAGATAAACTATATGGCTGTTATCGGTGACGGCGAGGTAAGAATGGCAAATCTTTGCCTTGCTTGCTGTCATAAGATAAACGGAGTGTCGAAGCTTCATACCGAGATACTCAAGGAGAGCATATTCAAGGATTATTATCAGATGGATACAAGCCGTTTCTGCAACGTCACAAACGGTATTGCATACCGTCGTTGGCTCTGCCAGTCCAACCCCGAGCTTACCTCTTACCTCAAAGAGATAATAGGTGATGGATTTATTAAGGATGCTAACGCTCTTGAATCGCTTTTAAAGTTTAAGGATAATAAAGAGGTCCTTGATGAGCTTGCGCGTATAAAGCTTAACAATAAGAAGCGTTTGGCGGCATATATTGCTGAAAAGAACGGAGTAAATGTCGATCCCGAGTCTCTCTTCGACGTTCAGATAAAGAGATTGCACGAGTATAAGCGTCAGCTTTTGAATGTCTTGCAGATACTCCATATGTATAACCATATAAAGACACATCCAAACGAAGAGTTTGCGCCCAGAACCTTTATATTCGCGGCAAAAGCATCTGCGGGCTACGATATGGCAAAGCAGATCATCAGCCTTATTTCCGCAGTGTCTGATCTTCTTAATTCCGACCCCGTTACAAAGGATAAGATAAAGGTAGTCTTTATTGAAGATTACAGAGTTTCTCTCGCAGAGCTTATCGTTCCTGCCGCAGAGATATCCGAGCAGATATCTATTGCGGGTAAGGAGGCATCGGGAACAGGAAATATGAAGCTTATGATAAACGGAGCTATCACTCTTGGAACGATGGACGGAGCAAACGTTGAGATATTCGAGCAGGTCGGAAAAGAAAATATGTTCTTGTTTGGTATGAACGTTGACGAGGTCAACGACCTTTGGAGCAGGGGATACAATCCCAGAGGAATCATCTCTGCAAATCCCGAGCTTCAGAACGTTATCAATATGCTTACCTCCGGAGTTCTCGGACGCCGCTTTGACGCTATTGCGGAATCGCTTATAACTAACCGTTACGGAGTTGCTGACAGATATATGGCTATCGCAGACTTTGAGGATTATGCAAGAGCGCAGAAGGACGTAGGTGAGACCTATCTTAATAAGGATAAGTTTATGTCTATGTCGCTTTGCAATATAGCAAAAGCAGGTATATTCTCTGCGGACCGTTCGGTAATGGAATATGCTGAAAACATTTGGAAGATGTAAGTATGAGAATTCTTTATAACAGTAAAGATATCGCTTTCAAAACGCCCTTCGGTACTCTTACCGAAGGGCAAGCGTGTAGAATATCGCTTCATATTCCAAAAAGCTGTCTTACAGAAAAAGCAGAGCTTGTTTTCTTGCGTGAAAATAAGAGGGAATATCGTATCTTCGATATGGAGCTTTCGGGAGGCAATGAGGACTATGATATATATTCGGTCACGTTTTCACTCTCAGATCCCGACCTCTATTTTTACTATTTCAGAATAACTACAAAAAACGAATGCTTTTCTTTATACAAAGAGGGGTACGACCAGACGAATATGGAGGCGGGAGAGCTTTGGCAGCTCTCGTGTCTCCCTGAAGATTTCAAAGTTCCCGAGGATTTTTGCGGAGCGGTGATGTATCAGATATTTCCCGACCGCGTCAATCAGGTCGGAGAGTGTGATACTACCTACAAGCTCAAGCCCTTCTGGGTGCATGAGAATAAGAAGGATATCCCGTGTTATCTGCCCAACGCCGACGGAGAGGTGCAAAATTGCGATTTCTACGGCGGAAATCTTAAGGGCATTACCGAAAAGCTCGATTATCTATGTGAGCTTGGAGTGAGCGTGATATACCTCAATCCTATCTTTAAGGCGTGGTCGAACCACAGATACGATACCGCTGATTATCATAAGATAGACGAGCTTTTGGGGGATGAGAAGGACTTTTCGGAGCTTTGCGACGCCGCGCATGAGAGGGGAATAAGAATAATTCTCGACGGCGTATTTTCTCATACGGGAAGCAATAGCAAATACTTTGATAAAAACGGGGTCTTTGGCGGCGGAGCTTATCATTGTGAGGAGTCGCCGTATCGCTCGTGGTACGATTTTGAGAAATATCCCAACGTGTATAAATCGTGGTGGGGGATAGATACCTTGCCGTGCGTTAAGGAGCTGGATAGCGGATTTCTTGATTATATAGTAAATTCGGACGACAGCGTTATAGCTCATTGGCTTCGCCTTGGCGCAGACGGATTCAGACTTGACGTCGCGGACGAGCTTCCCGATGAATTTATTGCGGCACTTAGAGCGCGCCTTAAGGAGATAAAGTCCGAAGCGCTCCTTATCGGAGAGGTTTGGGAGGATGCTTCAAATAAGGTAAGCTACGGTCAGCGTAGACGTTATTTTACAGGCGGAGAGCTTGACTCGGTGATGAATTATCCCTTCCGAAACTGTATAATAGACTATCTTATAAAGAACGACAACGGAAGCTTTTTCAAGGAGACGGTCATGAGTATCGTTGAGAATTATCCAAGCGGGGTAGTTAATACTCTTATGAATATACTCTCAACTCACGATACCGAGAGAATACTTTCTCGGCTCTCACCCGAGATAATACCGAGCGAAAAGAAGGCTTGCGCGGGATATCAGATGCCGAGCGCGGCAAGAGAGATAGCGCTCACGCGACTCAGAACGGCGGCATTTTTGCAGTTCGTTCTCCCCGGAATGCCGTGTATATATTACGGAGATGAGCTTGGTACTGAAGGACTCGGAGACCCGTTCTGCCGCGGATATTTTGATTGGGACAGAGTGGAGAGAAACTCTTTGCGAGAGCTCTTTGCGCGCCTTGCAGGCCTTAGAAATTCGGGTGAGGTTCTTAGACTCGGAGATACCTCTGTTGAGTGTGACCAACGCGGCAGAGTTATAATTGAGCGCAGATATGCGAAAAAGACATACCGCGCATACGTTAATACTTCAGAGAGATTCAGGATAGATATTTCGGGAGAGGTCTTATTTTCCGAAAGAGCAGATATTTCGGAAAATAGCGCCTATATCGAAAGCTATGGATTTCTCCTTGAATCCTTTGAAAAATAATCTTTTTACGATTGGAATTTAAAGATATGACAGAGAAAAAGCAGTTAAAAATTTTAAAGCTCGACCCTCTGCTGTTACCATTTGAAAAAGAGTTAGAACAAAGGGTCGATAACCTAAAAAAGAAAAAGAAAGAATTAGTTGGCTCGCGTGGAAAGCTTGTTGATTTTGCGAACGGATACAAATATTTCGGCTTTCACAGGAGCGAAGACGGCTGGTTTTATCGCGAGTGGGCGCCCGCGGCAGATGAGGTCTACCTTACGGGAGATTTCAACTCGTGGTCGCTTCGCGAGCATCGCTTAGAGAAAAAGGGAAACGGAGTTTTTGAAATTTTTCTCGAAGGCAGGGATACACTTAAGGTCGGTCAGAAGGTCCAGACGGTAGTTATAAATTCCGGCAGAGAGCTTCGCCGTGTTCCGCTATACGCCACAAGAGTCGTTCAGGACAGCCAAACAAATCTTTGGTGCGCCGAGATAGAGGATACACTTGGGGATTATCCTTGGACAGACGAGGAATTTGTTCCCGAAAAGCCCCCCTTTATATACGAGGCTCATATAGGTATGGCGCAGGAGGAGGGAAGGGTCGGAAGTTATTCTGAGTTTACTGAAAATATCCTGCCGCGCATCAAGGAGGGGGGCTACAACACATTACAGCTTATGGCTGTTATGGAGCATCCCTATTACGGCTCGTTTGGATATCAGGTATCCAATTTCTTTGCCGCATCCTCGCGTTACGGACGAAGCGACGAGCTTAAGGCGCTTATCAATAAGGCGCACGAAATGGGCATCGCAGTGCTTCTCGACGTAGTACATTCCCACGCTGTCAAGAATACGAGCGAGGGAATAAGCGACTTTGACGGAACGCCGTATCAATTTTTCCACGAGGGTGAGCGCGGAGAGCATAGCGCTTGGGGAACAAAGCTTTTTGATTACGGAAAGAACGAAGTTATACATTTTCTTTTGTCAAATTTGAAGTATTGGATGGAGGTTTTTCACTTCGATGGCTTCAGATTTGACGGAGTTACCTCTATGCTTTACCGCGACCACGGACTTGGAAGCGCGTTTGTAAACTACGGCATGTATTTTTCGGGAAACACCGATGACGATGCCGTTGTATATCTCGGACTTGCTAATGAGCTTATTCATAAGCTTAATCCTCGCGCTCTTACGGTGGCAGAGGATATGTCGGGAATGCCGGGTATGTGTTTGCCTATCTCCTATGGCGGTATAGGGTTTGATTACAGGCTTTCTATGGGAGTTCCTGACCTTTGGATAAAGACACTTAAGGAGTGTCGCGACGAGGATTGGGACATGTGGAAGCTTTGGTATGAGCTTACCATACGCCGTCCAAAAGAGAAAAACATCGGTTACAGCGAGTCGCACGACCAAGCGCTCGTTGGAGATAAGACGATAATGTTTCGTCTGTGCGATTCCGAGATGTATACAAATATGAGCAAGGACACGCCGAGCGTAACGATAGACCGCGGAATTGCCCTGCACAAGATGATACGCCTTGTTACCGCGTCGCTCTCGGGAGAAGGATATCTCAACTTTATGGGTAACGAGTTCGGACATCCCGAATGGATAGATTTTCCCCGCGAGGGAAACGGCTGGAGCTATCATTATTGCCGCAGACAATGGAGTCTCAGAGACAAAGAATTCCTGCGGTATATTGAGCTTGACAGCTTTGATAAGGCGATGATATCAATGCTCAAGAGTGAGGATATACTTTCAAACGATACCGTTGGAAGATGGGTAGATCAGGATGCGAAGGTAATAATATTCTCAAAAGGGGATATTCTTTTCGCCTTCAATTTCAATCCCTCAAGGTCGCTTGAAAATTACTTCTTGCCTGTTGGAAAGAGGGGAAAATACCGATTGATACTCAATTCGGATTCCCGCGATTTCGGAGGATTTGACCGCGCGGACAACGATTATGTTTATGAGACATTCAAGTCAGAAGCGCAGGGTGTCGGATTTTACTGCTATCTTCCCAGCAGAACGGCACTGGTGTTCAAAAGGGAAGAAAAGCTGTCTAAATAATAAGTAAGATAGAGGGTCTGCCTCACGTAATACGTGAGGCAGACCCATATTTTTTAGCCTTTATATAATTGAAAGACGAGGAAGTCACTCATATCTCCCTTTAAGTTTCCGCAATTGACAAATCCGTATTTGAGCAGCTGATGCTGCATTATTTTGTTTGTGGTGTAGGTGTCGATTTTGAGATTATTGCTGTGCGATAGACAAAAATCTATGCACTCCGCAAGGACTCCGCGTCTTGTGCCCGCACTCGCTACACGGTGGATAGCGGCGTGAGGAAGGGAATTGAGCCACTCTCCGTCAATGTTGTCGTATATGGCGTCTCCCTCGGGGAAAAACGCAAACACGCCGTATATCTCCGCGCTCTCCTCAAGAACGAAAAGATTTTCGCCCTCAATGTCATTCATTACAAGCTCCTTGGGCGGATAGCTGTCTGCCCACTGCTTCGGATTTCCCGTATCCGCCATATATTGTCTTGCTTTTTCATATATTTTTAAAACAGTGTCGATATCCGACATTAAGGCTTTTCTTACCATTTTTATCTCCCGTGTTAAGTTTGAGTTTTTGCGTTGTATTCATATTTATTATACACACTCTCAATAAAAAATGCAATAGAAAATATTCAACAGTAGGACGTGAAGACGAAATCGTATATTGACATAGACTCGGACATGGCAACCACGGCGAATATTTATAGCCATATCGATAGTAAGAGTAAACGAGAGACGGCACAGGCAA
>JAZOLQ010000030.1:0-9262 GCA_045653185.1 Eubacteriales bacterium
AATATATCTCGTTATGCGAAAAGCAAAAGAAAGGGCAGTCCGCTGCGCAGCTCTGCATGAATGCCCGGATTTTTAAGGAGGACTGAAAAAATGGATATGATTCAGGCTTTTACAAACGAGCAGCTTAAGAAGGAAGTACCCGTAGTAAGAATCGGTGACACTATTCGTGTTCACAACAGAATCAAAGAGGGAAACCGCGAAAGAATTCAGATGTTTGAGGGAACTGTTATCGCTAAGCACGGCGGCGGAATCTCCGAGACCTTCACTGTAAGACGTGTTGCTTACGGTTGCGGCCTTGAGAAGACATTCCCGATCCACTCACCTAACGTTGTTAAGGTTGACCTTGTACGCGTTGGTAAGGTAAGAAGAGCAAAGCTCTACTATCTCCGTGATAGAGTTGGTAAGGCATCCAAGGTTAAGGAGAAGATATAATCTTATATCCTTGACATATAACAAAAGGACGGCATCTGCCGTCCTTTTGTTATATCTGCCAGTGTCATATAAAAACCTTGTCGAATATAATTTTAATGAGTCGAATGACTCAAATAAAAGTAGGAGATCTTTTGATGGCACAAATAATAACAAATCAGGCGAGTCTGAATTATCAGTATAACGGACAGACAGGCTCTGCCTTTTCCAATATAGCTACAGCTATGCTGACCCAAGCAGTCAGCGTTGAAAAGGTATCTATTGAGGACGTATATCGCTTTGGAGAGACGCTTACTTACTCGGTAAGCGTTTTTAACAGCAGCGCTTCAACTTTGACGAACGTTGTTGTGGCAGATGATCTTGGAAGCTATAACGTGGGAGGAAACACTGTTACCCCTCTCACTTATGTAGGAAACGCAATACTCTTTATAAACGGAGCTTTTGCGGGCAATATTGTACCGACCAGCGTTGAAGATGATTCGGTAACCTTTACACTTCCGACGCTTGCGCCTAATTCGCGTGCGCAGATACTTTATAAGACAATAGTAAACGCCTCAGCGCCTCTTGCCGATGGCGGAACTATAACAAATACAGCTTCTGTTTTTAGCGGAGGAACAAGTGTGCCGCCCGTTACCGATAGCAACACTGTAAGAGTGGATAATTACGCCGACGTGACTATAACAAAAAATATGACGCCTTCAAGCGTATCTGACGGTGAGACACTCACCTATACCTTTGTAATAAGCAACTACGGCAATACCGAGGCAACCGATATAGTTCTCACAGATGCCTTTGAACCCGCGCCCGAGAATATAGTTGTTCAGGTAGGCGGTCAGACGCTTGCCGAAAGTGATTACAGCTATGTTGGCGGAGTGCTCACACTTCCTGGCGCAGGCTCGGAATACAGCCTTTCGCTGCCCGCCGCGACTATTACGCAAGATTCCGCAACAGGGGAGGTCAGCGTAGTTCCTTCGTCGCTGACGGTTACTGTGGTAGGCACTATCTAAAAGCAAAAAAAGTATAAAAAATAAAGACAGGGCTGCTTCAATTATCCCGTGAAGCAGCCCTCAAACTCTTTTTAGAGCTTGTTTTTGTAATATCTTTTACGGAAATATTTTTTACATTTTTTATTCAATAGCGAGAAAAAATATGAAAATTCGATACAGATATAATCCTTGTTATTATCGTATTTATGATGTTTTACAATAAAATTCCCCTCGAAAGAGGGGTTTTTTATTGTTGTTTTTCCTCACTACAATTCAATAATTTAAAAGAAATGTAAATAAATGTAAAGAGGAAGAGATAAATACGGATTTAAGTTCCAAAAACGGAAAAACCACAAAAGATTTTCGGAAAATCGAAAAAAAACTGAAAAAAATCAAAAGAAATTTTTACTTTCCTATTGCACTTATTTATAAAGTGTTTTATAATAATAACACCACAAAAGTGGTGCAAAATGGAGCGAAATGTTTAAATGTGGTGCAAAAAACGCACTTTTAAGCCTTTGCGAAGCAGAAAGGAGGCAGTAAAAGATGTTAGTAGGTGTACTGTCGGGTGAGTTCAGACATACTCTTGACCCCAAAAACAGATTATTTATCCCTGCTAAGCACAGAGAAGAGCTTGGAGAAAGCTTTATGGTTGCGAGAAGCATTCGTGAGAGCTGCCTTCAGGTCTATTCACTAGAGGAATGGGAAAGATATATAGAGCCTATTAAGAAGATGGATAGAAAGGATTCTGAGAAGATACTCAGAACGCTTCACAGAAATGCGGCTCAGGTAACTCCCGATAGTCAGGGAAGAATAGTTCTTCCCGCGGCGCTTATACAGCACGCTCAGATCGTTAAGGGCGCTGTTGTCGTCGGATGCGGAAGCTACGGAGAGATATGGGCAGAAGAAATTTACGATAGAACTATGGAAGAGGAAGATCTTGAGGACGTTAAAAACGTTCTTGAATCCTTCGGATTATAATTGCTATGCAGGAGTTTTCGCATTATTCGGTATTGCTTGAGGAAAGCGTTGACGGTCTTGATATAAAGCCCGACGGAATTTACGTTGACGGAACGGCGGGCGGAGGCGGTCACTCGTATGAGATAGCCAAGAGACTTGACGGCGGCAGACTCATAGCAATAGATCAGGATGAGGACGCTATCGCGGCGGCAAAGAAGAGACTCGAGTGCTTTGGAGACAAGGTAACGGTCGTGAGAAATAATTTTTCCAATCTTGGAGATGTGTGCGAGGAGCTTGGTATCGAGAAGATCGACGGGTTTTTGATAGACGCGGGCGTTTCTTCGTTTCAGCTTGATTGCGCAGAGAGAGGTTTTGCTTACAGCGCTGATGCACCGCTCGACATGAGAATGGATACTCGAAATTCACTCACGGCAAAAAGAGTGGTTAACGAATACAGCGAGCAAGAGCTCAAAAAGATACTTTATGAATACGGAGAAGAAAGATTTTCCCCCGCTATCGCCGCGGCGATAGTGAGAGAGAGGGAGAAAGCTCCGATAGAGAGCACGTTACAACTCTCGGATATAATAAAAAATGCGATCCCACCGTTTGCCAGAGAGGGCGGACATCATCCCGCAAAGAGAAGCTTTCAGGCAATAAGGATAGAGGTCAACCGTGAGCTTGACGTTATAGAGCCTGCGATAAGGGCGGCGGAGAAGCTTATGAGACACGGCGGAAGAATAGCCGTGATAACCTTCCACTCGCTTGAGGACAGGATAGTAAAGCAGACCTTTGC
The DNA here is from genome assembly GCA_045653185.1 of Eubacteriales bacterium. GTDB lineage: Bacteria > Bacillota > Clostridia > Oscillospirales > CAG-272 > HGM12713. The sequence goes on from JAZOLQ010000030.1 coordinate 3,169, forward strand.
AGACCTTTCGTCAGGTTGCACTTGCCCGAGAAGTTTTCCTGTATGTGTGTGCGGAAAGTAGCCTTCGGTAAAGCTTGTAAACAAGAAGCCGATACTTCCGTCGGAGAGAGAGCTTGAAGAAAATCCGCGTTCGAGAAGCGCAAAGCTAAGAGTTGCAGAAAAGATTTGAAGATAAATTTGTTTTATAAAATTATGGAGGAGAAAAATGGCTGTCAATTACTCGAGTGATTCCTACAATCGCTGCATGGAGCAGCTCCGTGCAAGATATACAGGCAGAGGTGTTGGTGTCAGCGCAAAGCACACTGCGGCGGAACAGGAAAAAAGAGACAGAGCGGCGCTTGCTGCGCGCAACGAGATAAGCAATTCTTATGACCGTGTAAGCGGTATCTCTAACGAGTACAGAAGCGGAGAATACAAGGGCAGCAGATATATGACCTCCGATGATTTTGTGAGATATTTCAGAAACAGAAATACATACAATATGCCGCTTGCGCTCAAAAACGCGCAGCAGTCCATGAAGGATAAGGCGCAAATGCCGAGCTCCTCCACCGCAAGAGGAGGCTCTAAAAGAGATTCTCTCGTTGCCTCGGACTCGACCTCAAAGGAGGGTCATTTAAGAACACGTGTTGAGACGTTTTTAAAGAAGTGGTTTCCGCTTGAGCCTCTCGAGGGCAGAACCGAGGGCGAAAAATTCAAATTCCCGACTGCAGTTGTCGGAGGAATGGCGGCTTTTGCACTCTCGCTCGGACTTATCGTCGGCGGTTCGGTGATGATAGGAAATGCTTCGGGTGAGATCGGAACTCTCAACAGAACAATATCAAAGCTTGAATCTGAACAGAGTGAGCTTCAGAACAAGCTTGACGCTAAGTATAATATCCAGGATATCGAAGAAGATGCGAAAAGTCTTGGAATGATAAATAAGGAATACGCAGAAAGTGCATATATCGACGTTTCTCCTGATGAGGAAATAGAAATATATGAGCAGGATGACGAAAAGGTAGGCTTTGCCGCGTTACTCAATGCGCTCGGCATCAAAATCGATTGACAGTGAATAAGTGAGTGAGACCTCTCATAGTATATAATGTTGAAATTTAAAAGAAAGGGGAGGTGGCACGGTGCTTAAAAGATCGTCCCTTTTGGGAATAATCGTGTTTGGAATATTCGGCGTGTTGATGCTTAGAATATTCGTTATACAGACCTTTGAGTTTGATAAATATCAAAGCAAGGTCATAGATCAGATGACGACTCAGTCGCCCGTACCTGCTGACCGCGGTAAGATATACGACCGAAACGGAAACGTTTTGGCTACGAATACAACAACATATCGCGTATTTATCTCTCCTTCAAAGATAGAGTCGGCTCAAAAGGAGCTTGGCAAAGACAGTAAGAAGCAGTATGCAGAGCTTATTTCCGAGGGGCTGTCACAGTTGCTTGGCGTTTCGGCAGAGGACGTTTACAAGCAGGCTACACAATATACAAAATATCTCGACAGAACGATAAAACGCAAGGTCGATAAGAATACGGCTGATATCGTAAGAGAGTTTATTGAGGAATATGAGCTTGGCGAGATGGTTCATCTTGAGGCTCAGAGCACAAGGTATTATCCCGGTGGAACTCTCGGCGCTCATATGATAGGCTTTACAAGCAGTGACGGATCGGGACTTTACGGACTCGAATATGAGTATAATGAATATCTTAAAGGCGTTGACGGATACTACATAACCGCAAGAGATTCCTTTGGAAACGAGATGCCTTATGAATATTCAAGTTATATCGAGGCTGTGAGCGGATATGACCTTACTACAACGATAGATACTACGATACAGAACTTCCTCGAGGAACAGCTTGAGGCGGCGGTGACGAAGAGCGAAGCTCAAAATCGCGCTTGCGGTATCGTAATGGACGTTAAAAGCGGCGCTGTTCTTGCGATGGCAACATCATCTCCGTTCGATCTGAACGATCCGTGGACACTTGACTCTTATTCTCAGAGCGAGCTTACTTCGAGCGGATATGCGGTCGGCTCGAATGAGTACAATGAATTTTCACGCGGACTTATGATGAATATGTGGGCGAACAAGGCTATAACAGAGAGTTATATTCCGGGTTCGACCTTCAAGATAATCACCTCTTCTATGGCGCTTGAGGAAAAGGTGGTAACGCTTAACGACGCACTTACATGCAGTGGCGGCGCTTATCCTATCTCAAGTGTTTACGTAAAGTGCCACAAGGTACACGGTCACGGATTTCTAACCTTTACTCAGGGGCTTCAGCAATCCTGTAACGTGTGGTTTATGGAGCTTGGACGCCGCGTTGGCGTTGAAAAATATCAAAATTACGCAAAAGCGTTTGGATATTATGAAAAAACGGGAATCGATCTTCCCGGAGAGGGAAATAGTATATTTGCTTCGGAGCTTAGCGCGCTTGACCTTGCTATCTATGCCTTTGGTCAGAACTTCAACGTTACTCCCATACAGCAGATCACAGCGGTCTCTGCCGTTGCTAACGGCGGAAGGCTCGTTACCCCTTACATTGTAGAAAAAATATCCGATAATTCAGGAAATACCATCTATTCTCACAAGACCGAGATCAAGAGACAGGTCATAAGCGAAGCGGTATGCAAAGAGCTTGCGACTATTCTTGAAGAAGGCGTATCCGGTGACGGCGGCGCGAAAAACGCGTACGTTGCGGGATACAGGGTGGCTGCAAAGACGGGAACGTCTGAGAAGAAGGAAAGAGAATGTCCTGTATGCGGTCACACGGGAAATGCAGTAAAAAATGAAAATACGGGTAACGCAGAAGGCGTTACTACCCAAGAAATGTATGTTTGCAGTGTTTGCAAGTATACAGGACCTAAGGACGATTTCGCACAGAGCGAGAAGTACGTGTGCTCAACTGTCGCGTTTGCTCCCGCAGACGATCCTGAAATAGCTATCATAATTATGGTTGACGAGCCTATTGCGGGAAGTCTTTACGGAAGCACGGTGGCAGCGCCGTATATATCTGCCGCTCTTAAGAATATTCTTCCATATTACGGGGTAGAGCCTATATACACAGCGGCTGAAATAGCTAACACGGCTATAAAGGTTTCAAATTACAAGGGTTATAGCCTCGAATATGCACAGAAGGTTATAAGTGAAAAGGATATCAAGGTCAAGGTGGTAGGAAACGGAGACAGAGTTATTTCTCAGTCGCCTGCCGCGGGTACTGAAATAAACAGATCGACAGGAGTTATAGTGCTTTATACAGGCAGCGCTACCCCGAGTGATACGATAACAGTTCCCGATCTTGTTGGAAAGACCTCGGTGGCCGCAAATCAAACTCTTGTAAATCTTGGGCTTAATGTAAAGATAGAGGGAGTTAACAATCCTTATGTTTCAAAGGATAATGTTCCTCACGTATTCTCGCAGTCGATAGCTCCAGGAACACAGGTAGCCGCGGGAACGGTGGTAACACTTGAGTTCAGGTATATCGACAAAGACGAAGAACCCGATTATTTAGGATAGCTTAAAGTCAAGCTATGCCAAGGAAGTTTAAAGAATAAACTTCGGAGGCGTATATGAAGCTTGCTGAGCTGTTTGAAGGTGCTGGAATAGCATATCCTCTTGAGAGAGGAGATATTGAAATAAAGAACATTGTAACCGATTCGCGAAAGGTCTGTGAGGGAAGCGCGTTCGTTTGTATAAGCGGACTTCACTATGACGGACACGATTATATCGGTGAAGCAATAAAAAAAGGTGCCGTTGTTATAGTTGCAGAGCAAGTGCGTGACGATTGTGTGGGTGGTGCCGCAGCAATTTATGTTGAAAACACGAGACGTGCCGCGGCTTTGCTCTATAACGTATGGTACGGAGAACCCGCGAGGGATATGAAGCTTGTGGCAATTACGGGGACTAACGGAAAGACCTCTGTAAGTTATATGCTGAAGCATATTTTTGAATTTGCGGGATACAGATGCGGAGTCATCGGAACGATAAGGTGTCTCTCACAAGGAAAAGAGATAGAAATAAGAGCCGAAAATGAAACGGCAAATATGACGACTCCCGATCCCGAGGAGCTTTACAGAATTCTCGGAATTATGCGGGATAGCGGAGCAGAGTACGTTTTTATTGAAGCGAGCTCGCACGCGCTTGAACTCTCAAAGCTTGACGGTTTGAGTTTTGATACGGCAATATTTACAAACCTCACCCGTGACCATCTTGATTTTCACGGAGATATGGAAAGGTATTTTGCGGCGAAGGCGAAGCTTTTTTGTATGTGTGAGAAGGCGTTTATAAATATTGACGATGCTTATGGCAAAAGATTGCTTGCATCGGCAGAATGTAAAGAAATTCATACAACATCAACTAAGGGAAAGGCCGACGTTTACGCTGAAGAGATAAATTTTTCGCGCAAGGTCGGTTGTAGGTACTTTTTACGCTCTTTTTGGGGGGACGGCGAGATAAAGATATCCTCGACGGGTCTATTTTTCGCAGTCAACTCGCTTCAGGCGGCGGCTGTGGCGCTCAGAGAGGGAATAGATATCAAAGTCATTTGCGAAGCGTTTGAGAGCTTTGCGGGCGTTGACGGAAGAATGGAGAGCGTTGCTCTCGGGGCGGACTCCGAGATATCGGTGATAATAGATTACGCTCACACGCCCGATGCGTTTGAAAATCTTTTGAAGAGCGTAAGAGATATAAGAGAAGGCAACGGAAGAATAATTTTCTTGTTCGGTTGCGGAGGAGAGAGAGATACCTCAAAGAGACGGGAGATGGCGCAGATAGCCTCAAGACTTTCCGACACTGTTATAGTTACGTCGGATAACAGCAGGGGTGAATCCCCCGAAAAAATAATTTCCGATATTTTGCGCGGAATAGATAAAGAGAAAGAATACAAGGTTATAAAGAACCGAGAAAGCGCCATAGAATATGCGGTGCGAGTATCAAGAGCGGGAGATATTATAGTCCTCGCGGGAAAAGGGCACGAGAGATATGAGATAGACGATAAGGGAAAGCATGCGTTTGACGAGAGAGAGATCGTCAAACGAGCTTACTTGAAGTATAAATGATTTTTGGGAGGGCAATGAGATGAAGGTCAATATCGGTTGGAACAAGCTTACGGTAGCTGAACTGGCGCAGATATGCGGCGGTATGCTTTGTTATGTCGGCGGAGACAATAACAAAGAAATCTTGTTTGATTCGGTATGCACTGATTCTCGCGAGACCGCCGAGGGAGCTCTTTTTGTGGCTATCGATGGCGAGCGAGTAAACGGACACGACTTTATCGGCGCGGCCCTTTCTTCAGGTTCGGGATGCGTTTTGTGCGAGAGAATTCCCGAAACACTTACAGACAGAAAGTATGCGGCGGTAGTCGTTGACGATTCGATAAAGGCGATGGGTGAGCTTGCAAAGGCATACGACCGCAGACTCAATCACCGCAAGGTCGCTATTACCGGAAGCGTTGGAAAGACCACAACTAAGGAGTTTGTTGCGGCGGTCCTCGCTGAGAGCTTTAAAGTACACAAGACAGAAGGAAACTTCAACAGTAATATCGGTATGCCTCTTTCTATGCTTTCTATGAAGCACGATACAGAGGTCTCGGTGCTTGAGATGGGCATGAGTGATTTTGGCGAGATAGACTATCTTTCAAAGATAGCAGAGCCCGATATCGCAATAGTTACCAATATAGGCTCTTCACACATGGAGAATCTTGGCTCGCGCGAAAATATCTGCCGCGCAAAGCTTGAGATAGTTAACGGACTTAAGGCGGGCGGAACTCTGCTCCTTAACGGAGACGAACCCCTGCTTCGTGAATATGAAAATCCGAACTTTACTCCCGTTTACGTGGGAATTGACAACAAGGACTGCGATTTTCGCGCTGTAAATATCAGGAGCAATCTTGACAGCACGAAATTTGAGGTCATATATAACAAAAAGGTAGTCAGAAGGGTAACTATCCCTGCTCTCGGAAAGCACAACGTTTACGCGGCTCTTTTCGCGTATGCGGTAGGTGTGCGTATGGGTCTTGACGACGAGACTATAATGAGAGGCCTTGGCAATTTCAAGCCTGTCGGTATGAGACAGAATATTTACGAGCTCGAAGGTGTTACCGTTATCGA
>JAZOLQ010000031.1:0-31834 GCA_045653185.1 Eubacteriales bacterium
TTTATCGGAACACCTCAGATGAACTTCATGAACGGTACACTCACAAAGAAGGGTAGCGACGTTTACTTCAACTTTGAGAACGTATCCCTCAAGCTTCCTAAGGACAAGGCAGAAGCTCCCGAGCTTGCTGAGTACATAGGCAAGGAAGTTATCGCAGGTCTCCGTCCTGAGTCTATAAGCGACAACCCTGTTGTCGATGACTCCGAAGAGAACACCTTCACAGTTGATGTTGACGTTACCGAGCTTATGGGTGCAGAGATCTATCTCTACCTCAGCGTAGGCGAGGAGACAAACCTCATCGCACGTGTATCCTCTCGTTCTAAGACAAGAGCCGGCGACAAGATCAAGGTATCCTTTGAAATGTCCAGACTCCACATCTTTGATAAGGACACAGAGCGTTGCATCATTCACTAATTTAAGATCAAAAGGGGCTGAGATTGATAACTCAGCCCCTTAAAATCATAAAAAGCGGGATTGCTTTGCTAAATAAGCCGAGCGATCCCTTTTACTTTTTGTTTTTGCTTGCGCGGAAAAGAGCGATAAAGAGGTATAATAATATATAAGAAATGGGGAAAATAATTCAAATTTGATTGACAAAAGCGCGATATAGTGTTATACTTATTGGGTAGATTATTTTTTTAAGGAACGGTTTTACGGTATGAAAAGAGATTTTGTAAGATCAATTTATGAGAATCCCGAAGCTTACGGCGGAAAAGAGGTCACCGTTGGCGGTTGGGTCAGAAATCTGCGAGACAGCAAGGCTTTCGGATTTATAGATTTGAATGACGGAAGCTGCTTTAAGTGCGTTCAGGTCGTCTTTGAACGCGATAAGGTGGCGAATTACGACGAGATAGCACGTCAGAACGTTGGCGCTTCGCTTGTTATAAAGGGTGTGGTCGAGCTTACTCCCGCCATGAAGCAGCCCTTCGAGATAAAGGCTGTTGAGATATCTGTTGAGGGAACTTCTACCCCCGAATATCCACTTCAGCCCAAGCGTCACAGCGTTGAGTTCCTCAGAGAACAGGCATATCTGCGTCCGAGAACAAATCTTTTCTCGGCGGCTTTCCGTGTAAGAAGCGAGGCGGCTTATGCTATTCATAAATTCTTCCACGACAGAGGTTTTGTATACGTTCACACACCTCTCATCACGGCATCTGACTGTGAGGGCGCGGGCGAGATGTTCCGTGTGACCACGCTTGATATTGACAATCCCCCCAGATGTGAGGACGGAAGCATAGATTTTTCTCAGGATTTCTTTGGAAGGTCGGCAAATCTCACCGTTTCGGGTCAGCTTGAGGGCGAGACTTACGCGCTTGCTTACGGCAAGATATACACCTTTGGACCTACCTTCCGCGCGGAGAACTCCAATACCGCAAGACACGCGGCAGAGTTCTGGATGATAGAGCCCGAGATAGCATTCGCCGACCTTAGCGACAATATGCAGCTCGCTTGGGATATGATACAGTTTATCATTCGCCACGTGCTTGAGAACTGTCCGCAGGAGATAGACTTTTTCAACAGCTTCGTTGAAAAGGGACTCAAAGAGAGACTCACAACTCTTGCAAACAGCGAATATAAAAAGGTCACCTATACCGAGGCTGTCGATATCCTCAAGAAGAGCGGCGCAGACTTCAAGTATCCTGTTGAATGGGGAATAGACCTTCAGACAGAGCACGAGAGATATCTTACCGAGAAGGTATTCAAGTGTCCCGTTTTCGTTATCGACTATCCGAAGGAGATAAAGGCGTTCTATATGAGACTGAACGACGACGGCAAGACGGTTGCCGCTATGGACCTTCTTGTTCCCGGTGTCGGAGAGATAATCGGCGGCTCGCAGCGTGAGGAGAGAATAGACGTTCTCACCGCGAGAATGGCTGAGTGCGGACTCAATGAAGAGGATTATTGGTGGTATCTCAATCTCCGCAGATTTGGCGGCACGAAGCACGCGGGATACGGACTTGGATTTGAGCGTATCATTATGTACCTCACGGGAATTTCCAACATCAGAGACGTTATTCCTTATCCGAGAACAGTAGGAAACGCCGAATATTGATTGTAAATATAAAGCAAACGGGACTGAGCTGCAAAACTCAGTCCCGTTAATTATTATAACAATAAAATCTTAAAGCAGTCTTATTCCTGCGGCTTCGCAAGCCTTTACCGTTTCCGCGTCCCAGATGCTCGACTGTACCTCGCCGATGTGCGCGCAGCCCATCATAAGCATACAAAGTCTCGACTGTCCTATTCCTCCGCCTATCGTGAGCGGAAGCTCTCCGCCAAGAAGCATTTTGTGATAGGGAAGAGCGCGGCGGTGGTCGCAGTTCGCAAGCGTGAGCTGTTTGTCAAGCGACTCGGCGTCAACGCGGATACCCATAGAGGATATCTCAACGCCACGGCCCAGTACGTCGTTCCAGAAAAAGAGGTCGCCGTTGAGCTGCCAATCGTCATAGTCGGGCGCTCTGCCGTCGTGAGGCTTGCCCGAACGGAGTTTTCCGCCTATCTGCATGATGAAGGCGGTCTTATGTTCTTTTACGAATGCGCTCTCACGCTCGTTTGGCGTCATGTCGGGATAAAGGTCCTCAAGCTCTTGGGTGGTTATAAACGAAACGTCGCGGCAAAGCTCGGTTCTGAGCTGAGGGAAGCGAACGTGCAGTCTGTCGTTTGTGTTGCAGATAGCGTCTACTATCGCGCGGACGATGAGCTTAAGATAGTCTAAGTTTCTGTTTTCCTTTGTGATTATCTTTTCCCAGTCCCACTGGTCAACGTATATAGAGTGAAGGTTATCAAGCGACTCGTCGCGGCGAATGGCGTTCATATCGGTGTAAAGACCGTTGCCTATCGAAAAATTGTACTTTTTGAGGGCGACTCTCTTCCATTTTGCGAGCGAATGCACGACCTGCGCGTTTACTCCGATGGCGGGCACGTCGAAGGAGACGGGACGCTCGTATCCGTTGAGGTTATCGTTGAGCGACTCGTCGGCAACGAAAAGCGGAGCGGAAACTCGCTTGAGGTTAAGTCCCTCCGAAAACTCGTGCTGGAAGGTCTGCTTGATATATGCGATAGCTTTTTGCGTGTTGTACTCGTCGAGTATCGGTGAATACCCTTCGGGTATGAATATCTTGTTCATAAGGGCGTTTAAGTCCTTTCTTAAAAATAATACTTAGCAATATATAATTATATAACAAAAGCTCTTGAAAATCAAGAGCTTTTATATTTTTTGTATTTATTTTATCTTTTTTTGAGTTTTCCGATAACTCGTCCGCAGCAAACTGCCTCTGCGTAGTTTTTCATAAGTATATCGCCGTATTCGGGGTTGAGAGAGATGAGTCTGTCTCCGCCGAATTTCTTGAAATATCCGTCTCCGTCGAGAACGAAGATACCGAGCTCGCCGACCTCGACAGAGTCGCAGTCTTCAACGAGAACAAGGTCGCCGTTGTGGTAGACAGGCTCCATACTGTTTCCGCTTATTCTGAGCGCAAAATCGCAAGCCGCGGTCTTTTCGTTGTCGGGAATACTTATCTCCTCGGTAGAGGTGTCGTCAATATAGACGCCCGGTCCTGCTGAGACAGGGAGCGAATATACGGGAACTGTTCTGCGCGCAAGCGAGCCTGCCGCCTCCATATAGCTGATCTTTCTTGCGACACTGCTCTTTGAAATAACGACGGTGGGTGTTCCTTTTTTCATATTTGGAGCTGTGCGCTCAAGCTCCTTTTCAACTACCATTTTGACAAGCTCACAGCCGTGAGCGTCAAGGTGTCTGAAATTCTCAACCAAACATATTTCGTCGGGCGAGAGGGTGTAGTTATTGGTGTTCTCGCTTACACCGCTGACGATGTAATCAAGAGTACAGCCGAGCGCATCAGCGATGGCAACTATATTTACAAGCTTTGGGGAATCGCTTATTCCCGCAAGGATTTTACTGAGAGTTCCGAGCGGAATTCCGGTCATCTCTGAAAGCTGATCGTTGGTTATCTTCCTTTCGTTTTTTATCTTTTTTATTCTTTCGATGTAATCCATAAGCTATAACGCTCCTTACAGAATATTTCTTGTTATGGAACAATTATAGCATATAATTTTCGGTTTGTAAAGGGGTTTTTAAAAATATTTTTCCGAAATCGATATTTTTTGATGAATTACATCATTTTTATGAGCGGTATCAGCTCGGCTGCCACGAGTGCGGCGGCGCGTTTAGCTTCCTCAAGGCTGTTTCCCGAAGCGCCGACTTCCAAAAGGAGTGAGAAGGGAGGTAATTCCTGATTGTAGGTAGAGGGACGCAGATAAGAGGGACGGCAGAGATTTTGGTATTTTGTGTTCAGCGCATCTCTGAGCTTTAGCGCGAGGGCGAGATTATTCTGCCAAGAGGGGCACGCCTCGCCGTTCCAGTCGCTTCCCACGACGCACATCACCTGCGCGGTTGGCTCGGAATTGACCAAGGTCACGGGGCGCACGAGCTCGCCGCTGCTTTTTACCACCGAGTCTCTGTGCAGGTCTATCACGAGCTTGATAGAGGGGTATTTTGCAAGATATTCCTTTATCGTCGCTTCGGCGCGGGCGTAGGAATCCTTATATTGTATCTTGTCGTGCATTATCGTGCAGTGCAGAGTGGGAATGCCGTTTTTGTTGAGGATATCCGCCATTACAGCGCCGACCGAGACGACATTTTGCGAAATGTTTTCGCTTCTCGCTATCTCACTGCCGTTGTCAAGATAGGATATAGCGCCGTTCTTTGAATATGCCTCTGTGCCGTGAGTGTGAACTATGAGGACGAGCGGGGCTTTTGTGTCCGCTATATAGATAGGGGCGTTTGATATGCCTTTGAAGCTTGAGGTGAGCAGGGCTTTTGTGTCGGGAGAGTATCCCGTTGAGTTATATATGTAGGTCTTATCTCCCGACGAAAGCGAGAGGTCCATCGGTATTATGGGGGTCTCGCCCTCGGGGACTTTTGAGTAATCAAAGTCGTAAATAGAGCTTGGGGGGGTGTTTTCCGCGGGGGTATTGTCGGGGACTACGACGCTGTTTGAATCGCTTGAGTCATCGGAGGGGATAAGAATTCCGTTGTTGATGTCAAAAATGTCGTTGCTTCCGCTCTGGGCGGGAGGAAGTGTGCTGCTTGAAGCATCTCCCGATAGGTCGAGCAGTTGATTTGAAATGATGAAAGAGGATATCTTCTCGAAATTCAGTGAAGAATTTTCGCTGATACCGATGATAAGGAAAAGAAGAGTAAGGCAGACCACCATAAGCGTTGTGGCGAGATATATTTTATATAGTCGGTTAGTCTTTCTTTGCATGCCCTCCTGATAGTCATCGGCTCTGAATTTTGGGGCTGAGAGGGCGGGGGCGTCTTTTTTTGCATTCAGTCGGTTTTTTCTTCCTGTCATAGTCGATCACTCCTTCGATAATAAGCTATTTAAAATATATTCGGAGCGCAGAAAAATATGTCATACCGCAAAGGCAACATCGAGCGCGCGGGAGAGGAGGAGCGAGACCTGCTCGGATATGAGGTCGCTTTCCTTTGGCGAGACGAAAAATCCCCTTTCGTTATCAAGCACCTCTTTGAGCCGTCCCTCCCCGTCGTGTATTCCCGAGCGCTCTATCGCGTCGTATACGAGCGTTGCGGAATCGACGACCGTGGGCACTCCGAGCGCTATTACGGGCACGCCGAGATTTTCTTTGTTTATCGCCTTTCGCAGATTTCCGATACCTGAGCCGGGGCTTATTCCGCTGTCGGATATCTGTACCGTCCTCCCAAGGCGCTCACAGGACCTTGCTGCAAGGGCATCCACGGCTATCACGGCGTCGGGCGAAGTGTTTCTTACCGCGCCCCGAACAAGCTCAAGCGTTTCTATTCCTGTTTGAGAGAGTACGCCCGGGGCTATCGAGCTTATATTACAGAGCCCAAGCGTGTGAAATATTTCCTCGCTCACCTCTCTGATATGTCGGGTGACTGTGAGCTTCGCGACGGTGAGAGGACCTATCGCATCGGCGGTTATTTCGGAATTTCCAAGTCCCGCGACGAGCACGCTGAAATTTTTGTCTATTTTTTTTGAGGTGGCGTCGGAAAGCATTTTTCTTATCTCCGACCCGATCACCTCGGCGGCAAAGTCTATCTCTGAGGCGGAATAGAGCCATATTTTTTCACATACGGCGCTTACGTATCTTCCTTTTTGGCGACCGTATTTTTTTGATAGCTCATCGTTGCTTATATCGAGTCGGCAAAGCTTGATATTTCCGCTTATATCCTCCGAATATTCGGGGGAGCTTGGCGGGGATACTTTTGGCGTATAATTGCTCTCGAGAGCAAGGTCTGAGTAGATCTGTTCTTTCATTTTCCCTCCATGATATATGCTGTTTACTTATATTCTTTTCAAGAAAGATTTATTATATCCTTTTTTTAAGTAAAAAAGTAAAATTTTATGTAAAAAATGCACAATCTTTAAAGATGCAAATTGTGCATGTAACCGAAAGTTGTTTTGCGCGTCTGTTAGACATTGATTTTGAATTGAAATAATGATATAATATACAAGTAGTATGCCCCAGTGGCTTATATAAGTTCTTTGAAACCGGAGGAGGTTTGAAAAAATGACAAAAAGAGTTCTTGCATTGGTACTCTGTCTCATTATGCTCGCAACCGCTTTTATGGGATGCGCCAAGAAAGATGAAGATACGGAAGAAGATAAAGGTGCGTACATAAATATGTACCTTACCGATATGGTTTATGACTTTGACCCCGTTCACGCATACGAGAACGACTCTAACCTCAGAATTGTCAGCTTGCTTTTTGACAACCTGTTCGTTCTTGACGATAACGGAAAAGTAAAGAAGTCTCTCGCTAAGAGCTACAAGATCGAAGAAAATGAAGCGATCGGCGAATACAAGATGTATATCGAGCTCAGAGAAGACGCATGTTGGACAGATAATATTCCTGTCACAGCTAACGACGTAGTTTATGCTTGGAAGAGAGTAATTGCAGTTGAAGATTCTTATGAAGTTGCTTCGCTTCTTTTTGACATAAAGAATGCCCGCGCTGTAAAAGAGGGTGACCTCTCGATAGACGACATTGGCATTTGTTCTCTTAACGAAAGCACTGTTGAGATTCAGTTTGAGGGAAAGATAGATTACGATCAGTTCCTTCTCAATCTTACAAGCTATGCGCTTGTTCCGCTTCGCGAAGAAAAGGTTTCCAAGACAGATGACTGGGCAAAGAAGCCCGCAACCATCGTTTCCAGCGGTCCTTTCCGTCTCAGAACAGCTTCTTACGAAGAGGGCGAGGAGAGAATCGTTCTTGAGAGAAACAGCTACTACTACCGCGATATAACCAAGGATAAGATTGACAAGTCTGTAACACCTTACAGACTGGTTATTGACTACACCAAGACTGCTGAACAGATAATGCAGGACTACAAAGACGGAAAGTTGTTCTTCGTTGGAGATATTCCGCTTTCTGTACGCGGAGACTATAAGGACGAGGCAGAGATCACCGACGGACTCAGCACACATGCCTACATACTCAACCAGAACGCTGTTGTAAGATATTACAAGGCGAACTCCTTCACAGCGCTTGAGACCAACAGAAGCGTATACAGAGATAATCTCAAAGAGGGAGAAGACGGCGAAAAGATCTTTGCAAATAAGGACGTTCGCAAGGCGCTTTCTCTTGCAATAGACCGTCAGGCTATCGCTGATGCGGTTGTATTTGCTAAGGCTGCGACAGGACTTGTTCCTTACGGCGTGTTTGACGCAAAGTCTGTTAAGGATTCCTTCAGAGAGGTCGGCGGAGACATAATCGCCACCGGTGCAAAGATGGACGAAGCAAAGGCGGCTCTTGCAAACTCGGGAGTTGATGCTTCTAAGTTTATGATGGCTCTTACAGTAGCTGCTTACGATGAAGTTCATATGATGATCGCCGAGAAGGTAAAAGAGGCTTGGGAGTCTTTGGGATTCCACGTTGCTATCAATGCTATCGACGTAATTGAGAACGATGACGAGTATCTCGGAATAGTTTCAAGCGATATCAGAGACGACATTTATGCAGAGGCTTACAGATCGGGTAAATTTGAGGTTATCGCGGTTGATTATCACGCATATTCCGCAGACGCATTCTCCGCACTCGCAAGACTTGCAACAAAGTTCTCGGGACGCGGAATGGATATGACAGATCTTGAATATAAGATGATGCCTCACTACTCGGGATATGACAGTCAGGAATACAATGATAAGATAGAGGCAGCGTTTGCTGAAAAGAATATAGAGAAGAGAGCAGTGCTTCTCCACGAGGCAGAGAAGATAGCCATGGAGGATATGCCTGTTATTCCGATAATCTTCAACCAGAACGCAACGCTTACTTCTAAGGAGCTTTCAAAGGTCGGCGCGACATATTACTGCCCCGCAACCTTCACAAAGACAAAGCTTAAGGATTACGAGCTTTACCTTCCTGTTGAGGAATAACTGAAATCAAATAAAAATTTAAAGGGCTGAGTTTAAAACTCAGCCCTTTTTGTGTCCCAAAAGGTACGCTCTAGCCGTGCATTTCAAAGCAAAACTCTCCGCCTTGCGCGAGGATATTTGCCGGGACGACAGCACGTCGAGGGGATTTTGCTGTATTTATTTTTTAAAACAGGATTTTTATAGCAAAAAATGCGCAGACTATATTAAAAATATCAAGGCTTTGAGGGGGATAGCTATGAGAGTTATAGAAGCGATAAGCGATATGAACATAGGGGGCGCGGGCAGACTTTTGATCACAAGACTTAAGGAGAGTAACAGAGAGAGAATAGACACGTGGGTAATTATGCCGCGCGGCAGTGAGCTTGCAGACTCTATGAGAGGTCTTGGCGTGAGGGTCTGTTTTATTGATGGATGTAAGGACCGCTCGTTTGAGCTTTCGGCTGTTTTTGAGATAGCGAAGCTGATTCGGCGCATATCCCCTGACATAATAAACTGTCACGGCTGTATGAGCGCAAGGATAGCGGCGCTCCTTTGCGGTGTGCCTGTGAGGATATACACGAGGCACTGTACCTATCCGATACCTCTTTATCAAAGGACAGCGCCTATCCGCTGGCTCATAGGCGGCGCGGGCAGACTTCTCTCAAACCGAGCGATAGCCGTGGCTGATGCGGCGCGGGCGGACCTTCTCTCGCTTGGATATCCGGAAAAGAATATAAGAGTGATAATAAACGGAGTCGAGGGACTCAGAAAATACAGTCCCGACGAGAGAAGCGAGGCTCGTGAAGAGCTGTCTCTCGAAGGGTGCTTTGCGGTGGGGATATGTGCGCGGCTTGAGAGGTGCAAGGACCACGACAGTTTTTTGCGCGCCGCGAGAATACTTGCTCGCAGAGATCCCTCGTACCGTTTTATCGTGATGGGCAGCGGAAGTCTTGAATATGAGCTCAAGGAGCTTGCGGCTTCTCTTGGAATATCCGACAAGGTGATTTTTACGGGCTTTTGTAAGGGTGTGGAAAAATATTTTAACTGCTTTGATCTGAACGTCAACTGTTCGTGCGGAACTGAAACCTCGTCTCTTGCGCTCTCTGAGGGAATGAGCATAGGGCTTCCCGCGGTGGCAAGCTCATACGGCGGAAATCCTTATATGATAAGGGACGGAGAGAACGGATATATATATCCTGTTGGGGATTTTTACGCGCTCTCTGAGAAAATAGAGAAAATTGCGAAAGACAGGGAGCTTTATGAGAGAATGTCGCGCTCGGCTTATGAGAGGTACGCCACCGAGCTCAATTCAAAAAAGATGACTGCCGAGACCGAGGCTTTTTACAGTGAGCTTTATTCTGCACACGTGAAAAATGCGGGGGATATTCTATCAACAAGTGGCGAGGAGTGAGACGGCGCTTCGCGTGACAAGCCTTTTGGCGTGCTCGGCGAGATAGGCGTCTGTTACCTCATAGCTCTCGATGCTTCCAAACTCAAAGAGGAAAGAATATTTGTCGAGTGTATATCCCGAAACGTCAATATCCCTGAGTATAAGGTAATACCGTCCGTCTTCTCCTATGTACGCCGAGGAAGCAGAGGAATATTCTATTTCAAAAAGGCGGCGGCATGCCGCTGTGATATTCTTTAAGCTATCGAAGGAAAAGGCGGCGTGAGCGCCCTTTGGCTTGGCAAAGCCTCCGAAGTCCTCGTCAAAGCATATTTTCTCGCAGAGAAGGGGAGCTTTTTGGGTTGGACACTTTTCCTCCGCTGAGCAGAGAGCGCCTATCTTCGTTACGAAGAGCTCGCACCCGCCTTGGCGCGAGGGATAGAGCTGTACGAGCACTCTTTGCCCGTCGGTGTCAAACCCTGTCAGCTTTTTGGCTCTGCTCAGTACGTCCCAGAACATTCTCTTTGTTTCTGTATTTGAATAGTCAAGCTCCTCTGTTTCTATCTCGAATTCTTGCAGGTCTTCCTCTGTAAGCATGACCTTTATCTTGTTGTCGCTTATAAGTATAAATTCCATATGGCTCTCCTTTTTTCTTACTATAATATAATTATAATCGGCAGAGGGGGAAAATGTAACCCCAAAATTTTTGGTAAAAGAGACAGGGTTTTTCAAATCTATTGACGGAGCGCGATTAAATATGATATAATTTAAATAATAATTACGGAAAGGGGGAGCAGATGAAATACCTTGAAGATAACTGCGCGATAGAGCTTTCTGTCGGTGAGCTTTGCGAACGAGTTTTTCGCTCGGGAGATATGGACAGAAAAAATTTCCGCAAGAATATGCGTCTTATAGGCTCGGAGATACACCGAAAAATCCAGTCGGGCGCGGGAGCTTTTTACAATCCCGAGGTCTCGCTTTCAAATACCTTTGCTTATAACGGGCTCTATTATACTGTAAGCGGAAGAGCTGACGGCATCATAAAAAAGGACGGCAGAGTGACGGTGGACGAAATAAAAAGCGTCGGAAAATTTGACTTTTACGCTCCTCCGAGGGATATTTTTTTGGCGCAGATGAAGTGCTACGCGTATTTTGTTGCTTGCCGTGACGAGCTTGATACGGTATGCGGAAGAATTACATACGTCAACAGCGATAATGGAAAAATAAAATACTTCAATTATGAATACCGTACCGAAGAGCTTCGCACTTGGTATAAAACGCTTATAGAAAAAATAAGCAGAACGGCTGAATTTATAAAGTACAGAACCGAGGTGCTGCTCCCGAGCGCCGAGAACGCGAGATTTCCTTATCCCGAGCTTCGAGAGGGTCAGGAGATAATGATACGCGAGAGCTATCGCGCGATGAAAAAGGGAGAGAGGCTTTTTGTGGAAGCTCCGACAGGAACGGGAAAGACGATATCCTCGCTCTATCCCGCGGTTCGAGCGCTTGGCGCGGGATATGCCGACAAGATATTTTATCTCACGGCAAAATCGAGCACAAGGCGAGAGGCGTATCGCGCCGCAGGCAAGCTTTTTGAGGGCGGTGCAAGGCTTCGCACGGTCGTTATCACGGCAAAAGAGCAGGTCTGCCTTTGCGGAGCGCGGATAGCGGGGATAAGAGATAATTTGTGCGACCCGAAGATATGCGAGTTCGCGAACGGATATTATGACAGAGTAGATGACGCTATCTTTGAGCTCCTTTCAAGACAAAACGGATTTACAAGGCAGATAATCGCCGAGGTGGCGAAAAAATACAGGATATGTCCCTATGAGCTATCGCTTGACCTTTCGGAATATTGCGACATAATAATCTGCGATTATAACTACGTTTTTGACCCCATGGTATATTTCAGACGCTATTTCGGCTCTGATGCCGAGGCGGGAAAATATATCTTTTTGCTTGACGAGGCACATAACCTTGCCGACAGGGCGAGGGATATGTATTCGGCGACTCTCCGCCGCTCCGAGTTTGAAAAGATATACGCGCAGATACCTGCGTTCGACAGCGAGCTTGAGCGGGCGTTTGAAAGAATTATACTTTATCTGAGGGGACTCAGACGGCTTTGCAGAGATAATATGGTGAGGACGTCTGACGGCGAGGAGAGGGGGTTTTATATGAATTCCGTTCTCCCCGAAAAGCTTATGGAAGAGCTGAGAATACTGAAGTCCTCGCTTGACGAGTGGCTCAGACACAATCCCGACGACAAGAAGGCTTCAGGCATTGAAGGGCTTGTGATGAATATCAGACGTTATATGGCGGTGGGAGAATATTTTGACGAGCGTTTTCTCTTCTATATTGAAATATCGGGCGGGGATACCATGCTTAAGATATACTGCCTTGACCCGTCGCATATCATGAACACGCTCCAAAACCGTGCCGTAAGTACGTTGCTTTTCTCGGCGACTCTCCGTCCTGCCGATTATTTTGCGGACGTTCTCGGCGGTGTGGGGCGCTCGCGCCAGATATCGCTTCCGTCGCCCTTTGACAGAGATAATCTCTCGGTGACGGTGGTTGATCATCTCAGCTTGCGATATGAAGACAGAGAAAAGAACACTAAAAAATACGCCTCGGTAATAGCGGCATCGGTCGCTTTGAGGGCGGGGAATTATATGGTGTATTTTCCGTCTTATGAGATGCTAAAATCGGTCTCGGGCGCGTTTTGCGCAAAGTATCCGAACGTTAAGACGATAATTCAAAAGCAGAATATGACGATTCGCGAAAAGGAGGAATTTCTTGACGAATTCAAGGAAGACAAGGGAGTTCTCCGCATCGGCTTCTGCGTTCTCGGTGGAGCTTTTTCCGAGGGCGTTGACCTCCCGGGAAGCCGTCTTATCGGCGCTGTAATATTCGGCGTTGGACTGCCGGGCATATCTAACGAAAATAATATCATAAGAGATTATTTTGAAGTCAGAAACGGGTGCGGATACGATTACGCGTACACGTTTCCGGGAATGAACAACGTGCTTCAGGCGGCGGGACGTGTTATAAGACGTGACGAGGACGAGGGCGTCGTTGTGCTTGTGGACGACCGATATGCCGAAGAAAAATACAAAAAATTGTTCCCTGAGCATTGGAAAAACATAAAATATGCAAGAAACGTTCAATCTCTTGCAGAAAATATCCGTGATTTTTGGGATAAATAGGATATTTATGAACAAAATGTTAATCTTTTGCATAATCGGAAAATAAATCTTGCCAATTCAGGAGTATTGTGATATAATACTAAGGATGCCGACAGGCGATTTTTAGTAATATATGCATTTATGCTTTTTATAGGGGGAAATCATGAATTATTTGAAGATGACAAAAGAGGAACTTGCAAAGGAAAAAGCGCATCTTGATGCTCAGTATGAGGTATTGAAGGCGAAGAATCTGTCGCTCGACCTTTCGCGCGGAAAACCCGGTCAGAAGCAGCTTGACACAGTCATGGGAATGCTCACGTGTCTTGACAGCCTTGAGGACTGCAAGAGCGAGAGCGGTCTTGACTGCCGTAACTACGGCGTGCTTGACGGACTTCCCGAGATGAAGAGACTCTTCTCCGAGCTTTTTGAGATTCCTATGAAGAATATCATAGTTGGCGGTAACTCCTCGCTCAACCTTATGTATGACACTGTCGCAAGAGCACTGCTTTACGGTGTTTACGGAAGCGAGAAGCCCTGGGTAGCTGAGGGGAAGATAAAGTTTATCTGCCCTGTCCCCGGATATGACCGTCACTTCGCTATATGCCAGTCTCTCGGAATAGAGATGATAAACGTTAAGATGAGCGAGACCGGACCCGATATGGACGAGGTCGAGCGACTTGTAGAGTCCGACGCTTCTATAAAGGGAATCTGGTGCAACCCCAAGTATTCCAACCCCGATGGATATACTTACTCTGACGAGACTGTGGAAAGACTTGCTTCTATGAAGACTGCCGCTCCCGATTTCAGAATATTCTGGGATAACGCTTACGCTATCCATGAGCTTTACGAGGACAGAGCAGATAAGCTTGCTAATATATTCGCGGTTTGCCAGAAATACGGAACAGAGGACAGAGTATTCTACTTTGCTTCTACCTCGAAGATATCCTTCCCCGGCGCGGGTGTGGCTATGGTAGCGGCATCCGACAACAATATGGCTCAGATAAAGCCGATACTCAGCATACAGACTATCGGTCACGACAAGATAAACCAGCTCAGACATATCAAGTTCTTCAAGAGCGCGGAAAATATGCGCGAGCATATGATGCTTCTCGCGTCGCTTATAAGACCTAAGTTTGAGATAGTTGAAAAGGTGCTTACAAGCGAGCTTGGCACAACGGGCGCTGCAAAATGGACACGCCCCAACGGCGGATATTTTGTAAGCCTTTACACAGAAAACGGATGCGCAAAGAGAACCTACGAGCTTTGCCGTAACGTCGGAGTAACACTCACGACGGTAGGAGCTACCTATCCTTACGGTATCGACCCCGATGACAGCAACATAAGAATTGCTCCCACCTTCCCCTCCGAGCTCGAGCTTGAGGAGGCAATGAGAATTCTTGCCGTTTGCGTAAAGATAGCTGTACTTGAGAAGCTTCTCGCAGCCTGAATAGATTTTAATATGGGGCTGAATTGTTCAGCCCCATAATGTATTAAGATAGGTATTATATGAAAATCACACAAAGAAATTCCAATCCTTATGAGTTTACCGACTCCAATAAAAGATATTTTACCTACGATTATTATCTTCGCAGGACTTTTGGCGGAAAGTGCGCGAAGATACCGATAGACGCGGGCTTTACTTGCCCGAATATCGACGGAAGGTGCGGAGTTGGCGGTTGCATATACTGTTCGTCAAGGGGAAGCGGAGATTTTTCCGAGAGCCCTGAGCTGTCTGTTGCGGCGCAATACGAGGCGACACGCGAAAAGCTCTCGTCAAAATGGAGCACCGACAGGTGTATCCCTTATTTTCAAGCGCACACAAATACCTATGCTCCGATATCTGTCCTTCGCGAGAAATATGAGGAGGCGCTCTCGCTTGAGGGCGTTGTCGGACTCAACATAGCCACTCGGGCTGACTGTCTTGAGGACGACGTTGTGGAGTATCTTGCCGATATTGCCGACAGGACTGTGCTCACAGTCGAGCTTGGGCTTCAGACCTCCGACGACGAGGTGGCGGACTTTATCAACCGCGGACACAGCTTTTCTGAATTTTGCCAAGGATTTGAAAATCTGAGGGCGGCATCGGAAAAGATAAATATATGCGTTCACATTATTTTCGGACTTCCGGGCGAGGACCGAGAAAAGATGCTGAGGACAGTGCGCGACGTTGCAGCGCTCGCTCCCGAGCAGATAAAGATACATCTTCTTCACGTGATACGCGGAACAAAGCTTGCCGAGCTTTATGAGCGCGGGGGATATACTCCGCTTGAAAAGCAGGAATACGTAGAGCTTGTCTGCGACGCTATCGAGCTTTTGCCGCCCGACACAGTGGTCGCAAGAGTGACGGGGGACGGAATGGCCGATGAACTTCTCGCTCCCGATTGGAGCAGAAAAAAGGTGTCGGTTATAAATGACATTGATAAGACGCTCTTTTTGAGAGAGTCTTATCAGGGTAAAAACTATAAAAAGCCTGAAATACTATAAAAAACAGTCTAAAATATAACAAAAAGATAAGATTTTAGCAAATACTACTTGATATATTTGAATTTTTGTGGTATATTAATATGTGGTGTTTTAAAAATTCAGAAAATTTTTGAAAGGTGGATATAAAATGACCTATAACAAGAAAACAATCGAAGATGTTGAAGTTGTCGGCAAAAAGATACTTGTTCGTTGCGACTTTAACGTACCGCTTAAGGACGGCGTTATCACCTCTGACAAGAGAATAGTTGAGGCGCTTCCCACAATCAAGTACCTTCTCGACAAGGGCGCAAAGCTTATTCTTTGCTCTCACATGGGCAAGCCCCATGCTATCTTCACAGAGGGATTCTCTCTCACAAAGAAGGAGAAGCAGAAGGTTGAGGGTCTTCCCGCAGAGGAGCAGGCAGCAGCTAAGGCAGAGCTTCTTAAGAAGGCTCTCGGCGATAAGCAGAAATTCACACTTAAGCCCGTTGCTGACAGACTTAACGAGCTTCTCGGCGACAAGGTAACCTTCGCTGAGGATATTATCGGTCCTGACGCAAAGGCAAAGATTGCGGCTCTCAAGGAAGGCGAGGCAGTTCTTATAGAGAACGTCCGTTTTGACGCAAGAGAGACAAAGAACGGCGCAGACTTCGCAAAGGAGCTTGCTGACTACGCAGAGCTTTTTGTTAACGATGCTTTCGGTTCTGCACACCGCGCTCACGCTTCTACCGCAGGAGTTGCAGATTATCTCCCCGCAGTTTGCGGATACCTCATTCAGAAGGAGATCTCTGTTATGGGCAAGGCGCTCGCTGACCCCGTCCGTCCCTTCGTAGCTATCCTTGGCGGAGCAAAGGTTTCCGACAAGATCGGCGTTATAAACAACCTCATCGAAAAGGTTGACACACTTATCATCGGCGGCGGAATGGCATACACATTCTTCAAGGCTTTCGGTCACAACATCGGCAATTCTCTCTGCGAAGAGGACAAGGTGGAGCTTGCAAAAGAGATGGTTGAAAAGGCTCGCGCAAAGGGCGTTAACTTCCTTCTCCCTGTTGACAACGTTATCGGAAGAGAGTACAACGAGAACACCAATAACATGGTTATCTACTCCGACAGCATTCCCGACGGTTGGATGGGTCTTGACATAGGACCTGTTACCCGTGAGCTCTTCTCCAAGACAATAGGCGGAGCAGGAACTGTTGTATGGAACGGCCCGATGGGTGTTTCCGAGTGGAAGAATTTTGCGGCAGGAACAGAGGGCGTTGCGTCAGCGGTTGCTGAGAGCGGAGCTATCTCTATCATCGGCGGCGGAGATTCCGCAGCGGCTGTTGAAAAGCTTGGATATGCTGACAAGATGACACACATATCGACAGGCGGCGGAGCATCGCTTGAGTTCCTTGAGGGACGTGAGCTTCCCGGTATAGCTTGTCTTATGGACAAATAATAAAGGCTAAAAAGTTATAAATATAATACCGCCAGAAGAGATCTTTTGGCGGTGTTGTTGAAATAATAATTGAAAAGAGAGGAATATTAACTATGAATCCCGCAAAGAGAAGAACGGTTATCGCAGGAAACTGGAAGATGAACTTCACTCCTGACGAGGCTACTGCATTTATAAATGAAATCAAGCCTATGGTTGCAGGAAAAGACAACTGCGACATAATTTTCTGCGCTCCTTACGTAACTATCTCTGCTGCTATGAAGGCGGCTGAGGGCTCTAACATCAAGATAGGAGCTGAGAACGTTCACTACGAGGAGAAGGGCGCTTACACGGGTGAGGTATCCGCAAAGATGCTCAAGGCTATCGGCGTTGAATACGTTATCATCGGTCACAGCGAAAGACGTCAGTATTTCGGTGAGACAGACACAACCGTAAACCTTCGCACAAAGGCTGCTCTCGCGGCCGGTATGAAGGTAATTCTCTGCCTTGGAGAAGTTAAGGAGCAGAGACTTGCGGGCATTACCAACGAGGTTGTTGGAATGCAGACAAAGCTTGACCTCGCAGACGTTGACGCTGAGGCGCTTAAGAACGTTATTATCGCTTACGAGCCTGTATGGGCTATCGGAACAGGGCTCACAGCAACTCCCGAGCAGGCAGAGGAGACCTGCGGAGCTATCCGTAAGGTTCTTGCCGATATGTACGGCGCTGATATTGCCGAGACTGTTACTATCCAGTACGGCGGCTCTATGAACGACGCAAACGCGGCAGAGCTTCTCGCAAAGCCCAACGTTGACGGCGGTCTTGTCGGCGGAGCTTCCCTCGTAGCTAAAAAGTTTACAGCTATCGTTGACGCAGCTCAGTAATTAGATATGGATTTTTTCAAGGGAGGACCTTTTAAGGAAAGCTCCTCCCTTGAACCCTCTCCAAACCTTTTTCCCGCAAGCGTATCATACAACTGTGAAAAGTGAACAAAAAACGCTGGGGATATTTGGCAGAAAGCGGGAGCATATCATAAAAAAATCCAAAAAGTAACAAATGGTTACGCAGATTGCTTGCCAATAGGTATATAATGTAATAGCAATAATGTAATAGTAATAATGTATTTAACAGAGTCACTTAACCTATTTGAAAACTACTCTATAGGGAGGTATTTTATGAACAAGAAAAAAAGAGTGATATCACTTGCTATGGCTCTTATAATGATTCTTGGCGTGTTGGTCATGATACCGATAACGGCTAACGCAACAGGGACTTTTGATTACAGAGACGCGTTTATAGGCGAAAGTGCGAACGATTTTATTGACTTGGGTAACGGTCGTGATGAGACAGAAGACGTGAAGAAGCTCGCTAATGCTCCCAATTTGACCGACGGTGTAATAAGCGAAGACGAGTATACCTACACAAGAACCGATCTGGCTCTGAATTACTTTGACGCCCATACTCCTGCCGCTCCTGTTACACAGTATGTAGCGCATGATGACGAATGGGTATATTTGGCTTTTGATGTGACAGACTTCAATTTGTACGAGGGCTTTGATATCTATCTGCATCCATTGCAGATATTTGACAATGCGAGTGCTTCGTACATTTATATGGAATGCCTCAATTTTGGCTTCGCGCCTAATTCAACCAACATGTCTTTTTATGGCACTGCTTATAACCAAGGCGATCTTACAACTCATGTAAAATCCGGTTCGTTTGCTTATGATAATACTACATACAGCGGAAAAATGACCTTGAAGATAGGTGAGGGTAATAAGATTATTGCTGTTATAGAGACTAAGTTTTCTAAAGCGGCTCTTGCTGAAGCTGCAAGCGTTGAAGTGGAAGATTTTACAAGCTTCAGATATATGGCTGAATTTAATAACAGAGATTATGTTCCGTTATATGTTTGTTGGCCGGTTCAGTATTTGACCGGAAGTACGACCAGAGTTCAAAAGCTTATAGCCTCTTCTGCAATTCTTCCGTATTATGTTGTAAACAATTATTCTTCTTTTTGGGCAATAAGTGTTGATCTTGCTGATGAGCTTACTGTACCCAATGAGCCTATACCCAATGATCCTATACCGGGAGTTTCTACGTCGGAAGCTATTACAACACCTGTGACATCAACACCTGTGACATCAACACCTGCGACAACAGGCGCTGAAACAACAGGCGCTGAAACGACAGGCACTGAAATAACAGGTACTGAAACGACAGGCGCTGAAACAACAGGCACTGAAACAATGGGAGCTTCCTCCGAATTGAATATTCCACCCATTCAGATCGATATGGGATGCGAAGGCAGCCTCGCAGCATCGATGCTTGCAATTCTTCCCATACTTGCAGGCGGTGTGCTTATTGCCCGCAAGAGAGAGGACTAATTGAATAGAACTTGGTTTTAATTAAACAGTTTAGGAGAACCTTCTCGGAGCTTCTCCTTTTCGCTTGCTTTTATATTTTATAATATTTGTTCTTAAACGGCGATTATTGATAATATTTATAAAATCGTATTGTCTTATTCCAAATAATGTGTTATAATTAGATTTGATGATTTATCGTATTTTTGCGGTTATTTCCTAACTAAAACGGGAATATATTAAATTGGGCGTAAAAGTATTTTGCGCTTGATTTTATATCAACACAGAAAGGTCAGTGCGTACAGATAGCTATGGATCGTGATATTATGATGAGACGCTCGTGGACAGAGATAGACCTCGGGCAGCTCAGAGAAAATTATTACATATACAGGTCGCATCTGCCAAGCGACACCGAGATAATGGCGGTCGTGAAGGCGGACGCTTACGGACACGGCGATGTGAAGTGCGCTTTGACGCTTCAAGAGATAGGTGTCTCGTTTTTTGCTGTCGCGAGTATAAAGGAAGCGATATTGCTCAGGGAAAACGGTGTGCGCGGAGAGATGCTTATTCTCGGATACACCCCGATAGAATTCGCGTGGGCGCTTGCCGAATACGATATTACACAGACGCTTATATCCGAGGAGTACGCCGAAAAACTTGCGAAGGCTTCAAAATCAAAAATAAAATGTCAATTCGCCATAGATACGGGTATGAAGCGCATAGGACTTGACAGCGCGGATACCAAGAGGTGCGCCGAGCTGATACGCAAATACAGCGAAATTTTTGAGCTTAACGGCGTATTTACGCATTTGGCTGTTGCTGACAGTGAGAGCGACTCCGACGTTGAATTTACAAAAAAACAGCTCTCCCGTTTTGCAAAGATCCTTGACTCGCTTGGCGATATAAAGCTTAAATATATACACTGTATGAATTCCGCGGGCGGACTTTATTACCGCTTTAACTCCAAGTGGGCAGGGAAAGCGCTTGTGCGCCTTGGAATAATGCTTTACGGTCTCAAGCCCGATATATCTAACTGCTTGCCCGAGGGAATAAAGCCTGTGCTTAGCTGGAAAAGCGTCGTCTCTGCTGTGAATACCGTCCGCGCGGGCGAGAGTATAGGCTATGGCAGGAGCTACGTTGCGCAAAGCGAGATGCGGGTGGCTACGATACCTACGGGATATGCCGACGGATACAGCAGGCATCTTTCACACAAGGGCTACGTTCTTATCCGAGGAAAGCGAGCGAAGATAGTCGGCAGGGTATGTATGGATCAGATGATGGTGGACGTGAGCGATATTCCCGACGCGGCTATGGAGGACGAGGTGGTCCTTTTGGGTGAGAGCGGCGGAGAGATACTTACTGCCGACGACCTTGCATCTATCGCGGGTACTATCGGATACGAGATAGTTTGTGCTATATCCAAGCGTACCGAAAGATACTTTTTGAAATGATAAAATAAAACCTATTCCTTTTTATTTGCCTCGCGTGAAGGCGGGGAATAACGTTTAAGATTATGAAAAATAAAAACCAAAGATATAAAAATTATTTTGTAAATTTAATATTTGCCGCCGTTATATTCGGTTCTATTACGGGAATCGTTACGTCGCTTATCGTCAATTTTTATAAGCTGTGCGCGAAATACGTTATTTCGGTATCCGAGTGGGGATATCACTATTTGAGCGGTCATCTTTATTATATTCCCTTGGTGATAGGGCTGGCGTTTGGCGTATCCTTCCTTTTGGCGTGGGTGTACGGAAGATATCCCAATCTCAGAGGAGGAGGCATACCTACCTCGATAGGAATTTTGCGCGGAGTTATAAGCTTTAAATGGTTAAGCACTCTTTTGGGCGTATTCTTTCTCTCGCTTACAAGCTTTTTGTTCGGAGTTCCGCTTGGAAACGAAGGGCCGTCTGTTCAGATAGGAACGGCGGTGGGACGCGGAAGCGTCTATTCCTTTACAAAAAAACACAGAGCTTGGGACAGATACTCGATGACGGGAGGCGCGTGCGCGGGATTTTCCGTCGCTACGGGCGCGCCGATATCGGGAATAATGTTTTCTATCGAGGAAGCGCACAGAAAAATATCTCCGATGATAGTTATAGTATCCTGTATCTCGGTGCTCTTTGCACAGCTTACGACAGAGCTTGTAGCGCCTGTATTCAAGGTCAGCACGACGCTCTTTCCGAGACTTCAGCTTGTAGAGCTTTCGCTGGGGGATATATGGATTCCCGCTCTGATAGGCATAGTAATGGGACTTTTTGCCGTACTTTTTTTGAAATATTACAAGGTGATACACGCCTTTTCAAATAAAAAGCTCTCAAAAATTCCCGCAGTGTATAAGATATTCTTCGTCTTTGTAATTACCATAGCGCTCGGTGTATGCTCGTTTTCCTTTGTATCGACGGGGCACGAGCTTATTCTCGGACTCTTTGCGGGAGAAGGCGTGCTGCTTATGCTCTTGCTTTTGCTTCTGGCGCGTTCTACCTTGACCTTGCTTGCAAACTCAAATCGAATAACGGGAGGAATATTCCTGCCTATTCTGGCAATAGGTACGCTTGTATCTGCCTTGCTCGGAAAAATAGTTATAGAGTATATGGGATTTGCGGAGGAATATTACCTGACGATACTCGTTCTCGGTATAACGGCGTGTATCTCGGGTATGATGAAAATGCCGATAACCGCGATAGTCTTCAGCATAGAAGCTCTTTCAGGATACGGAAATATAATTTACGTTGTCGCTGTGGCGGCTATCGCTTATATGATTACCGAGATGTTTGACGTTAAGTCGATAAATGATAACGTGCTTGAGCGCAGAGTCGAGGCTATAAACGAGGACAAGACCAGAATGGTTATCGACACCTTTGTTGTCGTCAAAAAGGGTTCTTTTGCGATAGACAAGCATATAACCGATATATTGTGGCCCGCAAATCTTTTTGTTCTCTCGCTCCAACACGCAAAGACCCACGACGCAGAGATAGACGAGCATGGTGCCAGCGCTTTACACGAGGGCGACGTTTTGCACGTGAGGTATTCCACCTTTGACGAGCCGCAGACAAAGGCGGAGCTTACCGCTATCGTCGGAGAACAGGATTACAGCGAAAAAGAAGCGGACGTAATATAGAATATTCTTTGAGAAATGTAAAAAATCCTGGTAATGCTTATATTTGGTTTGATACGATAATGTTTTTGTAAAATATTATGGTATAATATAGCCAATTTATAATTACTAAATCATATTATCAAATTACAAAGGAGAAATGCTATGACTTTTAATTTTCCAAATGATTTTTTGTTCGGTGCGGCTTGTTCTGCATGTCAGATAGAGTCAGGTTGTAATGAAGGCGGCAAGGGTGAGGACGTCGGAGAGCATTATTTTAAGATACACCCAGACAAGTATTTTGGTGCAGACCCCAACAATTCCGCGGATTTTTACCATAAATATCCCGAGGATATAAAGATGATGAAGGAGCTTGGTCTCAAGTGCTTCCGGTTCTCAATATCTTGGTCGCGTATATTTCCTAACGGACCAGAGGAGGTTTGTCAGGCGGGACTTGATTATTATTCCGATGTATTAGACAAGCTCAGAGCAGAGGGAATAGTTACCTTCTTTGACCTTTTCCACTGCGACCTTCCTTACTGGGTAATAGAAAAGGGAGGAATACTTGACCCCCGGTTTATAGATTGGTTTACCGTGTATGCAGAGACCTGCTTCAAGGCTCTCGGTGACAAGGTTGATTATTGGTGTACTGTAAACGAGCCCAGCATTAACTGTATGGCGGCGTACGCGTACGGAAGCAACGCTCCCTTTCTTAAGGATATGAATCTGGCTATAAGAGCTTGTCATAATATGATAATCGCGCATTATAAGGCGGTCCGTATATATAAGAAGCTCGGATTTAAGGGTAAGATAGGTGCTGTTATACATTTCGAGCCCGTATACACGCTCTCTATGAACGAAAAGGACGAGAAGGCGGCACAGGTAAGACAGGCGTTTTACAGCGGTTGGTGGCTTGATCCAATGCTCAAGGGATATTACCCTAAGATACTTATGGACTACCCTTACATAACCAATATGCTCCCCGAGGGATATCAGAAGGACCTTGACGATAATTTTATTGAAAACGATTACATAGGTATAAATTATTACAGTCCTTCACACGTCGAGTATGTCGATGACGGAAAGCTCTGTTATAGTTTTGTAAGCAATAAAAAGCTTCCTAAGGACGATTACGGCTTCCGCGCTTATCCTCAGGGACTTTATGATACGGTTACTTATCTTAACGAGACCTATCCCGACAAGGACATCTTTATAACCGAAAACGGTATAGGAATAAAGAAGTGGGGTAACTACGAGGAGGAGCTTGAGGACGATTACCGCATAGACTATATGCGTGAGCATCTTCGTTCGCTTGCGCGCGCTTGCAAGGCGGGAGTACCTGTCAAGGGATATTTCCATTGGACGATAATGGATACCAACGAGCTTTATGCGGGCGGCTTCCAGTTTATGTTCGGTCTTACACAGATCCGTTATGAAACTCTTGAGCGTGTTCCAAGAAAGAGCTGGTACTTTTATCAGAAGGTTATCGCACAGGGAAGGATAGACTAAATGAAGATAATAGATATGAACGTCTCTATCGGCAATAAGGATGTTGTCGGCAGAGAGGTAACGCCTGAGCTGCTCATAGAGATGATGGACGGTTACAGGATAGACCGCGCGGTCGCATACCACGAATATGCAAGATTTGAGCATAAGTCGGGTAACGCTATTATGGCTGATATAGCAGAAAAGAGCGGTGGCAGAATAGGCGTGTGCGCTGTCGTTGACCCGTCCCTCGGAGCTGATTCTCTGCCCGGTGAGGGAAGCTTTAAGGAAAGACTTGCAGCACTTGGCACTGAGTCTATCCGTGTTTTCCCGACTCAACTCAGAGTAGCATTTCATCCGTTTTATTGGGATGAGATGCTTGAGGCGGCAAACGAGCTTTCTATGCCCGTTATCATAGACGAATATTATTATCCCGATCGCATCTCAGAGGTGTTTTACCATCTGCCCGATATGGCTGTTCAGTATCCCCGTATAAAATTTATTATCATACGTTATGGACTAAACGGCGGCAGACACATAATGCCTCTTATAGGCAAATGCAAAAACGTTTATTTCACTATCGAAAAGATGCTTGACTATATGCAGATAGAGGAGATATACGAAAAATTCGGCTGTGATAAGCTACTATTCGGCAGTGAATATCCCGAGCTTCCCGTTTCGGGTACACTTGGACTTGTTATGTTTGCGGATATTCCTAAGGCGGAGAAGGAAAAGATACTTTATAAGAACTGGGAGGATATACGCTATGACCATTCGTGATGAAGTATATTCAGGATTGCCTATATCCTGCCCGATAATAGATGCACATACTCATATCGGCGCTTATCACCTCAGCGCTTGGCATCAGAAGTATGACAGAACCCCTACCGAGCATGTTGTCAAGGACCTCGCAAAGCTTGGAATTGACTGCATAGTTACCATTCCCCACCAGATCATTCAGGGCAGAATGGAGGAGGCTAACAGAATATCGGTCGAGGCTATCAAAAACTTTCCTGCAAAGGTCTACGCTTATATTGCGGTAGTTCCTACCTGCGGAATGGACGCTGTTAAGCGTGAGCTTGAGAAATATTCCAAGATGGACGGCTTTTTGGGACTTAAATTCCTCCCCGGATATTATCACGGTGCGCTTACAGTTCCCGAGTATCAGTACGCTATGGATTTTGCCAACGAGATGAGATGCCCGATACTTTGTCACATATGGGGACGCGATCCTAAGCATAGTGATATTGAGGACGCTTTGAAAAAACGCCATAATATGAAATTTATAATTGCGCATCAGGGGGGAGGCGGAGCAAAGTACACCAGAATTGCAGCTCCTATCGTTTCGGGGTATGAAAACTGTTATATGGAGCTTTGCGGCTCTATGGATAACCAGATTGGTGTTGATATGATAGTGGATATGGTCGGTGAAGATAAGGTGATATTTGGAACTGACGCGATAAATCTTGACCCTAAATACGAGCTTGGCAAGGTTGCATTCTCGCCTCTTGATGACTCGGTAAAGAGAAAAATATTTGCCGAGAATTATCTTTCTGTTATCAAAGATTCTCAGATGGGAAAGATAAAGTTAAGCTGATAGACCCTTGAAAATCAAACACTAAGCCCGCGTTTTACGTAAACAAACGTAAAACGCGGGCTTTTTATCTTTTGAAAGAAAGGATATATATGAAAAGAGTAGTATCCAAGATCTTCTTGATAAAATTTTTCAGCGCATCTTGACAAGCGCGCTTGAATATGATATAATACATTTAACAATTAGGTTAAATGTTAAATGAAAGGGGATAGATATGGGGATACAAAATACCCTCAAGGCTCTTTCCGACCCGATACGACGGGAGATACTTAATCTTTTGAAGAACGGAAGAATGTCGGCGGGAGATATAGTTGAGCGGTTTGAGGTGACTGGCGCGTCGATATCGAGACATCTTTCGGTGCTTAAGGAAGCCGATCTCATACGTGACAGGAGAGAGGGGAAATATATTTATTACGAGCTGAACGCGTCGGTTCTTGAAGAAATAATGCTTTGGATAGCAGATCTTAAGGGGGAAGAAAATGATAAAAAAGAATAAATTACAGCTTATTTTGTCGTCGATAGTTATATTGCTTCCGATGATTTTTGGATTTTTCGGCGACGCTATATTGCCTGAGGAGATAATTATTCATTGGGGCATTGACGGCACAGCGAACGGTTGGGGCTCTCACGCAACAGCATTTATAGTTTTGCCGCTCATACTTTTGGCGGTGCATTGGTTATGCGTTATATTAACGGTTGTCATCGACAAAAACGACAATCAAAATAAGATGCTTATGAATGTAATGTTCTGGGTGATACCCATTATCTCGATAAGTGTGAGCGCGATGATGGTCACGACAGCGCTCGGATACACGTCAAATATCTTTGCCGTTATGCTTTTGCTCTTTGCGCTGCTCTTTATTTTCATAGGTAACTATATGCCTAAGACTGTGCGAAATCGCACTATGGGAATAAAAATAAAATGGACGCTTGCCAACGACGAGAACTGGAACGCAACGCACCGCTTTGCAGGAAAGCTATACGTTGCTATCGGCTTTATCTGCATTTTAGCTATGCCGCTTCCCGAAAAGATACTTCCGTACGTCGCGATAGCGCTTATTCTTACGGTGGCTATTATTCCTATGGTATACTCGTATAGATTTTATAAAAAACAGATAGCAGACGGCAGGGCGACCAAAGAGAACTATGAGAAGGGCTACCTTGATGTAGTGAAATATAAGAAGCTCAGATTTATCATCATTGGAGTTATAGCTGTCGTTTTGATTTTCGTGATGTTTTGGGGAAAGATAGAGCTTTCGGCTAACGATACGGGGATAGAGGTAAAAGCAAGCTTTTGGAGCGATCTTAGTCTGAATTATGAGGATATCGATGCCGCGGAATACAGGGAAAACGCGATTGACGGAGCGAGAGTGAACGGTTTTGCTTCTGCAAGGCTGTTGCTTGGATATTTCAAGAATGACGAGTTTGGAAACTATACAAGGTATACCTACACGGGAGATAAACCCTGTATCGTTCTGACGCTTGGCGAGGATACCGTCGTTATCGGCGCTGGTGACGATGAGACGCTTAAGGCGGTATATGATAGGATAATCGAGAATATATCCTGATTGGAGGCAAGATATGAACGTGATAGAAACTAAAGAGCTGACCAAATTTTACGGCAGCTCGCGCGGTATAGTTGACGTTAGCCTTTCTGTAAAGGAGGGGGAGTTTTTCGGATTTATAGGTCCTAACGGAGCGGGAAAAAGTACACTTATCCGCACGTTGCTCGGGCTTATCGCTCCCACGAAAGGAGAGGCGACTGTGCTTGGAAAGGATATTGTGAAGAACAATAGCGAAATTCTTGCCGAGGTGGGATATCTTCCCTCGGAGGCTGTATTTTACAACAAGATGAAGGTTCGTGAGCTCCTTGAATTTTCAGCAAGGCTGAGAGGAAAGGAGTGCAGAGCTCAGGCAAAGGAGCTCTGCGAGAGGCTTGAGCTTGATACATCAAGGAGAATAGATGAGCTTTCGCTCGGAAATCGCAAAAAGGTTGGGATAGTATGCGCGCTTCAGCACTCCCCGACACTTTATATTCTCGACGAGCCGACAAGCGGTCTTGACCCGCTTATGCAAAAGGAATTTTACACGATACTTAAGGAGCGCAACGACGAGGGCGCGACGGTATTTCTCTCCTCTCATATACTTTCTGAGATAGGGCGTTACTGCAAGAGCGCAGCCGTTATACGAGAGGGAAGGATACTCGTGTCCGACAGCGTTCAAAAGCTTGGACACACGGGCGTTAAGCGAGTTATGCTCAGAGGAGTGAAGGGCGTTCCTGTGATAGAGAACGCGAAGGACGTAAGATTTGAAAACGACGCCGTGAATTTTCTTTACAGCGGAAAGGGGTCGGAGCTTACACGCGCTCTTAGCACTCTTGACTTTGAGGACGTGAATATTTCAGATCCCGATCTTGACGAGGTATTTATGCATTACTACGCAAAGGAGGAAGAGTGATATGACGGTATTTTTTCACGAGCTTCGACAGTCCAAGACAGCTCTTATGATCTGGAGCGCCGCCATCTCATTTATGCTTGGCGTATGTGTGATAATCTATCCCGAGATGTCAACTCAGATGGGGGATATTAGCGCGATGTTTGCCGATATGGGAGCGTTTTCGAGCGCTTTTGGAATGGATCAGCTTAACTTTGGCGAATTTATGGGATACTTTGGAATTGAGTGTGGAAATACGCTCGGACTCGGCGGCGCGCTTTTTGCCGCGATTGTCGGTATCTCTGCGCTTGCCAAGGAAGAGAAGGAAAAGACGGCGGAATTTTTGCTCACTCACCCGATATCTCGTACAAGGATAATCACAGAAAAGCTTTTTGCGGCATTCTCTCAGGTCTTTATTCTGAATATAGCCGCAGTTGCCGTAAGCGTGCTCTGTATGCTTATCGTGAATGTTGAAGGCGATGCATCTACGATGACGCTTATATTCCTCGCGTATTTTATCCTTCAGCTTGAGATATGCGCAGTTACCTTCGGTCTTTCGGCGTTTTTGCGCAGAGGAGAGCTTGGCGTGGGACTTGGACTTGTTTTTGTCTCATACTTTTTGAATATTATCGCAAATCTTACAGAGGATCTTGAATTTATTAAGTACATCACGCCTTTTGGATATGCCGACGGAGCATATATCATTTCAGAAAAGGCGATAGATATAAAATATCTTGCGATCGGAATTCTGTTCTCTGTTATAGGGATAGTCGCGGCATTCCTGAAATACAGGAAAAAGGATATAACATAATATACAAAAGACGGATAACGTAATGTTATCCGTCTTTTGTATTTATTTGATATTTAGATATTAGTCATCTACGTCGGGAGCAGTAGCCACGTCGAAAATTTTATCGACCTCGCTCGAAGGAGCTTTTGTGAGGAGCGAAACGACAACAGCTACGATGGCATTGGCGATAAAGCCGGGGAGAATTTCATAAACGCCCGTGTTGTAAATAAGAGCCGTGGTGATTGTGCTTGTAAAGCAGAGAAGCCACGCGATATCAACCAAAGCACCTACTACTATACCTGCGCAAGCGCCTGTGTAGTTCAAACGACGCCAGAAGAGCGAGAGGAGAACGATAGGACCAAAGGCAGCGCCAAAGAGTCCCCAAGCATTTTCAACCATGCTCATGATGTTGCCTGCCCACTCAGAGCCGCTGGATGCGATGAGGAAGGCAACCACACTGACGATAGCAACGACGATACGTCCTACCCAAAGAGTTTCCTTTTCGGACGCCTTATTCTTACGGATAAGTGGCTTGTAGAGGTCGCTGGTGAACGAGGACGATGCCACAAGAAGCTGAGAGTCAGCTGTGGACATAGCAGCCGCAACGATAGCTGCCAGTAAGAGACCTACCACGACGGGCGGGAAGATGTTCTGAGCCAGAACGATAAAGATGTTCTGCTGTGTTCCGACAGGCAAAAGTGTTTCAGCCAAAGATGAGCCGTCAGAGAAGAGGAAGGTTCTGCCAAGCGCGGCAATAGCGATAGCGCTGCCAAGGGTAAGAATTACCCAAACGATAGCAACGGTAGCTGCCTTCTTTACCTGAGAGGGCTTGTTGATACCCATAAAGCGAACGATGATGTGAGGCATACCAAAGTAACCAAGACCCCACGCGAGACCTGTTACGATATCCTGCCAGCTTGCTGCGAAGGGGTTGGACTGGAAGGGCGCAACTCCTTCTGCAAAAGAAGATGCAAAGGCGGGATCAAAGTTGCCGAAGCACATAACTATCGGTACTGCAAGAAGCGCGATAAGCATCATTATACCCTGGAAGAAGTCTGTCCAGCACACTGCCTTGTATCCGCCAAGGAAGGTGTATAACAAAATCAGAAGCGCGAAGAGTGCCATAGCAAGCGTAGGCTTGTCGGCAAACCACGGAATAACGGCGATCATAACGCTCTTTCCTGCAACGAAGGCTGAGGATACGTAAACCGTGAAGCTGATCAAGAAGATGACAGCGCAAAGTATCTTAAGTATGGGGTTCTGAGATGCAAAGCGGTTTGTCAGATACTGGGGAAGGGTAATGGCATCCCCCGATGCCTTGGAAAAACGGCGCAGTCTTTTTGCGACGAATATCCAGTTGGCAGCTGTACCAAGGGCAAGACCGATACCGATCCAGACCTTTCCCATACCAAATGCGATAATGCTTCCGGGGAAGCCCATGAGCAGCCAGCCCGACATGTCCGAAGCCTGAGCGCTCATAGCGGTGACCCAAGGACCTGTGGAACGACCGCCTAAGAAATAGTCCTTCTCGCTGTTGCTCTTAGAGCGAAGGAAGAAGAACACGCCAATACCGAGTACCAGCAAAAAGTAAAAAACAAAGGCGAGTAATTGCATGATGTATCTCCTTAAATTTGGAAGTTGTTAATAATTATCTATTATATCATAGTTATTGGATTTTTTCAAGTCTTTTTGTCAAAAAATTGTAAAATTCAAAGTTCATCATAATATGCAAATATTGTAACACTTTGTTAGTTAAAAGTCAACATAGCGCTTTTGGAATTTTGTCAAGTGTGCTTGCATCTTTGCAAAGTTGTCTTGGCAAGCTTAAAATATTTCAAAATTTGCTTACGATTTATATATTTTTTCTTAGTCAACGTCTTGGGGTTTCCAAAATCCAGCGCTCTATTGATTATTTCTTTCATATCAAAACCTAAAGAAAATTATAGCATAAATTGGGGTAAATGTAAAGGGAAGTGGTAATTTTTGAAAACCTCACGACCTTACTCGCCAGTCGCATAGTCGTCCGCCGTCGCCTCGACGCTTCGCTTACACTCGGCTCGGCGCACTCCTTGCTTTGTGCCGTCAACCGTTGCGAAAACGATACTTAATCCTTTTCACTTAGGTTGCAAGTTATTCGCCCGACATTCCGCTAAAAGCGGAGGTCGGTCTCTAACGGAGGTCGTGAAGCACAGACCTCATTTCCGCAACCAACGCAAAAAGGCACCCTTTTGGGTGCCTTTGCGTTGTGAAAGAGCTATAAAAAAGATATTTTTGGGAGATTGCTTACGGGATTTGAACTCAACAAAAATATGAATACTTATTTCTTCTCTCTTTTGTTTTTAATATGTTTGACAATAACAATAGCAAACAATACTACCGAAATTAAAAGAAGCGGTCCTGTACATACATATAAACCAAACGGAATTTCTGTGACGAGGTTCAAGAGATTTATAATGCTTCCAATTAATAGGCAAATTGCGGCTATTAGTTGTACAATGTTGGTTTTTTTCATTGTTTATTCTCCTTTGCAGTTTTGCAAGATGCAATTAGCATAACACGAATAGAAGCGCATTTATCTGACAGAATTTTATATTGCTGACTGTCTATATAATTCGTTCTATGTAAAAGTTCAAGCCAATAGCCTGTTTCACTCGCCTCTTTAAGAGCAATTTCAAGCTTAGATATGAAATCCTTTTTGCCTTGTGCATATTGTGCTTCGTGTATGTTCGCGCCGATTGAAGTACCGCTTCTGCCGATTTGGTTTGCGATAATCGTTTCGTGATTGGATTTGAGATATTTGACAAGATTGATAATATCAACGGAAAAATCCATTGACATTTCACGGAGTTTCGATTCAGCCATAGGTAGCACCTCGCTTTCGATTATATTATAACATAATTATGCTTGTTTGTAAAGAGTGATGTTTGCCCTTACGGGCAAGTGATGTAGTGCTACGCACAGTGATGTTGCTCCCGTTGGTCGCAGTGATGTGATGTGTTCCGCATCTTCACGCGCCGCAGCGCACATCACAAGGCGAAGCCGTCATCACGCACGAAGTGCGCATCACGTTCCGCGCAAGCGGAACACATCGTTCCAAAAACGAAAAAAGCAGTCCAATGGACTGCTTTCGTTTTTGGTTGCGGAGGTGGGATTTGAACCTCACGACCTCCGGGTTATGAGCCCGACGAGCTACCAA
>JAZOLQ010000032.1:0-10642 GCA_045653185.1 Eubacteriales bacterium
AGAGTAACCGATATCGTCGTCAGAGGGCAGCCCTACTGCTGTTCCGTGACCCTTAAGGCAAACCATAGAATATTTTGACATAAGCATATCGAGTGTGGGGGTATACGCGCCCGCAACCGCATTTGCTTCTGTATCGGGGGCAATTCCTACTCCGTCCATAACTATTGTAAGAACAGGACCTTTAACGCCGTCAAAGGAGTTAAGCTTTTCTAATTTTGTGTTCATAATGATCCTCCGAATAAAATAATATTCTAACTTATATAGTATACAACCAAAACGACTTTTTTTCAAGGGCTTTTCAAAAATTTGGGCAAATAAATTAATAAAATAAAATTAATTTTGGTGTTGAAAAAATTTTAAAAAGGGTGTATAATATATATTGCAAAAAATTGTAAAGGTAGGAAATAAAAATGTCAGAAGAATGCACACATAACTGCTCTACTTGCTCGAGCAATTGCTCCTCAAGAGAAAAGAACAGCCTTTTGGAGCAGCCTCACGAGCTCAGCAGCGTTAAGCATATTATAGGTGTTGTAAGCGGAAAGGGCGGAGTTGGCAAATCTATCGTCACCTCGATGCTTGCCGTCACTATGCAGCGCCTTGGATATAAAACGGCAATACTTGACGCCGATATAACAGGTCCTTCTATCCCCAAGGCTTTCGGTCTTAAACAGGGTGTCGAAGGCGACGGACTTGGAATGATTCCTCCGTCTACCACATCGGGAATAGATATAATGTCGGTAAATCTCTTGCTTGAGGACGAATCCCGCCCTGTTATATGGAGAGGTCCTGTTATCGCGGGAACGGTAAAACAGTTTTGGACAGAGACGATATGGAATAATATCGACTATATGTTTATCGACTGCCCTCCCGGAACAGGCGACGTTCCGCTCACCGTCTTTCAGTCAATACCGCTTGACGGAATAGTTATAGTAAGCACGCCGCAGGACCTCGTGTCTATGATAGTTTCAAAGGCTGCTAATATGGCTGATATGATGAATATACCCGTTTACGGTATTATCGAGAATATGAGCTATGTCAAGTGTCCCGATTGCGGAAAAGAGATAAAGATATTCGGCGAGAGCCATATTGACGAGATAGCTGAAAAATTCGGATACGACCTGCTCGCGAGAATACCGATAGACCCCAAGCTCACAGCGCTTGTTGATAAGGGCTGGATAGAGATGATGGACAATAATTATCTCGATACCGCCGCAGAGATAATTATAAACAGAGGCAAAGAACCCAAACAGTAACAAAATGAAAAGATCACTCTTTTTGAAAATAATAATCTTTTGTATATCATTTGTAATATTGTGCACCGCGCTTGTTGCGGTGCCCAATATTTCTGTCTTGATATCCTCAAACGAGAGCGTGCTTGCCGCGTCGGAGATTTACGGGGGTGGGTATGATTGCATACTTGTTCTCGGAGCGGGACTGCGTCCCGACAGAACTCCGTCCGATATGCTCGCAGACCGTCTATCTGTCGCGATAGAGCTTTATGAGGCAGGGTATTCCGATACTGTTTTGCTCAGCGGAGACTGCTCGCCCGATAAGGACTACGACGAGGTGGCGGCAATGAAAGCCTTTTGCCTTGAGAAAGGCGTAAGAGAAGAGGATATCGTTTGCGATAATTTTGGATTTTCAACCTACGAGAGCCTTTACAATGCAGCCTCGGCAGAGAAGTACGGCAAGATAATAATTGTAACGCAAGAATATCACTTGTACAGAGCCGTTTATATCGCGAAAAAGCTTGGAATCGAGGCATACGGTGTATCTTCCGACCTTCGCGGGTATAGCGGACAGATACAGAGAGACGTCAGAGAGATATTTGCAAGGGCAAAGGATTTTTATAAATCTATTTTTTTAAGCGAGGGATAATATGAACGAAAAGGAAATTGCCGAAATAAGACGGCGCTTTAACATAAATAAAAGTAATATAAATCACATAAGAGGCTGTTGTGTCGGCTCGGAAAAGCAGATACTTGCCGAGTTCGATCAGTCTATGGCGTTTTTGACCGAGGACGAGAGCGCACAGATACTGTCGGTTATAAAAAAGACACTTTCGGGATATATCGGAAAGAATCTTGTTGATATTGAATTTTCAACGAAGCAGGTGCTTGAGTCGGAAGAGCATAAAGTGCTTATGGATATAAGACAGTCAACACTTTCCGACGATGCCGCTGTCCACACTCTTTATGAGAAGATAATTGCTTCGGTCGAGATGGAAGGGAATTATATAATACTTCTTGCGTCCGACAAATACGACGTTCTCTCGCACGGAGTTGACGGAGAGAAGAACGGTGACTCAAACGAGGTGTTTACATATTTCATTTGTTGCGTCTGTCCCCCCAAGACCTCAAGGTCACAGCTCGGCTTTTACGAGTCGGGAAATCCCTTCAGAAGCGTTTCTGCCGATACCGTAGTTACTATGCCCGAGATGGGATTTATGTTCCCGACCTTTGACGATAGGACTGCTAATATTTATAAGGCTCTTTATTATACCAAAAACACCGAGAAAGACCGTTCGGCGTTTATTGAAAGCGTATTCAATGCCGAGGTCATACCGATGCCCGCCGATGTACAGAAGCAGACGATAAACAGTATTATCGAAAATACCGTCAGCGACGATTGCACGCTCCACGTGGTAAAAACGATACATAATCAGATAAACGAGATGATCGAGGAGAGCAAGGAGCACAGGGACGAGGACCCGCTTATGATAGACAAGAATAAGCTTCGTGAGGTTCTTGAGTCGAGCGGACTTGACGGAGAGACGGTAAGCGCCTTTGAGGAGAACTTTACAAAGGAGTTTGGCGAGAGAACACAGATAAGTCCGAGAAATATCGTTGAGACAAGAAGCTTCCAACTCAAAACTCCCGACGTTGTTATCAAGGTAAATCCCAAGCGCACCGACCTTGTTAAAACAAGGATAATCGACGGAGAAAAGTATATTCTCATCAGCGCAGATGAAAACGTTGAAGTCAACGGAGTAAATATAAACATATAAAAACAGATGGTTGCTGTAACTGAACAGCAACCATCTGTTTTTTGTTATTTCTTATATTCAAGCGCGAGCTTTTCGAATGCGGGGAGCGCACCGAGAACTCTTGCCTTGTCAACGCAGTAGGCAATTCTTACGTAGCCTTCAACTCCGAAATCGTCGCAGGGAACAACGAGTATCTCGTGCTCCTTGGCTTTTTCATAGAATTTATAAGCGTCCTCCTCAAGAGCCTTTACAAAGAGGTAGAAAGCTCCGTCGGGCTTTACGCACTCATATCCGTAGGAGGTGAGATTGTCGTAAAGAAGGTCTCTGTTTTCTTTGTAAACCTCGATATCAACCTTGGCAGATGCGCAACGCGCGATAACGTGCTGGAAGAGGCTGGGCGCGCAAACGTAGCCGAGAGATCTTCCTGCGCCGCACACCGCAAGATAAATATTCGTGCCGTCTTCCATTTCGGGAGATACAGCTATGTATCCGATTCTTTCGCCCGGGAGCGAGAGGGATTTTGAATAGGAGTAGCAAACGAGCGTATTTGCGTAATAGTTCATGAGATATGGAACGTTGACTCCCGAATAAACAAGCTCACGGTAAGGCTCGTCAGCGATAAGGTATATCGCATTTCCGTATTCGGCAGACTTTCTGCGAAGCACATCGCAAAGAGCCTTTATCGTTTCCTCTGAGTAAACAACGCCGCTGGGGTTGTTAGGTGAGTTGACGATGACGGCCTTTGTGTTTTCGTTTATCTTGCTCTCAAAATCGGCAATGTCTATCTGGAAGGTCTTTTCCATCGGCTGACTTATAACTATTTTTCCGCCCGCGTTCTCAATAAATACTCTGTATTCTGTGAAGAATGGCGCAAAAACAATACACTCGTCACGGCTGTCCTCCTCGATAACAGCCTTCAGGCAGATCGAGAGAGACGCTGCCGCGCCGCAAGTCATATATATGTGATTTGGAGTTATATTGTTTATTCCAAATCTGTCGCGTATGCTGTCGGAAATAACTTTTCTTACGGTAGCATCGCCCTGTGCCGAGGTATATCCGTGAAGCTCAACTGAGTTTTGTGTTGAGAGAAGCTCCGCTATCGTGCTGTTTACCTCTGCGGGAGCGGGAACACTCGGGTTTCCAAGGCTGAAATCAAACACCTTGTCAGCGCCGATCTCTGCCGCTCTTGTTTTGCTGTATTCAAATATTTCTCTTATGATCGAGCGCTTGCTTCCAAGCCCGAACATTTTCTGATTGTATCCCATAAATATCACCTATATTCCGAGAAGCTTTTTTGCGTTGCCGTAAAAGAGCTTTTCCTCGGTTCGTTTGTCTAAAGAAAAAGATTTTAAGATATCCACGTCTCGCTTGACGTCGCTCCAAGGCGAGTCGCTTGCAAAGAGTATCTTGTCCTCTCCGTGCTTTTCAAGTATCTTTTTGAAGGTTTCCTCGCCGACGAAGCGAAGTATATACGCCGTGTCAAAATATACGTCCTCACCGCAGAGAAGCTCCAAGACCTCGTCAAACATTTCGTTAGCGCCGTAATGCGCAAGTACGAATTTTTTGTGGTGTACCTTGTCTATGACCTGCTTTGCAAGCTCTGGAGTGCATCTCACGGGCAGACCGCGGTAACCGCCGTCAACACCAGAGTGCGTGAGGACAATAAGGTCCTGTTCCTTTGCGGCTTGCAATATCCTTATATATCCTTCGTCGTTAATGAAGGTCTCCTGATAGTCGGGATGGAGCTTGACACCCAAAAAACCGTTATTTTTGATCCACGCCATTTTTCCCTCAATATCTTCGCAGCTCGGGTGTATTCCCGCAAAAGATATAAGCTTTCGCTCCTTATCGGAAAATGCTTGATTTACCTCTTTTGCAAAGCGATTTACACTGTCGAACTGTGAGGGGCTTGTGAGAACGGGAAGAGTTACCGATATATCTGTGCCCGCGCGCTCCATAGCTGAGAGCAGTCCGTCAACTGAGCCGTCAGAGAAGGGCGGTATATTCGCCTTTTCTGCGAGATAGTCGATAGTCTTCTGAGCTATTTTGTCGGGAAAAATATGCGTGTGAAAATCAATTATCATATTATCCTCTTAAGGTTATATATTGGCAAGATCCTTACAAGAGATAGTTTTAACACCGTTTGCGGTGAGTATTTCATCGACCTTTGTAATATCCGATGCCTTAAGTACAACGTAAGCCTCGTCCGACTCTATGGAAAGTCCGTACATATACTCTATGTTTACTCCGTTGTCGTCAATGACCTTGAGAAGCTCCTGAAGGCTTCCTACCTTGTGAGGTATCTTGATTATAGATACGTCAGAGAGAAGGGAAGAAAAGCCGTTTTCACTGAGTTTTTCTTTTCCGAGAGCCGCGTTGTCAACGATAAGACGGAGCAGACCGAATTCTGTTGTATCTGCAAGGCTCAATGAAAGAATATTTACATTGTTATTTTTAAGAACGTTAAGTACCTCGGACAATCTTCCGGATCTGTTTTCAATAAATACAGTCAACTGTTTTGCGAACATAATTGTTTCCTCCTAAGTATGATTATCAATATAATTTACGGTTATCTATAACGTGAACTGCTTTGCCCTGGCTTCTGACAAGCGACTGAGGCTCGACCAGCTTGATCTTCGCGCTGATTCCGAGCGTCTGCTGAATAACGTGAGATATCTTCTTGTTGAGTGCCTCGATAGCTCTTACCTCGTCGGTATAATACTTAGGATCAAGCTCAAGCTGTATCTCAAGCGTGTCAAGGTTGTTGACACGATCAACTATCATCATATAGTGAGGTGTTACCTCTTCAACGTCAATGAGCGCCGCTTCAACTTGGCTCGGGAATACGTTAACTCCTCTGATTATGAGCATATCGTCAACACGTCCCTTGAATCTGGAGATACGCGCGCTTGTTCTTCCGCACTCACAAGTAGAGTGATCTATGCTTGTGAGGTCCTTTGTTCTGTAACGGATAAGCGGAATACCCTCTTTGGTGAGTGTTGTAAAAGCAAGCTCGCCTGTCTCGCCGTCGGCGACGGGAGCGAGTGTTGATGTGTTGAGCACCTCGGGGTAGAAATGGTCCTCGCAGACGTGAAGTCCCTTATGATATTCACAGTCGCACGCCACACCTGGTCCCATTATCTCGCTAAGACCG
Source organism: Eubacteriales bacterium (assembly GCA_045653185.1). GTDB lineage: Bacteria > Bacillota > Clostridia > Oscillospirales > CAG-272 > HGM12713. Next base: position 6,141 of record JAZOLQ010000032.1, read on the forward strand.
TATATGTCGTAGGCCTTTATATTGAGCTTCGTCTCTATTTCGTGACGCATCTTTTCTGTCCATGGCTCAGCTCCGCAAATAGCAGATTTAAGCTTTATCTTGTCAAGGAGACCTTCCTCGGCAAGAACCTCGGATATGTGGAGAAGGTATGAAGGGGTACAAGCGATAGCCGTAGCGCCGAAGTCCACCATCATAGTGGTGAGCTTTTTGGAGTTGCCTGTGCTCATAGGAACAACGGTAGATCCTATTTTTTCAGCTCCGCCGTGAGCTCCGAGACCGCCTGTGAACAAGCCGTATCCATAAGCGACCTGAATGATGTCGTTCTTTGATACGCCTGCCATAGTCAAGCATCTCGCGACACACTCCGACCAAACGTCAAGGTCGTATCTTGTGTAACCAACAACTGTTGCCTTACCCGTAGTACCGCTGGAAGCGTGTATTCTTACTATCTCGGAATTAGGTACAGCAAAAAGTCCAAAGGGGTAATTCTCTCTGAGGTCGTCCTTCGTGGTGAAGGGAAGCTTGGTTATATCCTCAATAGTCTTGATGTCTGCGGGCATAAGATCGACAGCCTGCATTTTTTTACGGTAGTATTCAACGTTGTGATAAACGTAATCGACAAGCTTTACAAGTCTTGCGCTTTGCAGAGTGTGCATCTGATCTCTGCTCATACATTCTTTTGTTTCATTCCAAATCATTCTTAGTTTCTCCCTTACTCGTGTGACTCATACCCTTTGATGAAGGCTTTTTTATTAATATCTATCGTTTTTGCGGGAACTGTGTTCTCGACCACGTCTAGCCACGTATCCTTATCAAAGCCTATGAAGTTAGCACTGTATCCAAGAACGACAGAATTCAATACCTTGCTGTTTCCAAGCTCTTTAGCAATTTCCTGTCCGTCTATGGTATAGAGAGAATGATCCTTTTTAAGACCTTCGATAATATTTTCGGGGTATTCTTTAGCTCCGATAACGACGGTCATAGGGTCTATTCTGCAATCGTTTACGACGATGACGCCGTCTTTTTTGAGAAAATGAGAGTATCTCAAAGCCTCAAGGCGCTCAAACGCGATTATAACGTCTGCCTGACCTTCTTCAACGACGGGCTCATATACCTTTTCGCCAAAGCGAACGAAGGTAACGACGCTTCCTCCTCTCTGCGCCATTCCGTGAACCTCGGATATCTTGACGTCAAGTCCCATTTTCAGAGCGGTCTTTCCGATTATTCGGCTTGTAAGCAGTGTGCCCTGACCGCCGACTCCTACTATCATAATGTTCTTTTCCATATTATCTCACCACCGTTTTTATTGCGCCGAATTTGCAGTAATTCTTGCAAAGACCGCAGCCGTTGCACATAGTATCGTCTATTCTGACCTTGCCGTCAGCGCCCTTTGACATAGCGGGACAGCCTATTTTCATACAAGCTCCGCACTTTCTGCATGCGTCTGCGTCTACCACACACTTGTTCGGGAATTTCTGACCCTTGAGAAGAACGCAGGGAGCTTTTGTGATAATGACGGTCAAGGTGTCGCTGTTAACACTTTCCTTGATGACCTCGGTAAGCTTTTCAACGTCAAACGAGTTTACCTCGATAACGTTTTTAACGCCTACCGCGTGGCAGAGCTCAACAAAATCAATAGCGTTTGTTTCCTCGCCCTTAAGTGTCTTACCCGTTGCCGCGTGCTCCTGATGTCCGGTCATACCGGTGGTGCGGTTGTCGAGTATCATAACAGTTCCCGTAGCCTTGTTATAGACCATATTTATAAGGGAATTTATGCCTGTATGTAAGAAGGTGGAGTCTCCAATAACCGCGACCCAATTCTTAACGTATTCACTGCCTCTTGCTTTTTCCATTCCGTGAAGGGCAGAGATACTCGCGCCCATGCAGATGGTGGTATCGATAACGCTGAGCGGAGCGACAGCTCCGAGAGTGTAGCAACCGATGTCGCCCGACGCGTGTATCTTCAGCTTGTTAAGAACAGAGAATACGCTTCTGTGAGGACAGCCGGGGCAGAGGATAGGGGGACGCGCGGGAGCATCTTTACGCTCAAACGCGATGTCAGCAGAACCGTTTACAGCTGCTCTGAGCAAGTTTGCGCTGTATTCGCCCTGACGTGTAAAGCATTCCTTGCCCTTAACGTCAAAGCCCCAAGCGCGCACCTGTTCTTCAATAACAGGCTCAAGCTCCTCGAAAACGTATACAGTCTCTACCTGAGAAACAAACTCCTCAACAAGCTTTTTGGATATGGGGTTTACAAGACCGAACTTGAGAACGCTTGCCTCGGGGAACGCTTCTTTTACGTACTGATAAGCAATTCCGCAGGTGATAAAGCCAAGCTTTCTGTCATTTATCTCAAGCTTGTTTACAGGGAAGGAAGCGCTGTCACAAGCCATACGCTTCTCTCTGTCCTCAACGACGAGATGTCGTCCAATAGCCGACGCGGGCATCATAACGTATTTCTGCATATTGCGGCTGTATTCTTTGCATGCAACTTCAACTCTGTCGCAAAGCTCAACAGCGCTCTGCGAGTGAGCGAGCTTTGTTGTTGTGCGGAGGATAACGGGCGTGTCGTATTTTTCGCTCAGCTCGTATCCGTACTTAACAAAATCCTTAGCTTCCTGAGAGTCCGAGGGTTCGAGAACAGGTACGTGAGCGGCGCGGCCTATCATTCTTGTATCTTGCTCGTTCTGCGAGCTAGCAAGTCCCGGGTCGTCTGCCACAACGAATACAGAACCGCCCGTGACACCTGTGTAAGCAAAGGTGTAAAGCGGGTCAGCCGCAACGTTAAGACCGACGTGCTTCATACAAGCAAGGCTTCTGACGCCTGCGATAGACGCTCCGATAGCTACCTCGGCGGCAACCTTTTCGTTCGGCGCCCATTCGGTATAAACTTCATCGTATTTTGCCAGATATTCGCTTATCTCGGTGCTGGGTGTTCCGGGGTATGCCGAGGATACCTTGACACCGGCCTCGTATGCTCCTCTGGCAATAGCTTCATTTCCAAGCATTATAGTTTTGTTTGACATTTTATTTACTCCTTAGATCTTTAACTCTTTTAGCTTTGCCTTCAAATCTCTGAAGTGTGTTGGGAGATTCGAGCAATACCTTTGCGTCAAGGCCCAAAACGACCTTTAATTTGTTCTTTACATTATTTGATATTTTTTCAAGAACAGAGAAGGAGTCTGTGCTCTGTGCAAGCTCGACCTTTACTGTGAGCTTGTCGAGATATCCCTCTCGCTCAAGAAGTATCTCATAGTGAGGACCGAGCTCGTCAAAGCTGAGAATTACCTCTTCAATCTGGCTCGGGAATACGTTTACGCCGCGTATCTTAAGCATATCGTCGCTTCTGCCCGAAAGATTCTCCATACGGCAGAAGGTTCTTCCGCATTTACATTTTTCATAGAAAAGACGAGTGATGTCTTTTGTGCGGTATCGTATAAGCGGCAAGCCTTCCTTCTGGATACATGTAATAACAAGCTCGCCCTGTTCTCCCGCGGGAAGAACCTCTCCCGTTTCGGGATTGATTATCTCGGGAATAAAGAAGTCCTCGTTTATATGCATACCGCAAAGCTCTGTGCATTCGCCCGATACACCTGGGCCCATAAGCTCGCTCATACCGTAGTTAGAGGTTATAAGAAGGTCCTCTCCCCAGTATTTGTGCATCTCCTCGCGCATAGCGTCGGTGAGAAGCTCGCTTCCTACAAGCGCTATCTTGACCTTGAGGTCCTTTGTGGGAGCAACGCCGATCTCTCGCGCGACCTCTGCAAGACGCAGAGCATATGAGGGGGTAGCGACCAGAAGCGAGGTCTCAAAGTCCTTCATATACATTATCTGCTTTTCCGAGTTACCGGTGGAGGAGGGAACGATAGCAGCGCCGATATTTTCAAGTCCGTAGTGAAGACCGAGAGCGCCCGTGAACATTCCGTAGCCAAAGCATATCTGAGCGACGTCGTGCGAGCTTGCGCCACCCATACAAGCAATTCTCGAAACACATTCGGTCCAGGTATCAAGGTCTTTTTGAGTATAACCGACGACGGTGGGCTTTCCTGTTGTTCCGCTTGATGCGTGGATACGTACAAGCTTGTCTCTATCCACCGCAAAAAGACCGAAGGGATAGTTGTCTCGCATATCCTGCTTTGTGATAAAGGGAAGCTTGGCGAGGTCTGCGAGCGATTTTATATCCTCAGGCTTTACACCCGCGTCTTCCATTTTCTTTCTGTAAGGGGGCACGCAGTTATACACTCGTGTCACTGTTTCCTGCAATCTCTCAAGCTGAAGCTTTTCAAGCTCTTCGCGAGGGAGAGTTTCTTCTTTTGACCAAATCATTTTAACACCTTCTGCAAATCATTTCATTAGCTAACAGATATATGTAACCAAATACAATATATATAGATAGTATTGTATCACAGTGATCGCTTGTTGTCAAGAAAAAGTTATCAGATTGACGATTATAAATGACAAATTTTTCAAAGCCTCTGATTAAGGCGAGCAAGCAAAAATTG
>JAZOLQ010000033.1:0-27570 GCA_045653185.1 Eubacteriales bacterium
TTCCTTCTTAAGCTGCTCGTTTGTAAAAGCCTGAATCATATCCATTTTTTCAGTCCTCCTTAAAAATCCGGGCATTCATGCAGAGCTGCGCAGCGGACTGCCCTTTCTTTTGCTTTTCGCATAACGAGATATATTATACCATATCTCTTTTTATTTTGCAATAGCATTTTTAAATTTTTTTGATTATTTTTTCTTTTTCGGCAAAAACGACAAAAACTCCGCCATCACGGCTAAGATTCCCTTCATATTTATTAATACAAGCACCAGCCATACAGCAAGCTGTATATAATAATTGTAGCGTATTTGACTATACATCACAAGCATCTGAAGCGAAATAAGCAAAGAGTTCACGCAAAGAAGCGGTGTGTGAAGCTTGAATTTCACGTAAGACCTCGTATCATACGCGCGAATGATATACACCGCAAAATAGCTTATAAAGGTAGCCACAGCCGCTCCCATCGCTCCGTGATCGGGTATCAATATAAAGTTGAGGATAACGTTTATTAACGCTCCCATAAGAGCTGTAAGCATCGAAAGCACGCTCTTTTTCTCAACGAAATAAACGCTTCCCATAAATGACACCAGACTTGAAAATACCGTTGCGAGCACGAGCATAGGAACAAAGCACCAAGACTCAAAATAAGAGCTTGAAAGAAGTATATCGGTAAATATCCTGCTTCCGCCTATAAGAACCCCCGCCGCCACAAATACAATTCCTAAGTATGCCTTATATACCGTTCCGAAGAAATGTCCTCTATCCTCCTCGCTCGCATCCTTCACAGCAGAAAACTGCCACGCCTCAATAAAGACGGTACAAGCGAGCGTAAGAAGGGTCGGTATCTTATAAGAAGCGGCATAAAGTCCCGTCTCTCCGACACCGCAAAAGGCTCTCACGATATATCTGTCAGAAACAGAGGTTATAAGCCACATCATTGTCGTTGGAATATACGGGATACTGAATTTCAGCATCTGGCGCATGGTGTCTGCCGAAAAATACCTAGGCGATATATCTCGATAGAGCTTTGCCGCAAAAAATATAATAAGCGTGACCACAAGGTCGCCTATAACAACGGAAATAACGTATCCAAATTCGCCTATCTTGAATACCGCAAGGAACAGGACGTTTAACACCACGGTGAAAACCGTGTTTATTATTCCCTGTACGGCAAAAAGCGTGGTCTTTCCCTGCGCCCTGACGTATTGCGCGCACGCAGAATGAAAATTCGCGCAGAGCACGTATGCTCCTATCAAGAGGATATAGCCGTTAAGATCATCAAAAAAGCTAAGCAGCGGCAGAAGTGCGAAGATCACCGCGCTACTCACAGAAAGAATGGCTATTCCCGTTGTAAAGACCTTCTTTTTATCGTCACAATCCAAGGTAAATCTGAAAAGTCCCTCGCATATTCCAACACACGCGACAGGAATTATCATATTTGCCGTCTGCGTGACAAGGTCTGCCACTCCAAACTGCTCGGGCGAGAGAATAAGCGTATAAAAGGGCATCATCAAAAGGACGATCACCTTTGACGCAAACGTGCCCGCGCCGAGTATCAGAGTGTTTGAAATAAGCTTTTTATACTTGCTCATAGACTGTTATCAGTCGCAATTTTCCCAGTTGTGATAAACGTTCATAACGTCATCGTCATCCTCAAGATGCTCTATAAGAAGTCCCATAAACTTGATATCGTCCTCGTTCTCAAGAGTAACGTAGTTCGAGGGTATCTTTGTTTTTTCTGCGGATACGATCTCATAGCCAGCTCCTTCAAGAGACTCCTTAACTGCGTAAAGATCGTCCGGAACTGTGTATATCTCAAAGATATCTCCATCGGCAAGGAAGTCCTCAGCGCCCGCCTCGAGCGAGGTCTCCATAAGCTTGTCCTCGTCAACGTCTCCGTCCTCGTTAGAGATAACGATAACGCCCTTTTCCTCAAAGAGATATCCTACGCTTCCCGTCTGACCGAGATTTCCGTGATATTTTGAAAAATAGGAACGCACGTTTCCGGCGGTACGGTTTCTGTTATCCGTGGTAGTCTCAACGATAACCGCAATTCCCGCAGGTCCGTATCCCTCGTAAACGATCTCCTCGTAAGACTCGGAGGTGCTTCCCTGCGCCTTTTTGATTATACGGTCGATATTATCGTTGGGAACGTTGTTCGATTTCGCCTTCTGGATAAGATCGCGAAGTTTGGAGTTAGATACGGGATCAGCTCCGCCTTCCTTTACCGCGATAGATATCTCCTTACCTATCTTTGTAAAGACCTTTGCCTTCTGCGCGTCGGTCTTTTCTTTTTTGTGTTTGATGTTGGCCCATTTGCTGTGTCCTGACATATTATTTTCCTTCCTAAATGTATATTAACTAAAATTTAAACCTTTTCTGTCTTCGCAAGACATATAAGACCGAATGCGTTTCCAAGAACGGTCTTTGCCGCATCTGTAAGAGCAAGTCTTGTATTCTTTACCTGCTCGTTCTCAGCTCCGAGTATCGAGCAATTATGATAAAATCTGTTGTAAGCTCCCGCCACGTCGAGAATATATCTCGTTATGACAGAGGGCTCATAGGTATCTATCGCGTCTATAACGTTCTCCTCAAACTTTGCGATTACCTTTACAAGCTCGCTCTCCTCGGGAGCAGTAATGGTAAGCGGAGCTTCTTTATCGTAGCTTTCGGATTTTGAAAGCACCGAACAAGCTCTCGCATAAGTATACTGAACGTAAGGACCTGTATTTCCGTCAAAGCTGAGAGCATCCTCCATAATAAAGTTGATGTCTCTGATACGGTTGTTAGAGAGGTAATAGAAGACCACAGCTCCAACGCCTATCTGCTCGGCGATCTCGTCTTTTCCCACAAGGTTAGGATTCTTTTCATCCATTATCTTAGATACCTTATCGATAGCAAGCGCAAAAAGGTCGCGCAAAAGTATTACGTTTCCTGTTCTCGTGGCAAGCTTCTCGCCATTTATGCTGACAGTTCCGTAGGGAACGTGCACAAGTCTATCGTGCCAGTCGTAGCCCATAAGCTCGACGACCTTGAACCACTGCGCAAAGTGCAAGCTCTGTCCCGCGCTTGTAACGTAGATAGCCTTATCGAAATCATAGGTCTCTTTTCTGTAAACAGCCGCCGCGATATCTCTTGTGGGATAAAGTGTAGAGCCGTCGCGCTTGAGTATAAGACAAGGCGGCATTCCGTATTCTTCAAGATCAACTATCGACGCACCGTCGTCTATCTTCATAAGCCCCATATCGCGAAGCTTCTGAACCTGAGCGGGCATTTTGTCGGTATAGAAGGATTCTCCCTTATAGCTGTCAAACTCAATACCGAGCTGTTTATATGTCTTCTGATATTCCGCAAGGCTGATATCAACGAACCAACGCCAAAGCGCAATATTCTCGCTGTCTCCGTCCTCAAGCTTGCGGAATTCAGCTCTCGCTTTGTCATTGAGAGCCGCATCCTTCTCTGCTTCCTCGTGGAATTTTACGTAAAGCTCAACAAGCTTGTCTATTCCGCCGTTCTCGATAAGCTCCTTGTTGCCCCACATGCGATAAGCAACGATAAGCTTTCCAAACTGAGTACCCCAGTCTCCGAGATAATTTATGCCCACGCACTTATATCCCGCAAACTCGTGAAGCTTTCTGAGCGCATGACCTATAACGGTAGTTCCGAGATGTCCTATATGAAAGGGCTTCGCAACGTTAGGTGAGGAATAGTCAAGCACGACTGTCTTGCCCTCGCCAAAGCTTGGCGCGCCGTATTTATCACCCTTCTCAAACACCTCGCGCACGACCTTTTCAGCAAGCGCGCCGCCGCTGAGGTAAATATTAAAATAACCATTAAGGGCTTCTGCTCTTTCAACAAGCTCGCACTGAAAATCCTCCGCAATAGCCATAGCTATCTTAGGGGGCGCGTTTCTGAGTGTTTTGCTGAGCTTGAAGCAAGGAAGCGCGATATCTCCCATTTTAGCATCGGGGGGATATTCGAGCATTCCCTCTATAAGCTGAGCGCTTATATCTGCCGCAGGATACGCCAGAAGTAATTTTTCAGCAATTTTTTCGGATAGTTTTTTCTTAACACTAAGCATATCTTAAACCTTTCCTCTATCGGTTTTTACTCAACCTTATAATTATACTACAAAATACGATTTTTTTCAAGGGTTAAAAACAGATTTATAAAAATATCAAACAGCGTCAAATGATGTCCGCCGTGTTAGCCCCGAGAAATTTCAGAAGCTCGCCCGCATTTATCAAAAGCTGTGCGCCGCGCACTCCCGCACTGACGGTTATCTTGTCGCAAAGGAGAACCGACGAATCGAAATAGGTCGGAAATCTCTTTTTCATTCCTATCGGCGAGCAACCGCCGCGGATATATCCCGTAAGTCCGAGAAGCTCCTTGAGATGGACCGTCTCAACCTTTTTGTTCGAGGTAGCCACCGCCGCTTTTTTGAGATTTATCTCCTTGTCGCAAGGGATACAGAGAACGATATGTCCGCTTTTATCCCCTCTCGCAACTATCGTTTTGAAAACGATATCGAAAGGAAGTCCCAACTGAGAGGCAACGTGCGTTCCCGCAAGATTATTCTCGTCGACCTCGTACTCAAAGACCTCGTATTTTATCTTTGCCGCGTCAAGCTGACGCATAGCATTAGTTTTGTTCATTAAAATAACCTCTTATAAATTATGCTCGTTTATCATCTCGACAGCCGCGCGTCTTTGTGTGTCGCTTATCTCGATGCCTCCGAGTATTCTCGCTATTTCCTCAACTCGCTCCGAGTCGTCAAGCTCTCTGAGAGATGTCTCAACTCGTCCGTCCACCTCGTTCTTGGATATGAAAAGGTGTGTGGAAGCAAGCGAAGCAATCTGCGCCGAGTGTGTCACGCATATTACCTGAGTGCTCGCAGATATTTCTTTGAGCTTAAGTCCTACCTTGCGTGAGGTCTTTCCTGAAATACCCGTGTCTATCTCGTCAAATATCGCCGTGTCTATTCCGTCGCATTCGTTGAGTATGCTCTTGAGCGATAGCATAATTCTTGCAAGCTCACCGCCAGATGCTATTTTTATCATCGGCATCATAGGCTCGCCTATATTAGTTGATATCATAAACTCCGCGCCATCAAGCCCTCTTGCGCAAAAATCCTCTGTGGCAGAAAGCACGACCTCAAAACGAACCTTCGGCATGTCGAGGAACGCAAGTGTCTCGGTGACCTTATTTGTAAGCAGCTTCGCCGCAGCGATTCTCTTTTCTCTTATGATAAGCGCTGCCTTTTGCGCTTCTTTGGAGATAGCCTCAAGCTTCTGCTCAAGCCCAAGAATACGCCCATCGGAATTTTCTATCATATCGAGCTTTGACGCCGCATCCTCGCGGAACGCGAGTATCTCATCGACAGTAGAGCCGTACTTTCTCTTGAGCTTTGATATAGCCTCAAGTCTGCCCTCTATCCTGTCTATTCTCGCGGTGGGGTCGTCGTAAGAGTCATCGCAAAATCCCGCCGCCTCGTCAGCGATATCGTCAAGCTGATATCTCATATCTGTAATTTTTTCGCAAAGCGCCTCGGCCTCGGGAATAGCGTCTGTAAGCTGAGAGAGCGCGGCTGCCGCCTTATCGAGCATATAGATAGCTCCGACGTTCTTCTCTCCTCCGCAAATAGCCTTTTGAACGAGACTGCAATGTTTTTTTATCCTTTCAAGGCTTTGAAGCCTTTTCGACTCGGATACCAAAGCTTCCTCTTCGCCAACCTTCAGCTTTACCGAGTCAATATCTTCTATCTGATATCTTAAGATATCTCTCATTCGATTGCTCTCGAGAATATCTCTCTTAAAGGAATCTATCTCGCACCTCGTATGCAAAATATCCTTGTATATCTTTGAATATTCTTCGACCTCATTATCGCAAGACGCAAAGCTGTCAAGCAAAGCGAGATGGTTAGCCTTATCGAGCAATCTATGATTGTCGTTCTGACCGTGAATATTGAAGAGCGCCGCCGTCACCTCACGCAAGACAGAAAGTGTTATAAGCCTTCCGTTAAGCCGTGCCTGAGAGGGAGAGTCAAGGCTGAGAGTTCTCGATATCATAAGCATTCCGTCGTCAAGCGAAAAGCCGAGCTCGGATATTATCCCCTCAGCCCTCTTATTTATCTCGGCAAAGACCGCCGAGACCTCGGCGCACCGCTCGCCCGAGCGTATCATATCCTTATCAGCCCTGCCTCCGCACAGAAGGCTCAGCGAGTCGATTATTATAGATTTTCCCGCTCCGGTCTCTCCCGATAGTACGGTAAAGCCGTTCCTCATGCCAACATCAAGAGACTTTACAACGGCTATATTTTCTATATGAAGTGATAAAATCATTTTATCTCCTAAATCGTTTTCATCAATTCTCTTATCGTCTCGCTTATCTCTCCCGCCGACTCAACGTCCCTCGTAACCACGATTATCGTATCGTCTCCGCCGACGCAACCGAGAATGCTTTCGTTATTAAGCGAATCCACACCCGACGCAACAGCCTGAGCGAGTCCGGGATAGGTTTTAATTATAATGTTGTTGAGGGCATACTCCACGCTTATTATCGAGTCAACCACCGCGTGATTGAGCTTTATCGTGTTAGGACGTACGTTCGAGGTGCTCACTGCGTATTTATAAGTTCCGCGCGCGGTGGGCACTTTGGTAAGTCTGAGATCCCTCATATCTCTGGATATCGTTGCCTGAGTAACAATATATCCTTCGTCGCCGAGCTTGGCTATCATATCCTCATGGGTATCTATCTCATACTTTGTAATGAGCTCAAGTATTTTTTCCTGTCTTTTCTTTTTCATAGCAAAAACCCCTATCAAAGAAATTTCTTTGTTCTTATCTTGGAATAAAAGCTTCTGTCCTTGACGCGAATAAGCTTTGTCGTAAGAGAAGAACGTGTTATTATAGCCGTATCGCCGTAATAAAGATCATAGGTAACTCTTCCGTCAAGCGTGAGATGCAAAAGCTTTTCCCTCACGCATACATTTTTTATCTCAAGTCGCGCCGTATCGGGAAAAACAAGAGGTCTTGCGAGAAGCGAGTGGGGACATATCGGAGTTACGCAAAAGCAAGCGAGCTTAGGATCAACGATAGGTCCGCCCGCCGAGAGTGAATAAGCGGTAGAGCCCGTAGGTGTCGCCACCACAAGTCCGTCAGCTCTGAAATCCGAGACGAGAACCCCGTTGTCCGAGAGCTGAAGGTCTATTATTCTTGCAGTAGAGCCGTTTGCAACGACCGCCTCGTTGAGCGCGTACGAAAGCGCCTTTCTCTGTCCGTCGCGAGTAACGACCTCGACAGAGAGCATAGCCCTCTCGTCTATCGTATATTCTCCCGCAAAAACCTTTTCGATAAGTCCGAGCTCGTCGAACTCAAGCTCTGTCATATATCCTACACGTCCGAGATTTATGCCGAGTATCGGTATATCCGCCGCAGAAGCGCGCCTTGCCACCTCAAGCATAAATCCGTCACCGCCGAGAACTATCACCATTTCCGCCTCGCGATAAATCTCGTCGGGCGTCTTATATGAAAACTCCTTGCGGTGCTTGTGCATTCTGAATATCTTGTCCTTGTATGCCGCGAGTATAAGTATCTCCGAGCATAAAGGCGCTATCTTATCCGCCACGGCGTACGCCGCGTCGGCTTTTTCTTTTATATTGAAATTTGATATTATCGCAACCTTCTTCATCAGTTCACCTTTCCTTTGACTATTGCCAATATCATTTTATCGTCTATCTTGGGCGTAACCGAAGCCTTTTTTATAAAATGCGCCAGATATTCACGGTTTCCGTCGCCGCCACATATCGGGGACTGCATAAGCCCCACACAGTCAAAGCCGTTCTCAAGAGCGCAGCTTATAACTCTTTTCACGGCAAGAAATCTGTACGCCGAATTTATAACTATGCCGTTTTTACCAATTCCCTGCCGTCCCGCCTCAAACTGCGGCTTTATAAGGCTGACAAAGCTGCCGCCGTCAAGCAGTACATTTGATATCTGCGGAATTATATAGGTCTGGGATATAAAAGAAACGTCAGCTGTCGCTATATGACAACGCTCGCCCACAACGTCGGGCGTAAGCTCCCTCGCGTTAAAATGCTCTATCGATACCACTCTTTTGTCCGCCTTGAGTGAATCATGAAGCTGACCGTATCCCGCATCGATAGCCGTTACTCTGTACGCGCCTCTCTTGAGCAAGCAGTCGGTAAATCCGCCCGTCGAAGCTCCGATATCTACGGCAATCTTTCCGCTCACGTTGATGCGGAAGGCGTCAAGCGCCGCCTCAAGCTTCATTCCGCCGCGGCTGACGTATTTAAATACCTGCTCTATCTTAACGTCATGCTCGACCGTCTCGTCTATCGTCTCCGAGGATTTTTTTACCTGCGAGCCGTCCACAAACACCGCGCCCGCCGCAATAAGATCCTGCGCTTTCTTACGGCTTGGAAGATACCCCGCCGCATTCAAATAAACATCTATTCTCATATTTCCTCACAAGCTCAGAGCATGAAAAAGGAAAATCCGACTCCTACGCCAATTCCGACGAGCGCTCCCATGAACACCTGAAAAGGAGTGTGACCTACAAGCTCCTTAAGACCCTTGTTTATCTCCTCGTTTTTACCCGAAAAGAGCTCCTTCGTTATTCTGTTTATAAGCTTTGCCTGCTCGCCCGTCTCATAGCGGACGCCGCAAGCATCGTTCATAACGATTATAGCAAAGACCACAGACATAGCGCACTCAAAGGAAGCAAATCCGAATTTTATCACACTTGCGGTAGCAAGAGCGCATACCGCCGCCGTGTGTGAGCTAGGCATTCCTCCGTTGGAGAAAAGCAGATGCAGTATGTCAAATTTTCTATCCTTGAACATCCCCGTAAAGACCTTGAGTATCTGTGCCAAAAGCCACGCCGATATTGCGGATATAAGCATATAATTTCCAAAAAAATCTTTAAGCACTGTAATTACCCTCCAAAAAATCAGTGATCGCGTGCAAGAAGATATACGGCAAGATCTGTGAGAGCCTCAGAGTCGGAATATCCGGATATTGCGGATATTGCCTTTTGCGTAAGCTCGGCAGCGTATCCTTTTGCCTCGTCAATACTATAATAAGTCATAAACGTCGTTTTGTTTCTATCCGCATCGGAAAGCGACTTGCCCATAGTCTCCTCGGTAGCGCTTACGTCAAGAATGTCATCTATTACCTGAAAAGCAAGTCCTATGCCCGAAGCATATTCCACCGTGTCTCTGACCTCTGCCGAGTCAGGAGCAAAGCCTGCGGCATAAGCGCCCATAAGAGCCGATGCGCGAATAAGCGCGCCTGTTTTGAGCGAATGGAGCTTCAGAAGCTTATCGAGCGGAAGCTTTTCGGTCTCGCCCTTAAGGTCGATTATCTGCCCGCCTACCATTCCAAACTCTCCCGCACACTCAGATAGAGTTTTTACCGCCGCAAGAGCAGCATCGGAGGAAACGTATTTATTTGACGCCGCAACACCGAAAGCGTGCGTCAAAAGTCCGTCGCCCGCAAGAAGTGCTGTCGAATATCCGAACACCTTATGGTTTGTCGGCTTTCCCCGTCTGAGATCGTCGTCGTCCATACAAGGAAGGTCGTCGTGTATCAAGGAGTAGGTGTGTATCATCTCAACGGCGCATCCAAAAGGAACAGCCGCCCTCTCATCCCCGCCGAACATCTTGCAAAATTCAAGCGTAAGAAAGGGTCTTATTCTCTTTCCGCCCGCAAAAAGCGAATATTTTTCAGCCTCCAGCAAGTTACTTATATCAGCATCCTCGCGCGCAAAAATATTTGCGAGCTCATTCTCTATAACAGCCGCGTCTGCTTTAATCAATTCTTTTATATTCGTAGTCATAATTTTTCCTCTATTATCAGTTTTCTGTCGCTTGCAGAAAATCCTTCTCAACGATCTCTCCGTCAGGTGTTGCGCTAAGAACCGTTATCTTTCTCTCGGCATCCTCAAGCAAGCCGTTGCAATATCTTATAAGCTTTATTCCCTCTTCGTAAAGAGCGAGCGACTCGTCAAGCGAATAACCCTCTTTTTCAAGCTCAGATGCTATTTTTTCAAGTCTTTTTACAGCATTTTCAAACGAAAGCTCTTCTTTATTCATCATTTTCGCATCCTTTCACCTTTTAATATCAACATCGGTAACCGAAGCGCCGAAACTTCCGTCCGACATAATTATCTTAACGTTTTCTCCAACACGGAGACGAGCCGCCGAGGATATAATTTTTCCCTCACCGTTCTCGATAGCTCCAAAGCCTCTTGAAAGCACCGCAAGCGGATTCATTCCGTAAAGCTTTGCAGAAAGCTCTCCTATCTCACGCTTTGAGGCGGAGATATGCTTTTGCATAACGGCGTCAAGCTTTGTGGAACAGTTCTCAATCTTCAGCCTCGAGCTCTTAAGCTTCTCCGTGGGAGAGTTAAGAAGAACTATTCTCTCGAGATTAAAAATATCCTCACGTTTTTTATTTATTCCGGCTCTCACGCCCGTGTCTATCCGACTTTTTGCGCCAGCAAGATACTCCCTTATAGCAGCTATATCGGGAACGGCGATCTCTGCCGCCGCCGATGGTGTCGGCACGCGCCTGTCTGCCGCAAAGTCACAAAGTGTAAAATCGGTCTCGTGCCCGACAGCCGATATCACGGGGATTTCCGACGCCGCCACCGCCCTCACGAGCGCTTCGTCGTTGAAAGCCCACAAGTCCTCGATAGAGCCTCCGCCGCGTCCTATAATTATGACGTCAACGTTCATCATGGCGTTAAAATATTCAATTCCCGACCTCAGCTCAACAGGAGCGTCCGCTCCCTGCACGGCAGACGGAAATATCACTATGTCTGCAAGCGGGTATCTTCTGCCCGTAACGTTTATCATATCCCGAACAGCCGCCCCCGTGGGAGAGGTTACTATTCCTATCCTTTTCGGCATAGAGGGCAAAGGCTTCTTTTTCTCGGGAGCAAATACCCCCTCCGCCTCAAGTCTTCTCTTGAGCGCCTCGTAGGCGCGCGCAAGCTCGCCCACACCGTCAGCTCTCATCGTTTCAACGTAGACCTGATACTGTCCCGTTTTCTCATAGAGAGAAACTCTGCCGTAAACTCTTACCTTCATTCCGTCACACGGCATAAAGCTAAGTCTTGATGCCGCGCTCTTGAACATCACGGCACTCACCGCAGCCCCCTCGTCCTTAAGCGAAAAATAGAGGTGACCCGAAATATTTCTTTTGAAATTAGATATTTCTCCATATATGGCAACGCTTGACAAGAAGTCGTCGCATTCCATCATGGATTTGATATAGCTGTTCAGCGCCGATACGCTGATACCGCCTTCGTAAGCATCCATTTTACCACCCTTAAGAGAGGTACTTTCTTCTGCAGAGCAACGCAATTCCCGCCGCGTTATCAGCCGAGAATGACGGAGCTGAGAAATACGCCTCAAACTCTGCGCTTATTGCCTCTCTCATATACATATTTGACATAACGCCTCCCGCAAAAAGCAGAGGCATCGGTCTGTATTTTTCAGTTATCTGCGAAGCCATTTTTATGAGAGTACGGCAAATAAAATCGAACACGAAAGCCGCCACCTCGTTCTTGTCCGCGCCGTCGCAGATAAGCTTCTTCGCCATATTTTCAACTCCCGAAAGATTGCAAGTGGCGTCCTTTACCGATATTTTAACGTTTTTTGTCCTGCCCGAATACTCTGCCGCCAATCTCTCAAGCGCCGCTCCGCAAGGAAAATCGAGCCCCAGCATAACGCCGACTCTGTCTATGACCTGCCCTGCGTTAAGGTCAAGCGTCCTTCCCACAAGCTCACAGGAAAATCCCGCGCCCTCGGGACGAACAAGCAAAGCTTCTGTCGTTCCGCCCGATACGTGAAAGGCGAGAAATTCCGAGCCAAAAAGTCTCTCTGTCGCTCCCGAGGAATACGCCGCCGCCATAACGTGTCCGTTCTGGTGTGAAAAATCAAGCACAGGAATTCCCGATGCTGCCGCAAACGAGTGCGCCGCCGAAACTCCTCCAAGGAAACATGGCATATAAGAGCCCTCGGCATCTCTGGGTCTTGCTGACACTCCGACAGCGACAGGAGAATAATTTCCCTCGCTCAGAAAAGCCGACAGCTCGTCCGCAAGTATCGGAAGATTTTTTATATGAGCAAAGAGCGCGTCCGACTGACGAAGTCCGCACTCCCCTGACTTTACGGGCAGAGGGCGTTTGAGGTTTGCAACTATCTCCCCTCCCTCGTCACATACCGCTATCGACGTGGTGTAGTTACTCGTGTCAAAGCCAACGTAAGCTTTTTTCATTTTGAGCCGCCCTTGCTCTCAAGCTCATTCTTTATCGAATTAAGTACGCCGTTTACAAAGGGGCGTGCCTTTTCGTCATCATACTTTTTAGAAAGCTCGACTGCCTCGTTTATAGAAACGCTGTAAGGGATTCCATCCTCATAAAGCATCTCGTAAACGCAAAGGCGAAGGACCGAACGCGAAACTACGGTAAGTCTGCTTGTTTTCCAGCCATTTGAATGCTCTCCGATAAGGGCGTCTATCTCGTCCCTCTTTTCGATAGCGGTGAAGTACGCTTTCTTTATATATGCGTCCTCAGCTATCTCACGGTTCTCGGCAGACGAATAATATATCTCCTCTGCGGACTCATCCTTGCGGAATTCAGACTCAAAAAGCAGACCAAATACCGCCTCTCTTGCTTCTCTACGTGTCATAATAATTCTGTTTTTTCGGTCGCCGTCACCCCGAAAAAATTTCCTTTCATCTGTTTGGAAAAATTTTTATAAATATAAGACGGCATAACTACCCATAATAATATTATTATATAACTTAATATGAAAAAAGTCAAGGATATTAATGAATATTTATGTATTTATTCATCACAAAAACAAGCGATAATGAATAATCCCGCGAACAAAGACAAAAAGAGAGACGATATCCTCTCAAAAGAGCCGAAGGACGATGAATTCTCATCGGCACTTGACTCTTTCCCAATGCAAGCAGCTCTTGGAATATACACGATGAATCGACACACTGAAAAGACAGAAAATGAAGACAGATAATAAAATTTACAAATTATTGTTGCAAAAATTCAATATTTGTGGTATCATGGGCGTATACTTTTGAAAGGATGTCCTATCTCTATGAATTTCAAATCAATACTAAAAAAAGTCCTCACGATGACCTGTGTCTATTTCACTGTGGTGACCGCCATATATTCGATAATCGTTATGATAGTTTACGTTGACGATAAGGCAGTGCTTCTCGACGCTTCGAGGGTACTTCTCTTCTTCGTAGCGAGCTTTCTTTTTGCTCTGGCAAACGGAATCTTCGCGTTTGAAAAGCTCTCCGCGCCCGCAAAATTCTTCATACATTATCTGCTGACGCTCTTTGCCTTCTATTCATGTATGATGCTCCCCATTTCCCCTGCGGGAAACACCTTGCTTGTGGGGCTTGCGCTTTTCTCTATCCTATATTTCATAGCAGCGGCGATCTTTGGTGTTATCCGCTCAAGATACAGATCGCGCACAAACCAAACTGCCGAGTACAAATCTCAATTCTCAAAAAAATAAGAGCTTCTCTCCTTGAACTTACACCTACATAAATCTCAAGGAGAATAAAAATGAAAATAAGACTGTCTATATCTTTACTGCTTTTAACCGCAATCCTTATCGGGCTTGTCTCTTGTGCCGACACCGGCAACACAGATACGGCGCTCGATATCACCGAAGCAACAGGCTCTGCTCTGCTTCAGCTCTCTGAGGATCTTGGTCAAGAGTATATAGACAGTCTTATTTTTGTCGGCGAATCAACGACCTACCACTTAAAAAGCCGGGGAATACTTAAAGGCGGCACAGAAACGAAACAGATTTGGATGCCAAAAAACGGGACTTTAAATCTTGATATGACGACGAAAAATGCGCTGATACTCTATCCCGAAACGAATGAGCTTTTGAGCATTTCAGAGGCGGCAAGAATATCTGCGCCGAAATATATCGTCTTTACCTTCGGGCTCAACGGCGCAGTGCAAAATATAAAAAAAGGCGCAGATTATTACAAAGCCTGCTACCGTTCTCTTATAAATTCTGTCCTTGAAGCCTCTCCAAAAACCAAGATAATCCTTCAATCAGCCCCGCCGATAGCCAAAAATATGGACGTAAGCAATTACTCGGTCTCCCTTGAGGAGCTTAACCGATATATAAGACAGATAAACGCTTGGACGCTTGAGCTTGCCGAGGAAGACGGATTTGGATATCTTGACTCCGCCTCGGTACTTTGCGACAGCGAAGGTTTTTTGAAAAACGAATTTCAAAACGGCGACGGCCATCACCTGACCTATGACGCGTACAAGGAGATGCTATATTATATAAGAACTCACGGATACAAATGATAAAGGGGGATATTATGTACCGAAAAAAGCTTTTTATGCCTTTGCTTCTGCTCACGCTCACAATTTTATTCGTATCTTGCTCAGCGCCGGAATACAGAGACGACAAGAGTTGCCGCGAGCTTGCCGAATCGGTAAAGGATGACGCTCTGGAATACGATGAGCACGATAAGGAATATCTTGAATTTTTCTTTGAGGACAGCTCTCTGCAAGACGATTTTTGCATCATATACTCACGCGATACAAACGACATCACCGAAATAGGAATATTCCACGCTCCCGACACAGATTCCGCCCGTAAGCTTCTGCCGCAGATAGAAGCCTATATATCCGAAATGCAAGAAACTCAGCGCGCCTTCATCGGCAGCTATGCCCCGCTCGAGCTTACAAAGCTCGACGGCGCGACAGTAAAGCGTTTTGGAAATTATCTCGTGTATACGATATCCGACAACACAAGCGAAATACTTTCTGGGATTGAAGAATATCTGTTAAAAAAATAAAACCAACGCAAAAGAATTTTTGAGATAGCATATCAAAAGAGCTTTGCTTACCTTCCGAAAGGCAGTAAAAATCCCCTGTGCAAGAACAAGTCCATTAAAAATGGACTTGTTCAAAAACGGGGGATATTTATTATTTATTTTTCAAGTAACCCGATATTTTTCAATCCTCTTTCTTTTTCACAACAAGTACTGTGATAGCTCCAAGAGAGGTCAACATAGCTATTCCGCTGAGAGCGAGTGAGCCTGAGCAGCCGCCGATAACGATGACTGGAGGCGCACCCGTTACGGGCTGGGAGCTGGGAGTAGCGGAAGCAGTTGTTATTACCACGCCGGTTGGCTCAGATGTTATAGCATCTGTGCCTGCAGTTGCAGAGGATGCAGGAGCTGCAGTTGCAGAAGCTGCGGGAGCTGCAGTTGCAGAAGTTGCGGGAGCTGCAGTTGCAGAAGTTGCGGGAGCTGCAGTCGCAGAAGTTGCGGGAGCTGCAGTCCCAGAAGTTGCGGGAGCAGGCTGTGTCGCAAGATTTACGCACTGAGCATAATACTCCTTATAGTCACCAATGATGGAGTCATTTCTCATCGTAGGGCTGGTTTGAACTGCTGCTGCCCATTCGGTATCGTTAAACGCACCGCAAACGTTTGCCATAACCGAATGCATATATCTTACGTTATATCTGATAGTCTTAATGTCTGCCAAGTTGCACTCAGCGAGAGTTGCCATAGCAGCCTTGGAAATCTTAAACTCAAGAACGGCAGTACTATCGGTTCTGTTATAGCTAAGGTACGAATCAAATGCAGTTGTATTGGGCACCGCACCGTTAGCACCGAGGACTGTTGCTTTTTCTTGCATTGTTATATGCGTAGTAAACTCGGTATCGGGACGCGGATCACCTGCAATATTGTTCGTCATCTGTCTTTTGCCGCTAGCATATTGATTAGCTGTAAGCTGGAACTGAAGCGCTTCTTTAGCGCCATAGACAGAGGATGCTATCGCGTTGTCGGTTATCTGCAAGCCGCAAATGTTAAGTATAATTTTTTGAGCTGAGGCACCCATGGAAATTTTGGAGAAGTCAAGCGCTACGTAGACGTAGTCGTTATCATGCGCGATATAGTGAGTAATCTCATCTAAGTCTTCATATGAATCACTCTTTGAAGTGGTTGTAAAAGTATCGGTGTACTCACCTGATGATATTGTACCGTCCAAAGCTCCGCTATGGGTTGCAGACAAATACGATGTCTTTGCCGAAGCAAGCTTGCTGTAATCGAAGGGCTCGGGAGACTCGGGCATTTCGCCAAAGATGTCGCCCTTGTATATCTCTACGTCCTTGATCGTTGTCTTGATAGAGTCAGGGTAGCAGAAGTATGCTGTGAATCCGAAAGCATCGTTGCCATCGATAGTCATAGCCTGCTGCTCGATCTGTATCCAGCTGGACTTGGTCTCCATTTCAGTTGCGCACTCATCTTTGAGGATGTAGGAAGTGAACTTGCCTGCCTCAACGTTGAATTCGAGAAGCATTGTAACAAATCCATCATTGTCTACGTCAAAAGTAGCGCCGAGACTGGAGAACATTGCGTAGCTATTTAGCTTTGCGTGCGCCTTTGAGAGAGCAGCGCGCTGATCGGCATGATTTGTATTGTGGTTAGAGTAGTTGTTGTAAGACTGGGTCCAGTCGGTGGAATCGAAGATCCAACCGCCAAAACCTACAGAGTTGTTCTTAGCGTCGTAGTTAGCCTGAGTGCCATCGCCAAGAACCTGATTTGCATTTACCTTGTACATCATGGTGTACGAGGTGTTAGCATTAGCGGGAAGACCTATGATACTGCCACCCCAGAATCCGGGTCTCGCCTTGCCGCCATTTGCGTTTCCTGTGCCGGGTATACCTTCAATGGTAAGAGTGTAACCCTCGTCTGTAACAGTAAAATTGTAACCACCCTCAGCATTGCTAGCTAAAGCGGGTGAGAAAGCTCCGTCTTCTCCGCTGAAGTCTACCGTGTAGAGAAGCTCTCCGTTTGCGGCTGTAGCATAATCCTCAACACCGTCGGACTCTGCTGAGAGAGGGATGATCGCTGCAAAAACCAATGAAGCGACCAAAACAGCGATTAATAATTTTTTCATAAGAATTCATCCTTTCTTGTTTTTTGTTCGCTAAGGTGATTATATCACTCTTTTTTTATTTTGTCAAGATTTACCACAAAACCAAGCAAGAAACGAGCCTGTACAAAACCTTCCTAAAAACCTTCTCAGTAATTTTCAAGCGGGCAGTATTAGATACAAACGCCTAGCTTAGATATCCGCGTCCTTGATATATTCTGTTCCGTGCTCTGCGATAAACTGCTTTCTTGCGGGAAGATTATCGCCAAGGAGTGTATCGAATATCTCCTCGGTAGCGGCGGCATCGGTGGGAGTTACGGCGATAAGACGGCGCGACGCGGGATTCATCGTCGTCTGCCACATCATATCGGGCTCGTTCTCACCAAGTCCCTTAGAACGCTGGAGCGTGTATTTCTGACCTTCAAGCTTTCTGAGTATATCCGCCTTTTCAAATTCGTTATAAGCAAAATATATCTTGTCCTTTGCCGTTATCTCAAAAAGCGGAGACTCGGCTATAAATACTCTCGATTCCTTAAGGAGAGTCGGGAGAAGGCGGTAGAAAAGCGTAAGAAGCAATGTTCTTATCTGGAATCCGTCCTCGTCCGCATCGGTACAAATTATTATCTTTGACCAGCGCAAAGAATTTATGTCAAATGCGGGGAAATCGCCCTTTACCTTGCCGTTTATCTCAACTCCGCAGCCGATAACTCGAAGAAGGTCGGTTATTATCTCGCTCTTGAATATCTTATCGTACGAGCTCTTCATACAGTTAAGCGTTTTTCCTCGCACGGGGATTATTGCCTGAAATTCAGCGTTTCGTCCAAGCTTACAGGAAGTGAGCGCCGAATCTCCCTCAACTTTATAAAGCTCGCGCAAATTGGGGTCTTTTGAGCGGCAGTTGACGAATTTCTCAACTCGGTTTGAGATATCGAGCGAGCCTGTCAGCTTGCCCTTGACGTTTATTCTCGTCTCCTCTGCTCTCTCACGGCTTCGCTTGTTTACAAGCACCTGATTTGTAAAGACCTCTGCCGCCATAGGATTTTCAACAAAATATATCTCAAGATTATTCTTAAGAAATTCCGTCATGGCGTCCTTGATAAAGGTGTTATTGATAGCCTTCTTTGTCTGATTTTCGTAGGAAGTCATCGTCGACTGGCTGTTTACAACAAGAAGCAAGCAATCCTCGATATCGTCAAAGGTTACCTTTTTCTCGTTCTTATTGTATTTGCCCATATTCTTGAGGTATTTATCCACAGCATAGACAAACGCCGTCTTAACCGCCTTATCGGGAGAGCCGCCGTACTCAAGAAAGCTGGAGTTATGATAGTATTCAAGGGCGTTGACAGTATTCGAGACACAAAACGAAAAATCCGCCTTGAGCTTATATTCGTCCTTGTCGGCTCTGTCGCGTCCCTGTGTCTCCAAGTGCCAGAGCACAGGAGCTGTCATAGCGCTCTCGCCCACCATTTCGGATATATAATCGACTATTCCGTTTTCGTACAAGAAGGTATATTCTTCAAACTTTCCCTTCTCGGTCTCAAGTCTGAAGACAAAGCTTATTCCCGAATTTACCACCGACTGACGCTTCATCGTCTCGGTGAAAAATTCCGTCGGTATGTTTATATCGGTAAAAACGTCAAGGTCGGGCTTCCAATGAACCACTGTACCCGTTCTGCGCTCATTTTTCTCAAGCGGACGTATCTGAAGCTCGGTCACAGGCTCGCCCTTCTCGAAGAAGATAGAAGACTCGTTCGTTCCGTCGTACGAATAGACCTTCATAAACTCAGAGCTGTACTGCGTTGCGCACGCGCCAAGACCGTTAAGTCCGAGCGAATATTCGTATGCCGCTCCGCCTTGGTTGTTGTCGTATTTACCGCCTGCGTAAAGCTCGCAATAAATAAGATCCCAGTTCCATCTGCCCTCAGCCTCGTTATATCCAAGCGGAACGCCGCGTCCGTGGTCGTCAACACGTATCGATCTGTCAAGATACGCCGTAACGGTTATCACGTTTCCGTGCCCTTCCTTCGCCTCGTCAACCGAGTTTGAAAGTATCTCAAAAAATGAATGCTCACAGCCCTCAAGTCCGTCAGAGCCAAATATGACCGCAGGTCTCTTTCTTACTCTGTCCGCTCCCTTGAGCGCTTTTATACTTTGATCGTTATAATCCTTTTTTATATTCTTATTATCCGCCATGTCTTACCGTCCTACTTTTTTCTCTTCTTTTCTTTTCAAAAAGAAAAGAAGCAAAAGAAAACATTGAAAATTATATACACTTATACTCGTTAGCTCTACTCCCTACATGAAAAAGAAAAGAAGCAAAAGAAAACATTGCACTTTATGTATGCTATAATCGTTAGCTCTACTCCCTTATATGAAGAGCATTAAAAGCTATCTGTTACGCCTCTCTGGGTTTACAGAGGTCCTCCCATGACAGTGCTTTCGAGCATTCAAAAAGCTCGTCGCAATTAAGCTCCACAGCGCTGTTTGAAGAGCCTGCCGCAGGAAATACAGTCTCAAAGCGTTTCATTGAATTGTCGAGATACACCTCTATTCCCTCCGGAAGATCAAAGGGGCAAACTCCGCCGACGGCATGTCCCGTCAGAGTCAGCGCGTCCTCGTGCGAGAGCATCGAGGGCTTATATCCAAATCTTGCTTTAAATTTCTTGTTATCTATTTTATAATCTCCCGCGCAAACGACAAGCAAACAACCTCCTTCCTTTTTGGCAAGAGAGATAGTCTTTGCTATCCTTGAGCCGTCTATCCCAAGCGCAAGAGCCGCAAGCTCAACGGTTGCGCTGGAAACGTCAAATTCCCGAACTCTATCCGCCACGCCGTAAGCCGAAAGATAGAGCTTTACGCTTTCAATTGACATTTTTCATTCCTACTTTCAACCAGAAAATATACATAGATACATTATACCAAAAAAATTTCGATTTGAAAATAGGGTTTTTCAATTATTTTAAAAAAATCCTGTATTTTTACTTGCAATACGACTTTAGTCAGTATATAATATTAGTATGCATATACGACAGAGGTGATAGGTAAAGTGGAAAAAATTACTGATTTCAAGGACCTTAAAGGTAAAAGATGTGACGTTGTCGGAATTGGAATATCCAATCTTCCGCTCTTATATATGCTCTCTGAGGTTGGCGCGCGTATTACGGCGCGTGACAAAAAGACGAGAGAACAGCTTGGAGAGCTCTGCGACAAGCTTGAAGCGATGGGAGTCTCGCTCGTGCTTGGAGAGCAATATCTTGACGGCATTGACACCGACGTTATTTTTCGCTCCCCGGGTGTGCGCCCCGACCTTCCCTCTATCCCCGAAGCCCTAAAAAAAGGCGCGCTTCTTACCTCTGAAATGGAGCTTTTCATATCGCTCACAAAAGCTAAGCTCATAGCAATTACGGGAAGTGACGGAAAGACCACCACGACCACGCTGACCCATCTTTTTTTGAGCGCTCAGCTTGAGAAAAACGGTACGGGAAAAGCATATGTCGGCGGAAACATTGGCACTCCCCTGCTTTCCGAGCACTCAAAAATGAGTGAGAACGACTATGCTGTCCTTGAGCTTTCGAGCTTTCAGCTAATGACTTTAAAATCCCCTGTTCAACGTGCCGCTATAACGAATATAACTCCAAACCATCTCGATTGGCACAGGAATGATATGGGTGAATACATATCGGCTAAATGTAATATTTTTGATGAGGACACTCTGCTCGTTCTCAACGCTGAGAATAAAATAACAAAAGAGATAGCCGAAAAGAGAGGCGGAAATATGATACTTTTCTCGTCGGCAAGCTCAGCCTTTGACGAGATAGTCACACCGTCAATGAAGAACACCTCAGCTCTGTTTGTGCGTGACGGATACGTTACCCTCTCCTACGGAAGCGCAGAAGTGCCGCTGCTTAAGGTCAGCGACATAAAGCTGCCCGGAAAACACAATCTTGAAAACTATATGACGGCAATCGCTCTGACCTACCCCCTTATAGACAAGGATATCTATACCTCTGTCGCCAAAAGCTTTGGGGGCGTGCCTCACCGACTTGAGCTTGTAAGAGAGCTTGACGGAATTCGTTATTACAACAGCTCAATAGATTCAAGCCCCACTCGCACCGCCGCCGCGCTTTCTGCGATAAGCGAGACCAAGGTAGTAATTTGCGGCGGATATGACAAGAATATCCCATTTGAGCCATTGGCAAACGCTTTGTGCGAAAATGATATCCGCGCCGTAGTTCTGACGGGAGCTACCGCGCAAAAAATAAAATCCGCGATACTTGAGTGTAATAAATACATGCCCGAACGCTTTGATATCATTGAATGCGAAGGCTTTGACGATGCTGTCCTTGCCGCCAAGAACGCCGCAAAGAAGGGAGACTGCGTTCTCCTCTCTCCCGCCTCGGCAAGCTTTGACAGATTTAAAAATTTTGAAGCAAGAGGCGAATACTTCAAATCGCTTGTAAATAGCTTTTAATAGCGCTTAAACAAGAAAAATTAACAAATCACTATTGATATATCAATATTTTTTTGATATAATTAGGTGTTATCAATAAAAAGAAAGGCTGTTAAAATAAAATGAAACGATTCACAGCTTTAATAATCGCTGTTTTATTACTTTGCCCCTTGGTTCTGACTTCTTGTGCAAAAGAGGAAGTTCCCGACGGAATGAAGCTTGCTTCTATTGAAGGCGAGCCCTTCAAGCTCTATGTTCCCGATGCAATGACTCTCAATCTGGAGAGCGGAATATCAAGTGCTTTCTCAAATATCCCAGAAAAATTTATGATATCGGCAAGATATTATACACCGAGCAACGCTGAAATGACACTTGATGAATATATGCAATATTGCGCCGAAAGCTATGCCGAAAGCCTTGACTCCTTCAATATGACCTCGCTTGAAGCTGCCGTGCTCTCGGGTGTTGACGCTAAGAGAATGTCCTACACAACGAAATTTGACTCTGTCAATTATTCCTGTGAACAGTTCACCGTTCTTTATAAAGGCGATATGATATCGCTCAATTTCTACATTCCCTCTCACTCTGCCGAAAAATATGCAGAATCTGTAAATAATATAGCGAGTGTCTTTACACTTTGCGACAAGGCTGAGCCTATAAACGACGAGGTCGTTGACAAAAAAACTCCCGACGGCATGAAGATAGCCTCAAACGACGTCGTCGAATACAGACTTTACGTTCCAAAGAGCTGGGTATGCAACTCCAAGAGCGGTGTCTCCGAGGCTTATTATCCCGAAAGTCAAAAAACTAACGTGACCGTAAACTCTTATATTCCCGAAGAAGTTAAAGATATCGAAGGCTTCTCTGCTCTTTGCGAAGAAAATTATAAGAAGTCTATAAACGGATACGAGCTTATATCAAAGGAAGCTCTGACAGTAGCAAAGAAAAACGCTGTTGCGCTCACGTTTAGCGCAAACTACGGCGGAGTTACCTATAAGATACGTCAGGTCTCTCTGATATACAACGAGCTGGCATACTCGATAATCTATACCGCTACCGAAGAAAACTTTGATCTCCACATAGACGATTTTAACAAAATCGTTTCGGAATTCAGATTTAGATAATACTTAAAAATGCAGGGGAAGGAAGCGCAGAGTGCGCTTCCTTCCCCGTAGGAGTTATTATGAACGTATATCTTGACAACAGTGCAACAACACCGATATCAGAAGCCGCAAAGGCAAAGATCTCAGAGGCTGTCGAATGTTACGGCAACCCATCCTCTCTCCACGACGTCGGTCTTAAAGCCGAAAAGCTTTTGTCCGAGGCAAGAAAGAATATCCTCAGCGCCCTCGGCGCAAAAAGCGGAGAGCTTGTATTCACCTCTTGCGGCACAGAAGCAACCTCTCTTGCTATCTTTGGAACGGCTTTTGCGAAGGAACGCCGTGAAGCTAACAGAATACTCACGACAGACTCCGAGCATCCGTCGGTATCAAATGCTCTCAATAAACTTGAGGGACATGGATTTGAGATAGTAAAAATACCCACAAAAAACGGAGTTCTTGACCTTGATGCCGTATCTGCCGCGCTCGACAAAAAGATATTTTTAGCATCATTTATGATGGTAAACAACGAAACAGGAGCACTGTATGACGTTGCGGGAGCATTTAAAATGATAAAAGAGGCTTATCCCTCGGCTATCACGCACTGCGACGCGGTCCAAGGATTTTTGAAAACCAGATTTACACCCGAAAGGATAAAGGCAGACCTTGTGACAGTAAGCGGTCACAAGCTTCACGCCCCCAAGGGAGTGGGAGCGCTCTATATCTCGGCAGAGATGATAAAGGCGAAAAAGATAGTTCCCTTCCTCGTTGGCGGCGGTCAGGAGATGGGTTGGCGTTCGGGAACAGAAAACGTAGTGGGCATCTCGGCTTTCGGAGCGGCTGTTGCGGATATATATCCAAGACTTGATAAGACCTTAAGCTATATGAACGAGCTTCGCTGCTATGCAATAGAAAAGCTCTCGCCACTTGAAGTAACGCTAAATATTCCAAAGCAGAAGTCAGCACCTCACATAATCAATCTCACTCTTCCTCATATAAAGAGCGAAACTATGCTCCACTATCTGTCCTCAAAGGGAGTCTATGTCTCAAGTGGCTCTGCTTGCTCGTCGCACTCGCACACACCGAGCTCCTCGCTCACAGCATTTGGACTTGATGCTCACAGCGCTGACTGTTCGCTCCGCGTGAGCCTTTCGGAATACAACACAAAAGAGGATATCGATGCCCTTGTCACTCATCTCACAGACGGCATCTCCTCTCTCGTAAGAATAAAACGATAATATATTAAAAAATCGGGCTGAGTTAAAAAACTCAGCCCGATTTTTATTACAATATGATACAGATAAGTCCTCCGCTTCCTTCGTTGATTATACGCTCAAGCGTTTCGGAAAGCTTGGTCCTCGACTCCTCGGGCATATGTTCGAGCTTTGTATGAAGCCCTTCATTGACAAGCTCATAAAGACTCTTTCCAAACACGTTAGACTCCCATATTCTGCCAGGCTCTTCCTCAAACTCACGAAGCATATAACGAACAAGGTCCTCCGACTGTTGTTCTGTTCCGACCATCGGGCTTATCTCGGTCTCGATATTCGCGCGTATCATATGGATAGACTGCGCAGATGCCGAAAGCTTTACTCCGTATCCGCCCGACTGCTTCACTATCTCTGGTTCTTCGAGCCTTAGCTCGTCAACCGTGGGCATAACTATTCCGTATCCCTTTTCCTCTGCCATAGCGAGAGCGTCCGCCACTCTCTCGTATCTGCTCTTCATAGCGGAAAGCTCCTTAAGAAGCGATATCAGCTCCTTCTCATTCGCTATCTCAAATCCGCCAAGCTCACTGAGTATTGAATAGTAAAGCGCGTCATCGAAGCTCACGTTCATGATCGCCTTACCTGTACCGAGGTCTATGTCTTCTATCACACTCGACTTGATATATTCATTCGCTCCGAGTCCCGAAAAGGCGTTTTTCACGTCTCCCATCTTTCCGACCTTTTCTGCGCACTCGCAAATCGTAGCGTTAACAGATGCCTTCACCTTATGTCCCGACTCAAGCGCCGAGAACCACGGCGGCATCTTAATTCTTATTTCACTGACAGGAAATTCGTGAAGCACAAGCTCAAGTATATGTCTTATGTCCTCTGCGTCAAGGTCTATACAGCTTACGAGCGCCACAGGCACGTTATATTTCGCTTCAAGCTCGTATGCAAGCGCTACCGAGCTCTCAGAGCTCGGGTCTGCAGAATTGAGTATCATAGCAAACGGCTTGCCAAGCTCTTTAAGCTCGTTCACTATTCTCTCCTCAGCCGCAACGTAGCTCTCGCGGGATATCTCACCTATCGTGCCGTCTGTGGTTACCAGCATTCCTATCGTAGAATGCTCCTTGATAACCTTTTCCGTACCCATCTCGGCAGCCTCGACAAAGGGCATAGGCTCTGTTTGCCAAGGAGTATTCACCATTCTCGGCTGTCCGTTCTCTATCGTTCCAAGCGCCTCGGAGACTATGTATCCGACACAATCTATCATTTTGACTCTGAGTGACGCGCACTCGTCAATAGTTATCGTAACAGCCTCATCGGGAACGAATTTGGGCTCTGTCGTCATAACGGTTTTTCCCGCCGCGGATTGCGGCATCTCGTCTCTCGCCCTGTCTCTCGAATATCCGTCGTCTATATTCGGAAGCACAAGAGACTCCATAACACGCTTGATAAAGGTGGACTTTCCCGTTCTGACGGGCCCAACTACTCCGATGTATATATCCCCGCCGGTCCTCTCGGCTATATCTCGGTAAATTGAATGTTCTGCCATAAAAATATTTCCTCCCGTATATTTTTCAATAAAATATATGGGAGGGTTTAATTTTTTAGAACTATTGTAAAATAAAATACGAGAGTGCAAAAGACTCTCGTATTTTATCTTTAAATTTTAGACTACTTTTACCGTCCAATTGAAGCTATCCTCTATCTTGCCCCACTGAATACCTGTAAGAGTATCGTAAAGCTTTTGCGCGATAGCACCTATCTCGCCGTTATTTATAGTCATCTTTATGTTGCCGTCATCAAGAAGTCCAATAGGAGAAACAACAGCGGCAGTACCGGTTCCAAACGCCTCGTCAAGCTTGCCGGCCTTGTAAGCCTCGATTATCTCCGCCTCAGAAAGCTTTCTCTCCTCAACCTTGTATCCCATAGAATTAAGGAGCTTTATGCAGGACGCGCGTGTAACACCGGGAAGAATATTTCCCTCGTCAAGCGCGGGAGTAATAACCGTTCCGTCGATAACGAAAAATACGTTCATCGCGCCGACCTCGTCGATATATTTGTGCTCGATACCGTCAAGCCAAAGTACCTGAGAATATCCCATCTTCTCTGCCTTTTCCTGTCCGATAAGAGAAGCCGCATAGTTACCGCCTATCTTCGCAAAGCCTGTTCCGCCTCTTACCGCTCTTACGTATTCTCTTTCAATAAATATCTTTACGGGTTTAATTCCCTCAGCGTAATAAGCGCCGACAGGAGAGAGGATTATCATAAACTTATAGCTCTTAGAGGGGTGAACGCCAAGCTGAATATCGGTGGCGATTATAAAGGGACGGATATAAAGCGAAGTTCCCTCTACGTCAGGTACCCAATCCTTCTCAACCTCAACAAGCGCCTTTATAGCGTCAAGCGCGTCGGAAGGATCTATTTTCGGGATACAGAGACGCTCGTTAGTGTTGTTCATACGCTCGATATTCTTGTCGGGTCTGAAAAGCTGAATGTTTCCGTTCGGAGTTCTGTACGCCTTAAGTCCCTCAAACATTTCCTGAGCATAGTGAAACACCATACAAGCAGGATCAAGCGAAAGGTTCTGATAAGGAATTATACGGGCATCGTGCCAACCCATTCCCTCGTTGTAATCCATAATGAACATATGATCGGTAAAATATTTACCAAAGCCGAGTTTTGTAAAATCAGGCTTTTCTTTTTTATTAGCTGTAAGCTCATATTTGATATTAAGCATTTTGATCAGTTCCTTTCTCTTTTCTCATATATTAGCCGCAATTATGCTACCCATTTCGGAGCATTTGACCTTCTTAAAGCCTTCCTTGTATATATCCGCAGTTCTGTATCCGTCGTCAAGCGCCTTGTTAACAGCCGCTTCGATAGCGTCAGCCTCGCGTGGCATATCAAAGGAATAACGAAGCATCATAGCGCAGGACATGATAGTTCCTATCGGGTTTGCGATATCCATTCCCGCAATGTCGGGTGCTGAACCGTGGATAGGCTCGTACATGCCAAGCGTTCCCTCGGAAAGACTTGCCGAAGGCATCATTCCGATAGATCCCGTAAGCATGCTTGCTTCGTCGGAGAGGATATCTCCAAACATATTCTCAGTAACTATAACGTCAAACTGAGAGGGATTTTTGATGAGCTGCATAGCGGTATTGTCAACAAGAATATCGCTGTACTCAACGTCGCTATATTCCTCTGCGAGTCTGTGCATAACACTTCTCCAGAGTCTTGAGGAATCAAGCACGTTCGCCTTATCAACAGATGCAACACGAGAGGAACGCTTGCGAGCCGTCTCAAAAGCAACTCTGCCTATTCTCTCTATCTCATGCTCACTGTACTTCATCTCGTCAACTGCGACCTTCTCGCCGTCAACGACCTCTGTTCTGCGCGCGCCGAAATAAATTCCGCCCGTAAGCTCTCTGACTATCATAAGGTCTATACCCTCGCCGACTATCGACGGCTTGAGAGGAGACGCGTCAGCAAGCTGCATAAAGAGCTTTGTGGGTCTGAGATTAGCGAAAAGTCCAAGCTCGCTTCTCACAGCCAAAAGTGCCTTTTCGGGTCGTCTTGAGGGCTCAACACTGTCCCACTTAGGTCCGCCGACAGCACCGAGCAGAACACTGTCCGCGCTCTTGCACTTAGCCATTCCCTCCTCGGTTATCGGCACACCGTACTTATCGATACTGCATCCGCCGATATCCACCTCTGTATAACTGAAGCTGTGCGAATATTTCTCACACACCTTATCAAGAACCTTTATAGCCTCGTTTACTATCTCAGGTCCTATTCCGTCGCCCTTGAGCACTGTTATATTCTTGTTCA
>JAZOLQ010000034.1:0-4365 GCA_045653185.1 Eubacteriales bacterium
GACCGCCAAGGACACGTCTTTGCAAAAACGGTATTACAGAGAGGAAGGGTGCTGAGAGCTTCCATATACGTTTGCACAAGATACCGCTTTGGTTTGTAATTTGATATAAATGAGTTAAAGCTTCGGGTGGAACCGTGCGGAATTTATCCACACCCCGAACAGTTATTTGCTGTTCGGGGTGTGTTTTATTTTATTAAAAATATGTTGAAAGGAAACTATAAAAATGAAGATCATCTTTAATGACAAAACGGTAGAGGCTAAAGACGGCGTCAGCGTTTACGACGCTGCGGCGGAGGCGGGAGTCATTGACCGCAGTGTTATTGCCGCCGAGATAGGCGGAGAGCTTTACGCACTTACCGCTGTACCTGCGGACGGAAGCGAAGTTAAGCTTCTGACGTTTGAAAGTGAGGGAGGAAAGCACGTCTTCCGTCACACCGCGTCTCATATTCTTTCTCAGGCGGTAAAGCGCCTTTATCCCGAGGCAAAGCTTACCATCGGACCTGCTATCGAAAACGGATTTTATTACGATATTGACAGCGACGTCTCCTTTACTCCCGAGATACTCTCAAAGATAGAGGACGAGATGAAGAAGATAGTCAAGGAGAATTTGCGTATTGAGCGCTTTGAGCTTCCTCGCGAGGAAGCAGTTGCTCTTATGACAGAGAAGAACGAGCCTTATAAGGTAAAGCTTATCGAGGAGCTTCCCGAGGATGCGGTCATAAGCTTTTACCGTCAGGGCGAGTTCACCGACCTTTGCGCAGGACCTCACCTCTTTGCAACGGGAGCGGTCAAGGCTCTTAAGCTTACGCAGTGCACGGGCGCTTATTGGAAGGGCGATCAGAAGAACAAGATGCTTCAGAGAATATACGGCATCGCTTTTCCGACTAAGGATCAGCTCAAGTCTTACGTTGAGGCTGTCGAGGAGGCAAGAAAGCGCGACCATAATAAGATAGGACGAGAGCTTGAGTATTTCACGACGGTGGATTCTAACGGTCAGGGACTTCCTATTCTTCTTCCCAAGGGTTCGAGAGTTATCCAGACTCTTCAGAGATGGGTAGAGGATGAGGAGCAGAAGAGGGGATATCTTCTCACAAAGACTCCGCTTATGGCAAAGAGAGAGCTCTATAAGATTTCGGGACACTGGGATCATTATCTTGACGGCATGTTCGTAATGGGCGATCCTGACGACTATACAAAGGAGTGCTTTGCGCTCAGACCTATGACCTGTCCTTTTCAGTATCAGGTCTTCCTCAACAAGAAGCGCTCGTACAGAGATCTTCCGATGAGACTTGGCGAGACCTCCACCCTCTTTCGTAACGAAGATAGCGGAGAAATGCACGGCCTTATCAGAGTTCGTCAGTTCACGATTTCCGAGGGACATCTTGTTATTCGTCCCGATCAGCTCGCGGAGGAATTCAAGGGCTGTCTTGAGCTTGCAAAGTATTGCCTTGAAACAGTCGGACTTTGGGAGGACTGCTCGTTCAGATTCTCTCAGTGGGATCCCAAGAGAACCGATAAATACGAGGGCACTCCCGAGCAGTGGGATGAGGCTCAGAGCATTATGGGCGAGCTTCTCGACAATTATCTCGGCAAGGGCAATTACGCCATAGGTATAGACGAGGCGGCGTTCTACGGACCTAAGCTCGATATTCAGTGCAAGAACGTATTCGGAAAAGAGGATACGATAGTTACTATCCAGATAGATATGCTTCTCGCTAAGAAGTTCGGTATGGAATATACCGATTCCAACGATAACCGCGTAACTCCTTATATCATTCACCGCACCTCTCTGGGCTGTTATGAGCGTACGCTTGCTCTCTTGCTTGAAAAATACGCGGGAGCTTTGCCTATGTGGATGGCGCCCGAGCAGATAAGATTTATGCCTATCGGCGACGAGCAGGCTGAATATGCTCACAAGCTTGCGGACGAGTGTACCGCTAAGGGAATGAGAGTGACTGTTGACGAGAGAAACGAGAAGATAGGCTACAAGATACGCGCGGCACAGCTTGAAAAGATACCT
The DNA here is from genome assembly GCA_045653185.1 of Eubacteriales bacterium. Classification (GTDB taxonomy): domain Bacteria; phylum Bacillota; class Clostridia; order Oscillospirales; family CAG-272; genus HGM12713. The sequence continues at coordinate 2,021 of JAZOLQ010000034.1, forward strand.
TGTATGATAGTTATAGGCGAGAAGGAAATGAACGAGGGAACTGTTTCGGTACGTTCTCGCAAGGACGGAGATATGGGCGTTATGCCTGCGTCCGACTTTATCGCTTTTGCTGAACAGCAGATCAAGGATAAGGTAAGATAAAACTGAAAATATTGCTTTGGAAAACAGTCTGTTCGGTGACGGATAGGCTGTTTTTCTGCTTTCTGTGTTTTTTTGGATAGTTTACCTATATTATTATTAAATATAAGTAAAAATTGTTAAGTTTTTGCAGATATAGCTGTTGACAAATTTCCTTACATGTGTTAAAATAATAACGATATAATGGGGTGGAATGGGCTATACCCCTTTTAAAGTGAAAATAATGGCCTGAAAATTTGCTCACAAAAATAAAAAATAATGAGGGAAATTTATGAACAAAATTACAGTTATCGGAACGGGTAGCGTGGGTTCTACCATAGCGTACACGCTCACTACGTCGGGAATTGCTTCCGAAATCGTTATGATCGATATTAACGGCGAAAAGGCAATAGGAGAGGCGCTCGATATCAGACAGGGCACGCCCTTCTGCAATCCTTGTAATATCTATGCGGGAAATTACTCCGATGCGGCAGGCTCAAACATTGTTGTTATCACCTCGGGTGTTGCAAGAAAGGCAGGTCAGTCGAGATTAGATCTGGCGCAGATAAACGTAAATATCCTCAAGTCTGTTGCTTCTGAGATAACAAAGTACGCTCCCGATGCTACATACGTTATCGTAAGTAACCCTGTTGATATTCTTACTTATGCATTCTGCAAATATACCGATATTCCCGAGGAGAGAATAATCGGTTCGGGAACTATCCTTGACACAGCCCGTCTCCGTTCCAGACTTTCCGAGTATTATTCGGTAAGCCAGCATAACGTACATGCCTACGTTCTCGGCGAGCACGGAGATTCGGCGTTCGTTCCGTGGTCGGTAGCAAATATCTCAAACGTTCCTGTTGAGGATTTCAGAGATTCTATCTCTAATCAGGGTGTATATCCCGACCTCGATAAGAGCGATGTTGAGGAGTATGTGCGCAAGTCGGGCGCAAGAGTTATTCAGCGTAAGGGCGCAACCTTCTACGCCGTATCTATGTCTGTATGTCACCTTTGCAAGTGTCTGCTCGGTTCTATGGATACGACGCTTACCGTTTCCACAATGCTCCACGGCGAGTACGGTATAGATGACGTATGTCTCAGCCTTCTTAACATAGTTGGAAGCAAGGGCGCTCACGGCAAAGTATTCCTTCGCCTTAACGAGAAGGAGCTTGCAGATCTTCACGCAAGCGCTGAAAGCCTCAAGAACGTAATCAAGAGCATTGATCTTTGATAGAATATAATTAAGATAAATTTTATTTCGGTTGAAAGGATTAAATTATGGAATACCGTATTGAACATGATTCAATGGGAGAAGTAAAAGTCCCCGCGGATCGTCTTTGGGCGGCACAGACCCAGAGAAGCCACGAAAATTTTGAGATTGGTGTTGGAATCGAGACTATGCCCGCAGAGATAGTACATGCTTTTGGAATACTCAAAAAAGCGGCATCTATCGCCAACAACGCACTGCGTCCCGAGAAGATGACAGAGGAGAAGATGAACGCTATAAAGCAGGCGTGCGATGAGGTCATCGCAGGCAAGCTCAACGATCATTTTCCGCTTGTTGTATGGCAGACAGGTTCGGGAACACAGTCCAACATGAACTCGAACGAGGTAATTGCTAACAGAGGAAATCAGATACTCGGCGATAAGAAGCTTCACCCCAATGATGATGTAAATATGAGCCAGTCATCTAACGATACATTCCCCACAGCAATGCACATAGCAGCTGTTCTCAGTCTTACCGATAAGCTTATCCCCGCAGTTAAGGAGCTTATAGCTACCTTTGTCAGACTTGAGGCGGAGAATGAGGGAATCGTTAAGAGCGGAAGAACGCATCTTCAGGACGCTACTCCTATAAAGTTCAGTCAGGAGATAAGCGGTTGGAGAACAAGCCTTGAGAGAGACGTTGAGCTTATAGAGCGTTCGCTCGAGCCTCTTTACGAGCTTGCTCTCGGCGGAACTGCGGTTGGAACGGGACTTAACGCTCCCAAGGGATTTGCCGAAAAGGTTGCGGCAGAGATCGGCGCGCTTACAGGTAAGCCCTTCGTCACCGCTGCTAATAAATTCCACTCTCTTACGTCTAAGGACGAGATCGTTTTCGCACACGGCGCTGTAAAGGCTCTCGCTTGCGACATGATGAAGATAGCAAACGATATCCGTTGGCTCGCTTCCGGTCCTCGTGACGGTCTTGGAGAGATATTCATTCCCGAGAACGAGCCCGGCTC
>JAZOLQ010000035.1:0-5725 GCA_045653185.1 Eubacteriales bacterium
GTTGAATTTTACGAATAATTTGTATATAATAAATACAGCAGATAATGATTTTTAATAAGGAGGCTTATACTATGCCAAATATTAAACCCGTATCCGATTTACGTAACTACAACGAGGTTCTGCGCGATATTGCCGTAGGTGAGCCCGTATTTCTTACCAAGAACGGTAGAGGCAAATATGCCATCGTCGATATGGAAGAGTTTGAAAAAACTCAAGCGACTCTTAAGCTTATGGCAGAGCTCGCAAAGGGCGAAGCCTCAGCACGCGAAAAAGGCTATATTGATATTTCCGATGTGGAAGCTATATTAGGTGTATCAAATGGTTAAGATTAATTTTACACCTGATTCACTTGAAGACTTGAAAGAAATCAAAGAGTACATCACCGACGAGCTATGCAGCGAGCAGTCGGCAATAAATACAGTAGGGAAGATAACGAAGCGTATTCGCCAGCTTGCAGACTTTCCGGAAAGCGGAGCGCCACTTTCTTCTATAATTAATCTTGAAGTACCGTATCGTTTTCTCGTCTGCGGCAACTACACTGCATTTTATAAAGTAGAAGGTGATGAGGTGCATATTATCCGTATACTCTATGCAAGACGAAATTTTATGCAGATTCTTTTCGGTAAAGAATTTGACGATGATAAATCAAATTGATTGAATTTAATAGTTAAGAGCCGATTACAGAGTAAATCTTGTTTCGGCTCTTTTTATATTTGTCGTAATTTAAGAATTTTTCAAAGTTTTATACCTAAACTTAAGTGTCTTATATAATCATATTATTCTGAAGCTGTGTGGGCGGATAGCCGTATCTTTTTTTGAAGGCTCGGGAAAAGTATTTTTCGTCTGTAAATCCGCAAGCAAAGGAGATTTCTTTGATAGAAAGCTCTCTTTTTGTTAATAACTCTAATGCGTGATCCATCCTAAGTTGGATTAAATATTGCTTTGGTGACATTGCAAAATGCTTTGTAAATGCTCTTTGCAAACTTGATACACTCATAAAAGATATACCGCACAACGTTTCGACGTCCAGGCTTGGATTAGAATAATGCTCTGCCATGTAACGAACGCAGTTTGCAATTGTTTCATCGTTAATTAAATCCTTTTGATCGTTTGCTATTTTATCAAGAATATCGTAAATGATAGATTTTGACTGATTTATCGAGCGCTCGGTTTTCCATGCTTTCAGCAATTGCTCGAAACAGTGTTTTATTTTTGAACTGTTTTCAAAGCATATGTTTTCAACTTCAAAATAATTGCATTGTTCGAAATGAACTACAATGCTTTCACTAACTGAATATTCTACTTTATATGGGGTATCAGCGGGTAAAAATAATACGTCTCCGGGCTTTGTAACGAAGCGTTTCGCACCGACCTCAAAAGAGCCTGTTCCGCTAACACGGTAAGAAAATGCAGCAAACGGGCGAGCCTTTACGTTAAAAACACCTTTTTTATGGCGAAAAGAGTCAACTGTTAATATTTGAAACGAAAGATTTTCGAAATTATATATCATAGTTTTATCACCTCGGATACATGATATCATAAAATGACTAAAAAGTCCACCTTTTTGCGAAAAAAAGTGGTTTTAGAATATAAGATATTCGTGATATCATAGAAAAAAAGACCAAAAATGAGGAGAATGTTATGGTTTTTAATCCACGAAACATCGCAAAAACGGAAGGTAGCTTTACTTTTTCTGGTAATATTAACGCTGTTGCGCACTCTTCTTTGAACAAGAGCATCATAAAGGAGTTTTGGCATAACTTTACCTTTAAAAGCTCTACGCTTAATATCAGCGAAAGTGACGAATTCGTTTTCTCCGTTGGAAATGTAAAAGCGATTTCGCTTGACGGTTGCGATTACAGTATCAACATAGAGAAAGACGGATTTTGCGTATATGCCGAGAATGAACAAAATCTCATTCATGGCTTTATGACCTTGCTTGATCGTTTTGTGGCGGTTGACCGTGAAGATCTCCTCGCAATCGAAATTGATTGCTGTGAGATCAAGGATAAGCCTATTATTGAAAATAGAATGGTGCATTTTTGCATTTTCCCCGAAACAGAGCTGTGGGAGGTGCAAAGGTTCGTTAGATTTTGTGCTGCACTGAAATACACTCACGTTGTCTTAGAGTTTTGGGGGATGCTGAAGCTTGACTGTATGAGCGAGCTGTCGTGGTCGCACGGATATACCAAGGAGCAGATCAAACCGATAATCAAGGAAGCAAATGATCTTGGACTCGAAATAATACCAATGTTCAATCATTGGGGACATGCGTCGGGAAGTCGCGTTATGCACGGAAAACACGTTGTTCTCGACCAAAATCCAATGCTTCAAACTTATTTTAGTGAGGACGGATGGTGCTGGGATATTAAGAAGCCAAAGGTAAGAAAGCTGTTAAGTCAGATAAGAGCTGAACTAACCGAGATTTGCGGGAACGGACGTTATTTCCACATAGGATGTGACGAGGCGTATAACTTTGAGCTTACAAAAGAAAATATGGATTTCATATGTGACTACATAAACGACATCAGTGATGAGATGACCTCATTGGGTAGAAGAATAATTGCATGGGGCGATATGCTCCTGTACCGCCATCCATATTATAACTCCAACAATAAGTATGCTTGTAACGCACCCTCTGCAGAGGCAGAGAAATATATGCTGGAGCGTTTAAGCCGTGACGTTGTTATCGCTGATTGGCAATATAATCCTACAGAAAAGCCCGTAGAAACCGCAGAGGTATTCACCAAGGCGGGATTTGACTGCCTTTTGTGTCCTTGGGATAAGGGACTCTCGCAAATGCGTGCGATAAGCGATACCATAACAGAACAATCGCTTATGGGGTTATTACATACTACCTGGCATACGCTGTCAAAGGGAATGAGATTCGTTACAGTTGCCGCAATAGCAGGATTTGAAAGCTTGGGTACGCGTGAGCTCAGACAGATGCGCGGATGCACATCACCGCTTCTTCGCAAGGTAATGCCGATTAATGGCGATTATGAAAAAGCGGGTTGGTCAAAGCGCGAGATTGGTGACATTTTTTAAAACTACCGGAATAAAGAATAAACGAAGAGGATAATTTTTATGTCAATAAAGCATACTGCCGTAAGCTATTACGGACTCAATTACGTGGAACACGCTGAGGCGGATTTCCTTGAAATGAAGGAGCACGGTTGTGATACCGTTATTCTAGCCATCACCGAGTTCGATATGGATTTCTGGTTTCCCAATATCAATAACATAGTAAAAACCGCACACAAGGTCGGTCTTCGTTGTATTGCTGATACGTGGGGAATCGGAAAGTATTTCGGTGGCGAGCAGGTTTCTCTGTTCCTACAAAATAATATTCACCACAGACAAGTTTCCGCTTATACCGGCGAGGTTCTCAACGCTGCTTGCTTTAATACAAACGCTTTTCGCGACTATTTCACAGGCATTTGTATGAAGCTCGCAAGAGAAACCGAGGTTGACGGCTTCTTCTGGGATGAGCCGCATTACGCTTATCCGAAATCATATGCATCTATCACGGGCGGAGCAGGTGACGATTGGTCTTGCAGATGTCCCGAGTGCATGAAAAAATTCGAGGAATATTACGGTTATGAAATGCCGAAGTTTATGAACGACGACGTTAAGCAATTCCGTTGGCGCGAAGCATTAAAGACTCTCGCAGATTGCTCCAAAGCGCTCAAGGAATACAATCCAAATCTCGAAATCACTTGCTGTGTTCATGCAACAAAGAATAGCTATTACGTAACGGAAATGCGTGGATATGATAATTGGGATATGGTTGCCGCTTGTCCTTACTTTGACGTATTCTCTACGACGATAATTAACTGGGCACTCCCCGAATCCTTCTTTAAGGAAATTACCGAGCGCACCGTACGTATTGCTAAAAAGTACGGTAAACAGAGTGAGAGATGGCTTATGGGTTATTGTGCTCAGCCTGAGGACTTCTCACAGATAGATAAGGTAGTCGATATGTACGAGTCAATGGGTGTCGACCGTATCGCGACTTGGACTTACAGAGGCGGACTCGGTACGGTAGTTGCTGCTCCCGATCCCATTAAGCTTTGGGACAGAATAGGCGAAAATTATAAACGAGTTTTGAAAAATGATTGATATATACGGATAAGAGCGATGAGTGAATATTTAGAAAAAATTACCGAATGCCTCGGTAGAATAGAAAAAGAGGAGCAAGATCATCTTCAGAAAGCCTCTCTTCTTGTTGCAGAAACGATTAAAAACGGTGGATTGATCTTCACATTCGGTTGCGGTCATTCGCATTTGCCCGGGCTTGATGCATTTTACAGAGCAGGAGGTCTTGCAAACGTTTCTCCTATGCTTGATACCGACCTTATGCTTCATAACGGTGCGGCAAAGTCGAGCCGAATGGAAAAGATGACGGGCATTGCTCCCGAAATATTCAGACGATATACACCATCGTCAAACGATATGATATTCATTTTTTCTGCCTCAGGTAAAAATGCAGTTCCCATTGAAATGGCGGACGTAGCTAAACGAAACGGTGTAAAAAGCGTTGGTATATCCTCGCTTGAATATGCCGAGCGAGGCGGAACCCTCCACGAGCACGTAGATATTGCGATAGATTGTAAGATACCGTACGGTGATGCTTGTCTTTCGGTGGGAGCGTCCTTCATGGGTGGTATTTCCACTTATGCTGCGTGCTTTATTTTAAATTCTTGCCTTATTAACGGTGCAAGGCTTGCGTTTGAAGAAGGAGTCAAACCGCCCGTTTACATAAGCGGAAACGTTGAGGGCGGCAGAGAGCATAATATTACTCTCGAAGATATGTATCTTGGGAGAGTGAAGCATCTATGAGCAAAATTGCAGTTATAGGAATTGTGGGCAATTCTGTTTTTCTTCCTGTTGCGCGTTTTCACGAGGGCGGAGAAACCGTAGAAGCGAGCGATATTCACTTCGAGCCCGGCGGAAAGGGCTTTAATCAAGCCGTAGCGGCTAAAAGATGCGGTGCTGACGTATCTTTCCTTGCGGCTGTAGGCAAAGATGTCGGGAATGATTTCGCCGAATTTTTAGATCGTGAGGGAATTCGGCACACTCTTGTTGCAAAGGATAAGCCCGGAGCATTTGCTTCGATCGTCACAGACAGAAACGGAAGTAACCGAGTTACAGTATATCAAGGTGCAGATCTTTCGAGAGATGATGTTGTTTCTTTTGAAGGCGAAATAGCATCAGCAGACATTTTGCTCCTTAATAACGAGGTTCCGGAGTGCGTTAATATAGAGGCTATGAGGATAGCCGGCTTGCACGGTGTAAAATGCATTCTCAATCCCGCACCGGCAAGAAAATTAGATAACTTTATACTTGAAAATACATTTCTTTTCACACCTAACGAGCATGAAACTCTTGGTATCGAGAGCAAGAATAACGCAATTGTTACTCTCGGCAAGAGAGGATGCATTATAAAGCAGTCGGGAGAGATTATTCCTGCCTGTAATATGGGTGATACCATTGATACAACGGGTGCGGGAGATACCTTCAACGGCGTATTGTCAGCAATGATCGCGGATGGTAAGACGCTTTCGGAGGCTGCCCGTATAGCAAATCGTATTGCAGCTATTGGAGTTACACGAAAATATGCGGTATCGTCGATTCCAAGTGCGGAAGAAATTAAAATACATAAATGAGGATAGAAAAAATGCAAAACGGTTTAAATTTGTTGCTTGAAAAATATTCCGTTTCG
>JAZOLQ010000036.1:0-22908 GCA_045653185.1 Eubacteriales bacterium
TTCCCTCTATCGTGCGAGCAGCCTCGTGAAGATAATCCGCCTTTGTGTATCTACCCTCGTCTTTCATCTTTATATAAAGACGGCAAAGCTCGGGAAGCATTTCCTCTCCCTCTCCTATGTTAAAGAGGTCAAAGAAATCCGCAACAGGCTCGGGGTTATACGCGCAAGGGCCTCCGCCTATGATTATAGGCATAGACTCGTCTCTCTCTGCGCTTCTGAGCGGGATTTTTGCAAGGTCGAGCATATTGAGCACGTTGGTATAGCTCATCTCGTATTGAAGGGTAAAGCCTACCATATCAAACGCCGCAAGCTCGTCTCCGCTCTCACAAGCGGTGAGCGGAATATTATGCTTCTTCATCTGCTCCTGCATGTCTATCCACGGGTCGTAAACTCTTTCGCACCATATATCTTCGTATTCGTTAAGCGCTCCGTAAAGTATTCTGACACCGAGGTTTGACATACCTATCTCATAGGTATCGGGAAAGCAGAAAGCAAATCTTGCTTTTATTTTGCTTTTATCTTTTATTATCTGACCGTACTCTCCGCCCGAATATCTTCCGGGCTTTGAGACAGATTTGAGTATTGTGCTGATATTTTTGTTCATTTCACTTCTCTGTTTCTTGAATTAAATATTAAAATATCTTCTTTTAGGAAGCTTGGCGAGCATAAGCGCCGTCAGAGGCAAGAACGATACGACCTGCCATAGCAATATGTGATACTGGTTTATCGTCTTTATAAAACCAAAAGCTATCGCCACTGCCATAAGCGCTATTGCAACGGAGGATACGAGAAATTGCGAAATTGACGATATGCGCAAGATATTAGCTATCCTCTTGCACCATATCTCAAGCTCTACAAGCTTAAGACGGGACGAGCAAGCAACAGCTCCCGTATTTTTCTCGGATTTTATCTCGATATTTCCGTAATAGTCATATACGTTCTTATGTACAACGTTTATCGGTTTATTTGAGCCCTCACGGCAATTTGCAACAAACGTGCTGTTTATTACGGGGTCATAGGTCTCTATCGTACATCTGATGCCCTCAGCCTCAAGCTTCTCTACAAGAAGCTCAAATTTAGGCTCTACGTTATACTTTATAGAGAGCTTTGCCGCAAGGCGTCCGTCAAGAACGAAGCCCAAAACGCCTCTCTTATTTTTAGAGCTATTATCGGAAGAAAGATTTATGCCGTATCTCTTGAGAAATTCGGCATCTCCAAGCATAATATTATGTCTTGAATCGATAAGGGTTTCTATGCCGTTTCTCGCTATACGCCTGATCTTGAGCTGGTATTTTCCATTTGATATTCCGCCGAATACGTCCTTCATCGGTCCGCCAATGCCCAAGTACAGAGTGTCAAGATATTCTATTATCTTTCTTGAATTTTTCTCGTCATAAATAACTATTCCGTTATCCTTTGCAACACAAGGCTTGAAAAGGTGCATATCCTTAAAGATTATATAGTCACACTTTGCGTAGTTTCTGACTGTATCCTCGCTTGATATAGCGCAGCCCTTTGTATAAAGTCTGTTACTTGCGAAGAAGAGCGGTAATATATGCGCCGCTACCGCGCTAAGCGGTGAGAGTACGCAAAGAGTTATCATAAAGCTTGATAACGCTACTGTGAGAGAACTATTCAAAAGCGCCGAAATTATAAGAGCTATCGCGCTTATAACGACCATAGGCGTAATGGAATAGTTAATAAATTTATCATCGGTCTTGTGTGAATTTACCGCCGAAAAATATCCCTTTGGAAAATCAACGTTTGAAACCTCAAAGACCTTTTTGGAGTACGGAAGTCCGCCGCGATACATCTTGTCAGAGGACGAATTTGCTACCGCCTCAGTGACAAAGGTAAATTTTGCCTTGCTTGAAGAATATATTTCAAAGCACTTTGCTTCTCTATGCACACGAAATAGCTCTGTAAGAATGGCAAGCAAAATATAAATTGCCGCTATCGTACCGTATGTATACGGTTTTTCGACGTTTATTACCGATATAACTATTCCGTGGATTACTGTAAAGATAAACACTATTGATACAACAGACCAAAGATCAGCCTTAAAGGTAAACGCCTTTTTCACGCCGCCCAAAAGCTCTCTCCACGCAAATATCGCCGTAAACACCAAAAGCTGAATGGCAATAAGGGGATAAAAATCTGTTTCTCTTGATATGAAGGAAAGCTTAAATCCTGCTCCCCCCGCAATAAGCTCGTAAAATGCAGTCAATATTGCAAAGACTCCGCAGCCTATGACTCTGAGTAAGGTAAAGAGCTTTTCTTTGGCGTATACGTCGTCTATACCATCTATCTGCGCCTCATTTTCAAACTCCTGACCGTCAAAGGCAAAGCTTTCGGCGGGGTCGATATCGTTTGAAGAAGTATTGCTTGTATGGCTCAGATATTCTTCCATTTGATCTCTGACCGACTTATCCTTAAGCGCGCTGAAATCCCCAAATTCGATCATGAGATTCAAGACAGAATCGTCAACGTGAGTATAGCTTCCGCCGTCTTCAAGAGCGTAAGGGTCTATAAATTCGCCCTCGAAATCTCCGAAATCCATTATCATTTGATTTTCGTCGACCTCGTCCTGAGCTTCCTCCGCCTCGCCCTCGTCTTCGGCAAGAGCCTCACTGTCCTCAAACAAAGCAAGCTGACCGCTATCGTGGCTGAAGAGCTCTTTTTCATAAGCCTCTGCCTCGTCAACCTCTATTTCCTCGGCTTCCAAGCTCTCAGCTTCGCCTTCAATTTCCCAAAGCTCCTCAAAAACAGGCTCGCCGTCTGCTTCGGCATCTTCAAGAAACTCAAAGCTATCGCCATATTCGTCCGACTCGTCCTCTTCAAGCATAAACGCAAGCTCTGCTTCTTCCTCTTCTGTGAGAGGCTTTGTATCATCACCTTGCTTAAGAAGAATTATATCTCCGTTTTCATTCTCGATAAAGAGTCCGTCCTCAATGCTGTCGTCATCAAGCGTATCGAGCTCGTCATCAAAATAAAACCCGTCTTCCTCGGTTTCTTCCATTTCCTCAGATTTCTCTTCTTCCTCGATTGCTGACACGGTATAAAGCTCTTCCAAAGGCGTTTCCGCGTCTGTTTTCAAGTCCTCTTCCTCGTAAACTTCTTCACCCAGAATATCCTGAGGAGCTGCTTCTTCGGCAACAACGGTGTCGGTATTCACGTTTTCGGAAGCCTCGGCAAGAAATTCATCATCAATAGAGTAGGAAAAAGCATCGGATTCATAGCCCGCCTCTGACGAAAATTCTTCTTTAGCGTCACTCATAAACTGTTCTTTAAGCTTTTCTTTTATTTCGTCATGAGATATTGAGAGCTCGGCGGGCTCTTCGTTATTAACATCTGCTTCCTGCTCATCAGTGCTTTCTTCATACGAGCTTTTGAGAAGCTTCAGAATATCATCTATATTTTGTTCGTTATTCATTTTGCCTCTCCCTTTCAAAAATCAAGCATTTCTGTGTTGCTTTGACGCCTCGGCAAGAATTATTGCCGCTGCTGTGGATACGTTGAAGGAATTTACCTTGCCGTACATTGGAATAGAAACGATATAATCGGCTCTCTCCTTAACTAACTTTGATACGCCGTCACCCTCACTGCCAAAAACAAGCGCGCAAGGGCAATTAAAATCGGTATTATAATACGCGTCTCCGCCCGCTTCCGCGGCAAAGACCCATATTCCCTTTTCCTTAAGCTCCTCAATACAACTTGCTATATTGGGAACTTTTGCTATCGCCATGTGCTCAATAGCTCCTGCCGACGCCTTAGCTACCACAGGCGTAAGTCCCACGTTTCGTCTTTTGGGAATGATTATTCCGTGCGCTCCGACTCCCTCAGCGCATCTTATAAGCGCTCCGAGATTATGTGGGTCGGATATTCCGTCAGATATAACTATAAGAGGCTTTTCTCCCCTCTCTTTTGCTATCTCGAGTATATCCTCTACCGTTGAGTATTCCTTTTCTGCCGCCATTGCAAGCACGCCTTGATGCGCGGTAAGACCCGACATCTTATCAAGCTTTATCTTATCCACTTCAACGACGGGAATCTTTTTCTCAATAGCTTCGGCAACGATAACGACTATCGAGCCCTCGCGCTCTCCTCGCTGAACGAATATCTTATCAATGGCGCGTCCCGATTTCAAAAGCTCGCGAACCGCGTTTCTTCCGACGACTGTACCCTTGGACACCTCTATCTCGGCGGGACGTTCTGCTCTGTTTTGTTTTTTATAAGAGTCTCTGTATTCGTTTCTGTTTTTGCCGTTTTTTCTATTATCCATCTATTTTATCCTCTTATTTTATCTTATTACTTAATTATATCATATTTTATCGATTTTGTATATAATAAAATAAAATTTATCACAAAAAAGCCAAATAGGTCAAATAAAAAGCCGTGATCCTGCTCTAAAGAACAAGACCACGGTTTTTTTATTCATTTAAGAGGTTAGTCTTTGAAGTATCCCTGATAAATGAGGTCTGCGTTTCCTGTGAGGGTCACGCCTTCTTCTGTATAATTTACTATAAGGTCTCCGCCGCGAAGCTTTACTGTAATATCCTCGCCCATCTTGCATATTCCGTTTTCAACGGCTGCAACGACAGCGGCACAAGCACCTGTTCCGCATCCGAGAGTTTCTCCGTTTCCTCTCTCATAGACGCGCATCTTGATAGTTGTGGGATTTACAACGCGAATAAACTCGGTGTTTATTCTTTCGGGGAATTCGCGCGCGTTCTCAAACATCGGACCTATTCTCTTTACGTCAACGCCGTCAACGTAATCGGTAAATACGACACAGTGCGGGTTACCCATAGAAACACAGGTTATCTTGTATTCCTTACCGCCAACGACCAGAGGATGATCAATGATCTTCTCCGCCTTGATTGTCGTGCAGATATTCTTGGAGAGCATGCTTGCCTTGCCCATATCAACACTGACGGTGGATACCTGTCCGTTTCTCGTGTATACGGTAAGAGACTTAACTCCGCTGCCTGTCTCAACGGTGATGTTTTCCTTCTTCACTATCTTGTTGTCATAGAGATATTTTCCTACGCAACGGATAGAGTTACCTGCCATCTTGCCTTCGCTTCCGTCGCGGTTGAATATTCTCATCTTAGCGTCGGCAACATCAGATTTTTCAATAAGAACTATACCGTATCCGCCTATTCCGTAATGTCTGTCGCACATCTTGAGACAGAGAGACTCGGGACAAGTTATACTTCCGTCGAAGTTCTCAATGTAGATATAGTCGTCGCCTGTTCCCTCCATCTTGGAGAACTTTATGAGCTTATGCTCGGACGCCATATTGTTGATATCAACAAGCTCGGTGTTCTGCTGATTGTAACGGCTTGCTATTATGTCTGCAAGAGCGTTTGCGGTATCAAGAGAGGTGAGACAAGCAACCGAGTAATGAAGCGCCTTTCTGTGAAGGTTGATATAATCTGTGAGCGTGGAATCGAAGAGAGTTCCCGTATAAACGATATAGCTTATCTTTTCCTGCTCTATCAGCTTATAAACATCATCGCTGTCGTTTATAGAGCCTACCGAGATAACGTTAGTTCCAAGTCCCTTTATTGCCTTAGCAGTCTCGGTCGTAGCGTATATCTTCATTCCGATATCGTCAAGCTTCTTCGCGAGAGTTACTATCTCGTAAAGGTCGTGCTCGCCAACGCTTATAAATACGCCGACGTCGCTTCCCGCGCTGGGTGCTTTAAGCTTAAAGCCTGCCGAGGTAAGTCCCTTGAAAATAGCCTCGTTAAGATTCTTTCCAAGTCCCAAGACCTCACCTGTTGACTTCATCTCAGGGCCGAGATAGGAGTTAGCGTCTGTGAGCTTTTCAAACGAGAATACGGGAACTTTTACCGCATAATACGGGGGTATCTTATAAAGTCCCTTTCCGTATCCAAGCTCTGCCAAGGGCGCGCCAAGCATTACGCGTGTCGCAAGGTCTACCATGGGAACTCCTGTTACCTTACTGATATAAGGCACTGTTCTCGACGCTCTCGGATTTACCTCGATAACATAGAGCTCGTTCTGGTATATAAGGTACTGAATATTTACAAGACCCTTTGTTCCAAGCGCGAGCGCAAGATTTTCAGAGGATTCAACAACTGTCTTGAGCATCTTATCGTTGATGCTGAAGGGAGGATATACTGCGATAGAGTCACCGCTGTGTACGCCCGCGCGTTCAACGTGCTGCATAATACCGGGGATAAGAACGTCAGTTCCGTCGGATATAACATCGACTTCAAGCTCTGTTCCCATCATATACTTATCAACGAGGACAGAATTCTCTATTCCGCCCGCAAGTATACGGTTCATATAGGTCTCGACCTCTTTATCGTTATAGACGATGCACATATTCTGTCCGCCGATAACGTAAGAGGGGCGAAGCAATACGGGATATCCTATCGAATTAGCTGCCGCGATAGCCTCATCAAGAGTCATAACGCTTGTTCCGACAGGGCGCTTTATATTGAATTTTTCAAGCAACGCGTCAAACTTTTCACGGTCCTCTGCCGTATCAATTCCCTCAGCAGACGTTCCAAGTATCTTTATTCCGTTGTCGGCAAGGAACTGTGTCAGCTTTATAGCCGTCTGTCCGCCAAACGCAACAACGACGCCTATCGGCTTTTCTACCTTGAGGATATTCATAACGTCCTCGGGGGTAAGAGGCTCGAAATAGAGCCTGTCCGCAGTATCGTAGTCGGTAGAAACTGTCTCGGGGTTATTGTTGATAATTACAACATCATAGCCAAGCTCCTTGAGATTCCATACGCAGTGTACCGAGGAATAGTCAAACTCAATTCCCTGTCCTATTCTGATAGGACCTGAGCCGAGAACGACTATCGTCTCCTTGCCTGATTTCTTAAAGGATCTTGCCTCACAAGACTTGTCATAAGTCGAGTAGAAATAAGGTGTCTGAGCATCAAACTCTGCCGCGCAGGTATCTACCATCTTATAGCTTGCGTTCATCTCGGGATGCTCGATCTCTCCGCCTATTCTCATAAGAGCCTTATCTGTATATCCGAGTTTCTTTCCCTTCTTGTACTCAGCAATACCCATACCGTTCTCTGCGATATCGTTCTCAAAGTCGGCAAGATTTTTGAGCTTATTGAGGAAGAAATAGTCTATACGGGTTATATCATAGATGGTTTCAAGCGGAATTCCCGACTTTATAGCCTCGAATACCGTGAAAATTCTTCTGTCGTCGGATATCTTGTGACGCTCTACAACAGGAAGACCACTGATGGGAGCGGCATTGAGAGTATCAAGAGATATCTCAGCGCCTCTTACAGCCTTCATTATAGCCATCTCAAAGCTCGGAGCTATCGACATTACCTCGCCAGTAGCCTTCATCTGTGTTCCGAGCTTACGGCTAGCGCCTGTAAACTTCTCGAAGGGCCACTTGGGGAATTTAACGACACAGTAGTCGACGGTAGGCTCAAAGCAAGCGCAGGTCTTTCCAGTTATATCGTTTGTTATCTCGTCAAGAGTATAGCCAAGAGCTATCTTTGTGGTTATCTTAGCTATCGGGTATCCCGTAGCCTTACTTGCAAGTGCGGAAGAACGCGATACTCTGGGGTTTACCTCGATGACCGCATACTCCATAGAATAGGGATCAAGCGCAAACTGACAGTTACATCCGCCAACGATTCCAAGTGCGGATACTATGCTGAGAGATGCGTTGCGAAGCATCTGGTATTCCTTAGGAGAGAGAGTCATTGCGGGGGCAACGACTATCGAGTCACCTGTGTGTATTCCAACAGGGTCAACGTTTTCCATGCTACATACAGCTATCGCGTTACCGACAGAGTCGCGCATAGCCTCAAACTCTATCTCCTTCCAACCGAAGATGTACTTTTCTACAAGTATCTGCGATATGGGAGACGCGTCAAGACCGTTCTTTGCGATAATAGCAAGCTCATCAGCGTTATAAGCAACACCTCCGCCTGCGCCGCCAAGCGTAAACGCGGGACGGACTATTACAGGGTAGCCTATCTTAGCCGCTATCAAGAGAGCGTAATCAACGTCGTTTGCGATATCCGAAGGAATACAAGGCTGACCTATCTCCTCCATGGTATCTTTGAAGAGCTGTCTGTCCTCTGCCTTGTCTATCGCCCTTGCGTCAGTTCCGAGAAGTCTTACGTTGTGCTCCTTGAGAAATCCCTCGTGAGAGAGCTGCATCGCAAGTGTAAGACCTGTCTGTCCGCCAAGACCTGCGAGCAGGCTGTCGGGCTTTTCTTTTTCTATTACTCTTTTGATGGTATCGACAGTAAGCGGTTCGAGATATATCTCGTCAGCCATTGCGTTATCGGTCATGATGGTAGCAGGGTTAGAGTTTACGAGAACGACGTTAACTCCCGCTTCCTTAAGAACGTGACATGCCTGCGCGCCTGCATAGTCAAACTCTGCAGCCTGTCCGATAACTATCGGACCTGAGCCTATTACAAGTACTTTTCTTATATCCTTATTCAGCGGCATCTTCCGTTCCTCCCATCATCTTGATAAATTTGTCAAATATAAAGGCTGTATTTATAGGTCCTGTGCACTCTTCGGGGTGGAACTGGACCGAAAATGCTTTTATCGAAGGATAATCAATACCCTCGCAAGTGCCGTCGTTAGCATTGACAAATGTTATATTTCCGTTTGTAATACTATTGGGCGCTACTGCATATCCGTGGTTCTGCGCGGTTATGTAGGTCTGTGTTCCGCAAAGGTATTTTACAGGCTGATTTGAGCCTCTGTGACCGTATTTCAGCTTAAAGGTAACTCCTCCGTTTGCAAGTCCGAGAAGCTGGTGCCCCAAAGAAACTCCGAATATCGGGTACTTGCCGAGAAGCTTTTTGATGCACTCGATGCTATCTGTATTCTCAGCGGGGTCTCCAGGGCCTCCCGAAAGAACTATTCCGTCGGGAGATGTGGCAACGATATCCTCTGCGCTCGCTGTGTGGGGAACGACTGTGACAGCGCATCCTCTTGCTACAAGCGCTTTTACGATACCGTCCTTTTTGCCGTAATTTATA
The DNA here is from genome assembly GCA_045653185.1 of Eubacteriales bacterium. GTDB lineage: Bacteria > Bacillota > Clostridia > Oscillospirales > CAG-272 > HGM12713. The sequence goes on from JAZOLQ010000036.1 coordinate 9,024, forward strand.
AGCGTAACGTTATACTTTTTCTCGCCCTCGGGCTCTACCGTATAAGCGGTATTCTCTGTAACTGCGCTTACCGCATTTACTATCGTATACTCCTTAAGGTGATCGGTGTGCTTGGGAAGCTCGTAGCAGATAGTTGCGTTCATAACTCCCTTTTCGCGAATTATAGCGGTGAGCTCTCTTGTGTCAACTCCGCAGATTCCGGGGATTCCCGAATCTTTGAGATACTTATCAATATCGTATTGACATCTGAAGTTTGAGGGGGTCTTACACCACTCTCTTACAACATAGCCCTTAACGTAGCTCTTGCCCTCTGCATCCTCGGGGATTATTCCGTAATTTCCTACGAGAGGAAATGTCTGAAGAACTATCTGTCCGTAATACGTGGGGTCTGTAAGAGTTTCAAGATAGCCTACGACACCCGTTGTGAAAACAAGTTCACCGACAGAGGTCGTCTCAGCTCCAAAAGCCTCTCCTTCAAAAATATGACCGTCTTCAAGAATTAAATATGCTTTTTTCATACATTCCCGTCCTTTTACTTAAGACATTTTACAAGTACTGCTTTTTGTGCGTGAAGTCTGTTCTCAGCCTGATCGAATATCTCGTTTGCGTGAGCCTCGAAGACCTCAGCGGTTATTTCTTCCTCGCGGTGAGCGGGCAGACAGTGAAGCACCATTGCGTCCTTATGAGCAACAGCCATAACAGCAGAATTTATCTGATATCCGCTGAATATCTGCTTTCTTGCCTCTGCCTCTTCCTCCTGACCCATAGAAGCCCATACGTCAGTATAGAGAACGTCTGCGTCCTTAGCCGCCTCGAATACATCATCTGTGCAAACGAAGTTTCCTGTTGTACTTGCCCACTTCATAAGCTTTTCATCGGGCTCATAGCCCTTGGGACAAGCGACAGCAACGCTCATTCCCATCTTTATTCCGCCAACGATGAGCGAGTTGGTCATATTGTTACCGTCTCCGATATAGCAGAGCTTAAGTCCCTTTGTGCTTCCCTTGTGCTCTCTTATAGTCATAAGGTCTGCAAGCACCTGACAGGGATGGCAGTAGTCGGTAAGTCCGTTGATAACGGGAATAGTTCCGACCGACGCGAGAGATTCTACCTCCTCTTGCGCAAAGGTTCTTATCATAATTCCGTCGAGGTAACGCGAAAGAACTCTTGCGGTATCTTCAACAGGCTCTCCTCTGCCTATCTGAAGGTCGCGTGAGCTAAGGAAGAGCGCCGCGCCTCCAAGGTCATACATACCGACCTCAAAGGATACTCTCGTTCTCGTGGATGACTTCTCAAATATCATCCCAAGGGTCTTTCCCGCGAGAATGTGATGAGGAATATTGTTCTTCTTTTCGTATTTCAGCTGATCTGCTGTGTTGAGTATCTCACTGATCTCTTTTTCACTGAGATCCATAAGCTTTAGCAAATGCTTCATTTTGCGCATACCTCCTTAAATATCTTTATTGCAATTTTTAATTGTTCCATCGGTATATTGAGCGCGGGCAACATTCTGACCTTATTTTTTGCCTTTATTACAAGCACTCCTTTTTCCATACATTCGGATATAACGTCAGACGCGGGGCGCGCGGTCTCGATACCTATCATAAGTCCAAGTCCCGTGACGCTCTTTACTCCCGCAGCTCCGCTGAGCTCGTCAAAAATGTATTTACTTCTTTCCTTTACGCCGTCAAGCATCTTCTCATCAAGACGCGATATAATGCTTATAGCCCCCGCGCACGCTATCGGATTTCCGCCAAAGGTCGAGCCGTGAAGTCCGGGCGTATATACGTCCTTTACCTTCTCGCCAAGCAAGGTAGCTCCTATCGGAAGTCCGCCCGCAAGTCCCTTTGCGGTAGATACGATATCGGGTGTAATTCCGTAATTCATATAGCCGTAAAGCATTCCGCTTCGTCCGTTGCCGACCTGCACCTCGTCTGCGATGAGCAAAATATCGTTCTCGGCTGCAAAGCTTGCGAGCTCCTTGAGATATCCCTCGTCAAGCGGATTGACACCGCCCTCGCCCTGAACGACCTCAAACATCACGGCGCAGCACTTATTCTCAGCGGCAAGGCGCTTTATATCGTCGATATTATTCGCCTCGGCATAAACAAATCCTTCTGTAAGAGGCTTGAAATCATTATGGAAAGTATCCTGTCCCGTTGCCGCAAGTGTAGTTATCGTTCTTCCGTGGAAGCTGTTTTTAAGCGTGATTATAGTTGTATATTCCTCCCCCTTTTTATCAGCTCCGTATTTCCTTGCCGCCTTTATCGCGCATTCGTTAGCCTCACCGCCCGAGTTTGAGAAGAATACCTTTTTCATTCCCGTCCTCTCGCAAAGTATCTGCGCAAGCTTTGCGCAGGGCTCGCTGTAATAGAGGTTTGAGGTGTGCTGTATCTTTCCAAGCTGCTCGGTAACGGCGCTTACCCATTCGCCGTCTCCTATACCAAAGCTATTTACGGCAATTCCCGTTCCGAGATCTATATATTCTTTACCGTCCTCGTCGTACACAAGAGAGCCTTTTCCGCTTACAAGCGCCAAAGGAAATCTTGCATAGGTATTGGCGATAAATTCTTTATCTGCTTCCTTAATTCTCATAATCGTTACCCGAGAGGAACATAGTTCCTATGCCTTCGTCTGTAAGTGTCTCTATGAGTATGGCGTGAGGAATTCTTCCGTCAATGATAAATACCTTTTTAACGCCTCGTCTGATTGCCTCTATCGAGCAATTTACCTTCGGTATCATACCGCCGCTTATAATTCCGTCCTTCATAAGCTTTGGAGCGTCGCTTACGTTTATCTTGGATATAAGTGTAGAGGGATCGTTCTTATCTCTGAGTATTCCCTCGATATCGGTCATAGATATAAGGCTTTCCGCGCCAAGCTGTCCCGCAATTCTTGCGGCAGCCGTGTCGGCGTTGATATTATAAGTATTTCCGTCGTTATCAAATCCGACAGTCGAAATTACGGGAATATATCCCTTTTCAAGAACGTCGAGAATGGGAGAGACGTTTACGTCGGTTATCTCACCTACAAAGCCCAGTCTTTCATCAAGCTTTTCAGCCTTTATCATATGTCCGTCTATTCCGCAAAGTCCTATTGCCTTGCCGCCCTTATTTTGAATAAGGTTTACAAGATTTTTATTTATCTTGCCCGCAAGTACCATCTGAACTATCTCAACGCTCTCCTTGTCGGTAACTCTGAGTCCGTCAACGAACTCTGTCTTTTTACCGATCTTGGAAAGCATTTGGGTGATCTCAGGTCCGCCGCCGTGAACGAGCACGACCTTGATACCTATAAGCGAGAGCAGGACGATATCGCCCATAACGGCATCCTTAAGATCATCGTTTATCATGGCGTTTCCGCCGTATTTCACAACTACTATCTTGTTGTAATATTTCTTTATATACGGCAACGCCTGTATAAGCACATCAGCGCGCTGCGCAACGTTAAATTCCATATCTGTCTCCTTAATTTTATGTACGGTAATCGCCGTTTATCTTTACGTAATCGTAGGTAAGGTCGCAGCCCCACGCAACCGCGTGGCCGTTGCCTTCTCCAACGCTTATAAGTATACGTATCTCAGAGCAAAGGAGTATCTCTTTTGCCTTCTCCTCGGAGAATTCAACTCCCGAGCCGTTCTTGCATACATCTATCTTACCTTTTTCGGACTCAAAAGCAACGTCAACCGAGTTTATATCGATATCCGCTCCGCTGTATCCAACAGCGCAGAGCACACGGCCCCAGTTCGCGTCAGCGCCAAACATTGCCGCTTTAAAGAGAGACGAGCATACTACCGATTTAGCAACGGTCTGCGCTGTCTTATCATCTTTAGCTCCGTTTACTACACACTCAAGAAGCTTTGTTGCGCCCTCACCGTCTGCAGCTATCATTCTGCAAAGGTAAGATGTAACCTCGTGAAGAGCCTCACAGAAAGCGTCGTAGGCCGCTCCCTCGGCGCTTATTTCGGTATTCTTTGCAAGTCCGTTAGCCATTACCGAGACCATGTCGTTTGTGGAAGTATCTCCGTCAATGCTTATCATATTGAAAGAGGTCTTAACGTCCTCAGAAAGAGCCTTTGAGAGCATCTCGCTCGAAATAGCGCAGTCTGTGGTTACAAACACGAGCATTGTAGCCATATTCGGATGTATCATTCCGCTTCCCTTTGCGATACCGCCCATATGGCAGACTACTCCGTCAACCTCAAATTCAACGGCTATCTCTTTCACCTTTACATCGGTAGTCATTATTCCCTCGCATGCGTAAAGACTGTTGTCTCCAAGTCCCGCAACGAGAGGAGGAATTCCTGCCGCTATCGGCTCTATACTAAGAGGCTGTCCTATTACTCCCGTAGATGCAACTATAACGTTATTTGCGGGAATGTTAAGCGCTTCTCCGACAAGCTCGCACATCTTTGTTGCTATCTCTATGCCGTTTGCGTTGCAGGTATTTGCGTTGCCGCTGTTACAGATAACTGCCTGTGCCACACCGTCCGCTATATTCTGCTTTGTTACAGTCAAGGGCGCGCCCTTAACGAGATTTGTTGTATATACTGCCGCCGCAGATGCGGGTACTTCGCTGTATATAAGAGCTATATCCTTTTTTGTTTTATTCTTTCTTACACCGCAATGCACTCCGTTTGCGGTAAATCCCTTTGCGGCACATACGCCGCCTTCTATCTTCTTCATTTTTCTACCTCACAGAAACTATACTATATATTATAAAACAAGACCCGTGGTTTTGTCAATTCCCATTACCATATTCATACACTGAACAGCCGCTCCCGACGCGCCTTTTCCAAGATTGTCGTAAAGCGCCATAAGCATTATCCTATCCTCGTTTCCGCTCACAGACACGAGCATTGAGTCCGCTCCGTCAACACCGTTTGCCGATACGAAACCGCCGTCGTCAATGCTTTCGCAGTATCTCACTACCTCGCCTGTGTATTTTTCAGCGTATATTTCTCTTATGGTTTCAATATCAAAGCCGCTGTTAAGCTGTTCTCTAAAGAGCGGAACGGTGACAAGCATACCGCTGTAAAAATCCGAAACTATCGGAGAGAAGCAAGGAGCTTTATCTATCCCTGTTATAGCCTTCATCTCCTTGAGATGCTTATGCTGCTGCGATATTCCGTACTGTCTCGGAGCAAAGAGCGCAGATTTTTTATCATCAGACTCATATTCGGCTATCATCTTCTTTCCGCCGCCGCTATATCCCGTAAGCGAGTGACATGTGAGAAGTGTATCGGGATCTATCGCTCCCGCCTCTATCAAGGGATAGACAAGCGCTATAAATCCGCTTGCGTGGCATCCCGGAACAGCTATCCTCTTTGACGTGAGCAGCTTATCCTCAAAAGCCTTTGAAAGCTCGGGAAAGCCATAGCACCAAGTAGGGTCTGTTCTGTGCGCCGTTGAGGTATCAAGAACGACAACGTTTTCGTTCTCAATCATTCCAACAGCCTCTCTTGCCGCGTCATCGGGCAGACACAAGAAGGCTATATCACAAGCGTTAAGCGCCCTCTTTCTCGCCTCCGGGAGCTTTCGCTCCTCCTCGGAGAGAGTTATTATTTCTATATCTTCTCTTTGACTCAAGCGTTCGTATATACGAAGTCCTGTTGTTCCCGCTTTACCGTCAATAAATACCTTAGTCATTTTTTAAGTTCCTCTTTAACATACGCTATCTGTTTTTCTACCGACTCGACCGATGTACCTCCCGCCGAAATTCTCTTTGAAACACAGGTCTCAAGAGATATTTCCTCAAAAAGATCCTCCTCGAACATCTCGGTATGTTTTTTATATTCCGCGATAGGCAAAGTATCAAGCACACATCCGCGCTCTATACACTCGGCAACTATCTGTCCGACTATCTTATACGCGCTTCTGAAGGGCATTCCCCTTTTTGTAAGATAATCTGCAAGGTCTGTCGCGTTTATAAATCCCTTCTGTGCCGCGCGGTACATATTGTTCTTCTTGACCTTCATTGTGCGTATCATAGGCGCAAAAACGTCAAGACAAACGATAACTGTGTCGATAGAATCAAACACAGCCTCTTTATCCTCTTGCATATCCTTGTTATACGCAAGCGGAAGCCCCTTGAGTGTGGTAAGGAGAGCCATAAGATTTCCGTAAACTCTGCCCGTTTTTCCTCTTACAAGCTCCGCCATATCGGAATTCTTCTTCTGCGGCATTATAGATGAGCCCGTGGTGAAGGAATCATCAAGCTCAACAAAGGAAAATTCCCAGCTTGACCAAAGAATTATTTCCTCGGAAAAGCGTGACAGGTGCATCATTATTATCGACATTGCGCTCATAAGCTCAAGACAAAAATCTCTGTCAGAAACTCCGTCTATGCTATTCTGCGTAATACCGTAAAAGCCAAGCTTTTCGGCTACGTAAGCTCTGTCGGTATTGTAGGTCGTTCCCGCCAAGGCGCAAGAGCCAAGCGGAGAATAATTCATTCTTGCAACTGCATCATCAAGACGCGAGATGTCTCGAAGGAGCATCATAGCATATGCCATAAGATGATGTCCAAAGGTTATGGGCTGAGCTCTTTGCAGATGTGTGTATCCCGGCAATATAACGTCTTTATTTTTCTCTGCCTGTTCGGTTACAGCATCTATCAGCTCGATCAAAAGCTCTCTTATCTCCGCCGACTTATCTCTCAGATAAAGTCTTACGTCAAGCGCCACCTGATCGTTTCTGCTTCTTGCCGTATGAAGCTTCTTACCCGCGTCTCCTATCCTTTCGGTAAGCTCTGCCTCAATGAACATATGGATATCCTCGCAGTTCATATTGAACTCAAGAGCTCCACACTCTATCTCAGCAAGAATATCGCTAAGACCCGACACGATCTTTTCATAGTCCTCTTTTGCAATTATGCCCTGCTTTTCAAGCATAGCGGCATGTGCCATAGACCCCGTAATATCCTGTTTGTACATTCTGCTGTCAAAGCTGATCGACGAATTAAAGTCGTCTGCCTTCTTATCGAGAGACTTTGAAAAGCGTCCCGCCCACATTTTTTCCATAACTAATTATACACGTTTTGCCCGTCGCTTTTCAGCGGCAGGCAAAACTTCCCTTTCGAGATTATTTATTCTTATTCTTTTCAAGCATCTGAGCCTGAACCTTTATCGGAAGACCGAACAGATTGATAAATCCTGTTGCGTCTGCCTGATTGTAAACGTTGTCCTCTCCGAAGGTAGCGAACTCCTCGGAGTAGAGTGTATAATCACTCCATGCGCCTGCCTTGATGATATTGCCCTTGTAGAGCTTGAGACGGACCTTACCTGTTACAGTCTCCTGTGTCTTATCAACAAAAGCACTGAGAGCCTCACGGAGAGGTGTGAACCACTGTCCATTATAAACGAGGTCAGCAAAGGTTACAGCAAGCTCATCCTTCTTGTGAGCTGTGTATTTATCAAGGCAAAGAGACTCGAGATATTTATGTGCAGCGTAGAGTATCTCTCCGCCGGGAGTCTCATATACGCCGCGGCACTTCATACCTACAAGACGGTTCTCAACGATGTCAAGAAGTCCTATTCCGTTAGCTCCGCCAACCTTATTAAGCTCAAGAACGATATTCTTTGCGCTCATCTTCTCGCCGTTGAATGCAACGGGACGTCCCTTTTCAAACTCAAGGGTGATGTATGTAGGAGTGTCGGGAGCAAGAATAGGAGATACTCCCATTTCAAGAAATCCGGGCTCTTCGTACTTAGGCTCGTTGCCTGTATCCTCGAGGTCAAGTCCCTCGTGGCTGAGATGCCACATATTCTTATCCTTGGAATAGTTGGTCTCACGGTTTATCTTCAGAGGCACGTCATGAGCCTCAGCGTACTCTATCTCTTCCTCACGGGATTTGATATTCCACTCACGCCAAGGAGCGATGATAGGCATATCGGGTGCGAAAGCCTTTATTGTAAGCTCGAAACGGACCTGGTCGTTTCCCTTACCTGTACAGCCATGGCAGATAGCGTCTGCTCCCTCAGCCTTTGCTATCTCAACGATACGCTTTGCGATAACGGGACGGGCAAAGGAAGTACCCAGCATATACTCCTCGTACTTTGCGCCTGCCATAACGGTGGGAATAACGTAATCATCGATAAATTCGTCGGTAAGGTCCTCGATATATATCTTGGACGCGCCTGTCTTGATAGCCTTTTCCTCAAGTCCGTCAAGCTCGTCGCTCTGACCAACGTTTCCGCTGACTGCGATGACTTCGCAATTATTATAATTTTCCTTGAGCCACGGAATGATGATAGAAGTATCAAGTCCTCCCGAGTATGCAAGAACTACTTTTTTGATATCTGATTTATTCATAATGATCTCCTTTAGTGAATATATATTCGAGTTATGCGAATATTATACACTTATTTTTGTATATTGTCAAGAATCTAAATGACAATTTTTATATGTTTTTTTATCTTTTTTAAAGCAATTTGCACAACAATGAATATTTTTTCGATATTTATGCAAAATTGAATAATTATTTCGTCTCGCCCTTTACTTCACAGTATATACATCTATATACCTTATTCTCCGCGTCTGTGAGGCGGAAGATGTGAGGAAGCTCCTGCTCAGTTGTTGTGATACATCTGGGGTTTTTGCAGAAAATAACGTTTGTTATTCTCTCAGGGAGAGCAACGTTCTTTTTGTCAATGCGGACTCCGTCCTTGATTATATTGACGGTAACACCCGGGTCGATATATCCGAGCGCGTCGATATCAACGTGTATATCGCTGTCTACCTTTATAATATCCTTCTTACCCATCTTTCTGCTGTTTACGTTTTTGATTATAGCGACAGAGCAATCAAGCTGGTCAAGACCGAGAAGCTTGTATATTCTCATTCCGTTTCCTGCGGTTATATGGTCAATAACTATACCGTTTTTAATAGAATCTATATTCATACGTTTACCTCCAAAAGTTTAAGGATAAGGCTCATGCGGGCGATCTTTCCGCAATATACCTGCTTAAAATAGCAAGCTCGGGGGTCATCATCTATTGCAACCGATATTTCGTTTACACGGGGCAGCGGATGAAGAATTACAAGGTCGGACTTTGCTTTTGTAAGCTTTTCGGGAGTGAGTATATATCTGTCCTTGAGGCGAAGATAATCCTCCTCGTTGAAGAAACGCTCCTTCTGAACTCTTGTCATATAGAGAACGTCAAGCTCGGGCATAACACCCTCAAAGTCGGTAGTCTGAACGTATTCTATTCCGTTTTTCTGGATTATATCCTTCTTTACGTAGCTGGGAAGCTTAAGCTCCTCGGGAGAGATAAGTACGAATTTTACACCCGTATATCTCGACATAGCCGAAATGAGCGAATGTACGGTACGTCCGAATTTAAGGTCTCCGCAAAAGCCAACTGTCATATTGTCAAGTCTTCCCTTTTCTCTGAAGATGGTGAGAAGGTCGGCAAGTGTTTGGGTGGGGTGATTGTGTCCGCCGTCACCCGCATTTATAACAGGAATTTTTGCGTTCATAGAAGCAACGAGAGGCGCGCCCTCCTTGGGATGACGCATAGCAATGATATCGGCATAGCAGGATACGACCTTGGCGGTATCCGCAACGCTCTCTCCCTTTGACGCAGACGAAGAATCCGCGCTTGAAACAGAAATTACGTTTCCTCCAAGCTCATACATAGCCGCTTCAAAGGAAAGTCTGGTTCTTGTTGACGGTTCAAAAAACAGCGTAGCCAGCTTCTTGCCGTGACAAGACTCGCTGTACTTTTTGGGATTGTCGATAATATCGCAAGCGACCTCAATTATCTCGTTTATTTCTTGCGTTGTAAGCTCTTGAATATCTATAAGACTTCTCATTCTTTGCCCGATTCCTTTCTGTTAATATTTAATTTTAATTTTTAATTACGCCTTTGCGCCGTTTACTGCCAAATAGTTCTTAATTCTCTCGACGTTCTCAGCGTTAGCCGCGTCCTCTTCGAGATACTCGATTATATCGTAAACGTCCACTACCGAGTATACGGGGAATCCAAATTCCTCCTCCACCTCTGCCATAGCCGACTTATCGGTCTTGCCCTTCTCTTTTCTGTCTACCATAACGAAGGTTGCCGCGACCTTAACTCCTTCAAGTCCCGAGAGAATAGCCATACTCTCTCTTATAGCAGTACCCGCTGTAATAACGTCCTCAACTATAACGACTTCCTCGCCTGCCTTCGGAATGTATCCAACGAAAACTCCGCCCTCGCCGTGATCCTTCGCATCCTTTCTGTTGTAGAAGAAAGGAACATCAAGACCTTCTTTGGAAAGAGCCACAGCGGACGCTACCGCTATCGAGATGCCCTTATATGCGGGTCCGTAAAGAACGGTACGCTTATTTCCGACCTTTTCAAAGTAAGCCTTTGCGTAAAACTCTCCGAGCTTAGCTATCTGGTCTCCCGTCTTGATATCGCCCGCGTTTATGAAGTACGGTATCTTTCTTCCGCTCTTTGCGGTAAAATCGCCAAACTTAAGAACGCCTGCACCCTCCAAAAATTTTATAAATTCTCTTTTGTAGCCTTCCATTTTATCTCTCACTTTCTTAAATTAGTCAACAAATTCAGCAACGCATCTTTCGTATGCCGCAACGGGATCAGCCGCCGCGGTTATCGGACGTCCGACAACGATGTAATCAGAGCCTATTTCCTTTGCCTGAGCGGGAGTCATAACTCTGACCTGATCTCCTATATCTCCGTCCGCAAATCTTACGCCGGGGGTTATCGTCAAAAATTCCTTGCCGCATCTGTTGTGAACAGCCGTTGCCTCGCGAGGAGAGCAAACTACTCCGTCAAGGCCCGCAAGCTTTGCGTTATGAGCATAGTGCATAACGACTTCCTCGATAGGCTCTTTGATAAGAAGGTCAGCCTCCATTCTCTCCTGACTCGTTGAGGTAAGCTGTGTCACCGCTATAAGCAAGGGACGTGTTCCGTCGGGACGAAGGAGTCCTTCAAGCGCCGCCTCCATCATAGCGATAGTTCCGCCTGCGTGTAAATTACACATATCAACGTCAAGTCTTGAAAGGACCGCCATTGATTTTTTAACGGTATTGGGGATATCGTGAAGCTTGAGGTCAAGGAATATCTTATGTCCTCTTGCCTTTATCTCCTTTACTATCTCCGGTCCTTCGGCATAAAAAAGCTCCATACCTATCTTTACGTAAGGCTTTCTGCCCGTAAACTTATCAAGAAATTTTATAACCTCTTCCTTGCTGTTGAAGTCACAAGCAATAATTACGTCCTTTCCCATCAGTGCGCTCCTCCTATTATTTCACTTAAATTATTTATCTTATATTTTTCCATTACGGCAGGAAGCTCCTCTACTATTCTCTTGCAGGCAAAGGGGTCGATAAGATTTGCCGTTCCGACCTCTACCGCGGTAGCACCCGCCAACATCATCTCTATAACGTCCTCGGCATTCATCAATCCGCCCATACCGATTATCGGAATAGAAACGGCGTCATAGACCTGATATACCATTCTGAGAGCCACAGGCTTTATCGCAGGGCCTGAAAATCCGCCCATCTTATTTGCGATAACAGGCTTTTGGGTTCTGAGGTCTATCCTCATTCCAAGCATAGTATTTACCATGCTTATAGCGTCCGCGCCCTCGCTCTCACACGCCTTTGCTATCGAAACTATGTCGGTAACGTTTGGCGAGAGCTTTATGATTATAGGCTTTGTCGTAACCTTTTTGACTGCCTTTACGACCTCTCCGACAGCCTCGGGAGAAGTACCGAAGCTCATTCCTCCGCCGTGAACGTTGGGGCAGGAAACGTTGACCTCAAACCAACCTATCTGTTCTTCACCGTCAAGTCTCTCGCAGACGTGAGCGTATTCCTCAAGCGAAAAACCGCAAACGTTTGCCATAACGGGCTTATGGAAGAACTTTTTCATCTCGGGAAGCTCGGTGGATTTTACCGCCTCAACGCCCGGATTCTGAAGTCCGACCGCGTTTATCATGCCCGAGGTGCACTCCGCGATTCTCGGAGTGGGATTGCCAAATCTTGCCTCTGCGGTAGTTCCCTTGAAGGAAAAAGTACCCAGACAGTTTATATCGTATATTTCGGAGAACTCCTGTCCGTATCCAAAAGTTCCGCTGGCGGGAATTATGGGATTATCAAGCTCGATACCGAGAAGGTTTACTTTCGTGTTTACCATAATATCTCCTCCTTCACAAAAACAGGTCCGTCCTTGCATATACGCTTATTTCCAAAATTAGTTTTACAGCTGCAGCCCATACAAGCGCCAAAGCCGCAGCCCATTCTCGACTCAAAGCTGAACTGACCCTCGGTCTTGGTTGCCTTATAGACTGCGCGGAGCATAGGCTCAGGACCGCATGTGTAGAAATAGGTATAATCAACATCAGATATCGCGTCGGTAACAAATCCCTTGATACCGTAAGAGCCGTCAACAGTAGTCACTCTCACGTCAGCGCCGAGGGCTTTGAACTCTTCCTCATAAAATATTTCGGAAGCTGTGTTAAAGCCAATGACCACCGTTACCTTCTTACCTTCCGCTATAAGCTTTTTCGCAAGGTTATAAAGAGGGGGAACTCCGACTCCGCCGCCCATAAGAAGCGCGTGAGCGCCGCAAACACTTATATCGTATCCGTTTCCAAGTCCCACAAGGACGTCAAAGCTGTCACCCTCTACCGCCTTTGCCATCTTCTCTGTTCCCTTGCCGACCGTCTTATAAATTATCGTCAAGGTATCCTTATCGAAGTCACACACCGAGATAGGACGTCTGAGAAAGAGCTCGGGTATCTCAAGATTGACAAATTCACCCGGATTTTTTATATCGGAAATATCTCCGCAAAGTATCATACGGTAGATATTGTCAGTCAGCTTTTTATTTTCTTTGACCGTGAGTATCTGCTGTTGCATATTTCTTCCTCCGTTAAAGTCATTTTCTGTCGGGACAGCTGTATACTACTTGTCCGTCGAGCAGAGTCATAATATTCTTACCAAAGACCTTCCAGCCTCCAAAGGGGGTGTTTCTGCCCATAGAGAGAAACTCCTCGGGGTCTATCTCACGCTCCTCGTCAAGCTGCCACACGGTATATCCCGCGTCGCTCTCGATACCGAAACGGCGTCTCGGATTTTCGGACATAATCTCCACAAGCTTCTCAAGCGTTATTATTCCGCTCTTGACAAGATGTGTATAAAGAAGCTGGAACGAGGTCTCTATTCCGACGATTCCCATGGCGCTGTCCTTGAGCCCCTTTGATTTTTCCTCGATCGAGTGAGGCGCGTGGTCGGTAGCTATCATATCGATTGTTCCGTCAAAAATTCCCTCTATAAGCGCAAGTCTGTCCTCCTCGGAACGTATCGGCGGATTCATCTTGTATCTGCCGTCCTCACGAAGCTCCATATCGTTCATTATGAGGTAGTGGGGTCCTGTTTCGCAGGTGATATCAACTCCCGCCTTCTTTGCCTCTCTTATAAGCTCCACGCTCTCCTTTGTGGATATATGGCATACGTGATAAGAAGCTCCCGTCTTTTTGAGAAGCTCTATATCTCTCTTTATCGGTCCCCACTCGCTCTCCGAGCAGATGCCCTTATGTCCGTGAAGTCTTGCGTATTCTCCGTCATGAATATATCCGCCGAAAAGCAAGGAATTATCCTCGCAATGCGCCACAATCTTCTTGCCAAGCGCCTTTGCTCTCAGCATAGCCTCCTGCATCATATCCTCGCTTTGAACGCCTCTTCCGTCGTCGGAAAACGCTATAACGTCCTTTGCCATAGCCTCCATATCAGAGAGCTCTTCGCCCTTCTGTCCGACACTGATAGCGCCATAAGGATATACGTTTATGACTGCGTCGCGCTCTATTATGTCAAGCTGTTCCCTCAGATGCTCCGCAGAATCGGGCACAGGCGAAAGATTTGGCATAGTACA
>JAZOLQ010000037.1:0-5524 GCA_045653185.1 Eubacteriales bacterium
CTTACCTCAAACGCCATTCCCACGACCTATCAGGGCGACGGGATATCGGGTATCGTCTTTGGCGAGAGCGCAAAATATCTCGACCTCGCCGCTTGCTCGAAGGGACTGATACTTGACGCCAAGGCGGCTCGTATTCTTCGAGAGAGAGGTGTTGACACCGGTCTTATTTCCTACGAGCGCGCATATGCGGGAATGGAAAAATTTGAAAAATACGAAGACGTCAGCCTTTACGGCGCAGGTCCTGTCTGCAAGATGCAGATCGAGGACAGCGCTGTGATAATCAGCCGTTTCAGCTCAAGAGGCGGAGATATCCCCGCGTCCTATCTCTATGAGAACAAGTCGGGCCAGAGATTTTTCGTGCTCGGATTTGTGGGCGAGGAGCAGGACGACAAGAGCTCGCTCTATTGGTCCTACGCGAGAGCCGAGCAGATAGCCGACAATATGCTGTGGCTCTGTGGAAACGAGCTCCCCGCGCGCGTCTCGGGTCACCCGCACCTCTATTCGCAAGTCAAGGAGAACGAAAGCTCTATCGCCGTGGGATACATCAATTTCCATACCGACGAGATATTCAATGCCGAGATAAAGCTTGCAAAAGAAGTCCATAACGTCAGGTTTATCGGCTGTGAAGGCAAACAAACCGACCCAAAAACTATTGTCATCAACTACATCAACGCCAACTCCTTCGCTGGCTTTGAAGCGGATTTTGTTAAGTAAAAGATAGAAAGGCGTGAGAACCTTTTGAGGAAAGGTTCTCACACTCTCCAAACCTTTTTAAAAAAGGTTTTATGCTTTCTAAATATAATATTGCTTAATGGGATGTTTTTCTCTAAGGAAGCAACACGGCGGACCATAGCCTACCGCCGTGTTGCATTTTTTATTATATTATATATTTTTCACTTTAAATTTCGCCAAATTTTAAATCTTATCGTTTCGTAGTGAGCGGTAGGGACACCGTGCCGCGAGCCGAAACGGCGGGAGCGGTAGGTCGGGTGCCGACCCATACGACACCTTTGGCTTGTTGACAGCCCGACCGCGAGGTTTTACTTATAGAAAATGCGCTCTCCGTCCGAGGAGAGCGCAACAGTAACCTGTCGATTTCAGTATATAATTTTTTCAAAAAGGTTTGGAGAGTGTGAGAACCTTTCCTTAAAAGGTTCTCACAAAAAAACCTAAACATCAACTAACTTCCTCAAAAGGTTCTCACAAAAAAACCTAAACATCAACTAACTTCCTCAAAAGGTTCTCACGAAAAAACCTCTACACAAACTATCTTTTTGCTCTCCCTTTACTTTTTACGGGAGCTTTTTTGTTCTTTGGATTTGAATATTGTTTGCTTGCGCGCGGTTTCGCGCTCTGCTCGGGTCTTACGAGGCAGTCCTTTGTGTATCCGATGAGGTCCTCTCTGCCGAGCTTTATGAGCGCCTCTCTCACAAGCGGAGCGTTTTGCGGTCTGTTATACTGCAAAAGCGCGCGCTGAAGCTGTTTTTCGTGATAATCGGTAGCCACGTACACAGGCTTCATCGTCAGAGGGTCTATACCCGTACGGGACATTACAGTGGACGCTGTTCCCCGTGTGGGATAAAAATCCTGCACCTGTTCGGGCGCATAGTTGTCTCTCTTAAGGCAGAGAGCAAGCTCAAGCGCGTCACGGAGCGTGGAGCCTGGGTGGCTCGACATAAGATACGGAACGAGGTACTGCTCCTTTCCGATACTCTTTGTAAGCTCAAAATATCTGCGTCTGAAGCCCTCGTACACCGAGAAATCGGGCTTTCCCATACAGCGAAGCACCGCCGACGAGCAGTGCTCGGGCGCGACCTTCAGCTGTCCGCTCACGTTGTCTCTCACAAGCTTCTTGAAAAAACTGTCGTCCTTATCAAGCATAAGATAATCAAATCTTATTCCCGAGCGGATAAACACCTTCTTTATCTTTGGCAGAGCCTCTATCTCGCTCACCATCTGCATATATTCCTTGTGGTCTACGCGCAGATTCTTGCAGGGAGTGGGGGCAAGACATTTTCTCGCCGTGCAGACTCCGTCACGGAGCTGCTTTTCGCACGCGGGCTCTCTGAAATTTGCCGTCGGACCGCCAACATCGTGGATATATCCCTTAAAATCGGGAAGCTCTGTAATTTTCTTTGCCTCGGCAAGAACGCTCTCTCGGCTTCTCGAACGCACGGTCCTTCCCTGGTGAAACGCCAGCGCGCAGAAATTACAAGCGCCGAAGCAGCCGCGGTTGTGAGTTATCGAAAATCTGACCTCCTCTATCGCGGGCACGCCTCCCACCGCCTCATACGACGGGTGATAGGTGCGCATATACGGAAGAGCGTAAACTCGGTCAAGCTCCTCTCTCTCAAGCGGGGGCATCGGCGGATTTTGCACAAGCAGCTTGCCGTCGTATTTCTCAACGATAGCCCGTCCGCTTATGGCGTCCTGATTTTTATACTGTATTCCAAACGCCTCGGCGTACTTTTTGCCGTCGTTTTTCAGCTCATCGTAATCAAAGACCGCCGCCACGTCAAAGTGTATCTTGTCCTCAGGCTTTGCCATATAAACACAGCCCCTTACGTCGCGTATCTTCTTTATCGGCACGCCGCGGTCAAGCAGCTCTGCTATGCGGAGCAGTATCTTCTCTCCCATTCCGTAGGTGAGAATGTCGGCTCTCGAATCAACGAGTATCGAGCGTCTTATCTTGTCCGACCAGTAGTCGTAATGCGCGAAACGGCGAAGTGAGGCTTCAAGTCCGCCGATGATTATCGGCACGTCGCCATACGCCTCTCTTATACGGTTGCAGTAAACTATCGTCGCTCTGTCCGGACGCAGTCCCGCCTTGCCCGCGGGGGAATAGTAATCGTATGTCCTTTTCTTCTTTGAAACGGTGTAGTGCGCCACCATAGAATCTATATTTCCCGCGGTCACCAGAAATCCCAGTCTCGGTCTGCCAAACTCGCGAAACGCCTCGCAGCTCTTATACTCGGGCTGTGAGAGGATAGCAACGCGGAAGCCCGCCTCCTCAAGCACTCTTGATATTATCGAAACGCCAAAGCTTGGATGGTCGACGTAGGCGTCACCCGTGACGTAAACGAAATCGGGTCTCTCCCAGCCAAGCGCATCACACTCGGCGCGGTTTATTGGTAAAAATCCGTGAAGATCCATAATTTCCTCCGAAAACGGTCTTTTTCTTTTCCTGTTCCATTATATATTATCACATTTTAGCGAAAACTGCAATACTCCTTGACAATCGCGCGAAAAAATTGTATCATAATCTCAACTGAACAAGAGGAATGAGGCTAATGGAAAAAGAACTGTTTACCGCCAAGCTGAGCAAAATCAGCTATCAAAATAAACTGAATATTATGCGGGAGCTTCTTTGCGCCACTCCGACCTCGCGTGCGGAAGTCGCCAAAAAGTGCGCTCTGAGCGAGGTGACCGTGGGCAAGGTGTGCTCCGCGCTTTGCGAGCGCGGATTTTTGCGCGCAGAAAAGCGCCCTGTGGGCAGAGGCAGGCATACCGACTTTTTCTCCCCCTCGGATATTGTCTGCGCGCTTGTTATAAGCGTAAGCGCGGACAGCCTTTCGGCAACTCTATTTGAGCTGTCGGAATACCCTGTCTTTGAGTTCTGCCGAACCCTTTCCTCAGCCCTCTCCTACGAAGCCTTTGCAAATGATTTTTGCTTAGAGCTTTTCGCTCATATCTCGCAGACCTGCAAGGGACGCTTCTTCAAAACGGCTATAATCTTTTCCTCGCAAGTTTCCACTAAGGAGCGCGAGATATTCAAATCTGCCGCTCTTGCGTATTTTGAAACAGATGCCCAGCTTGAATACGAGAGCGCAAAGGCACACTCTCTTTGCAAGCTCTATCCAAACAGCGTATTGCTCGAAGTCGAGGTGCGCGAGCGCGTGACGGTAAGTATTATATGCGGTGACAGGGTGCTTCCAAAGGGCTGTCTTTGCGCCGTACGCCTTCCGTCAAACGACCCGACTCTGCTTATAGAACAGATAGCCGACCTCGTCTGCCCTCTCTTTGAGGCTGTCCTTCCCGACCGAATTATAATAGACTCTCAAACACTGCTCGCAGACCGAAGCTTTTGCGCCTCTCTACGCGAAACTCTCGCTCGCAGAATGAGAGCCTCCGCAGAGGATATCCCTCAGATAGAAAGCAACCGTAACGCCGACTTCGCCGAGCGCGAAGCGCTCGAATTTATCCGCGAACATATATGCATCGCTCTTGCAAGTGATAGTTAGTTTTTTGAGGCAAACCTTTTGAGGATAGTTAGTTTATGTTGGAGATTTTCGCGCCCTTCTTACGCCTAACTAACCAAATTACAGTTATAACTGCGAGAGTGCCGACGAGAGCGCCGCTTGAGTCGATGAGGACGTCACGGACGGAAGGTCCTCTGCCCTCGGTCATCATCTGAACACCGAACTCATCAAAAAGAGCCACGGCGGCGGATACCGGGAGCGCCAAAGAGAGCCAGAGGAGTTTTCTTTTTTGCTTGATTTTCTCGAAGAACGCCGAGAAGGATAGTATATCGATGCATATAAGGACAGCGAGAATCATATACTCGCAGAAATGAGCGGACTTTCTCAAGAAGTGCTCGGAGAGAGATATATTCAGACCTATTTTATCAAAAAAGCTATTTATGGCATCGCAGACCGACCTGCTCAAAGAGCCCGACTCAGCGCCTGTTTGGGACGAATTTGAGAGGATAAAGGCAATCCAGAGAACGACAGCAATCGTCGATAGCGCCGCAAATATGTATTTTTTCATAAGGCATTCCTCCGCCCATGTAAAATTATTTTCAGAAAAACAGAATACTATATTGAAAATATCACAAAAATGTGTTATACTTGTTAAGGTTATTTTAATATTAAAAAAACTTTTGCCTGCATAGTTAAATGGATATAATAAACCCCTCCTAAGGGTTAGTTATGGGTTCGATTCCCGTTGCGGGTGCCAAAGGAACAGTGGGCTCTGTAAGAGCCCACTGTTCCTTTATCTCCTCCATCGAATCGAACCCCTGAATTTGTGACAGCGGAGCAAATTCAACGTTTGCGCAAGGCGACCCTTGATTATCACTGTATTTTGGCGCAAACAGTGATTCCCGTTGCGGGTGCCAAAAATTCCGTGCGCAATAGCGTGCGGAATTTTACTTTTTCACTGTTCACTCTTCACTTTTCACTAAATCGCGGCGCGGAATTTAAGTAATAGGTAATAGGTAATAGTGAAAAGTGAATAAGTGATGGGGGCGTACACCCTTTGTACACCCAAACAATTTATTTATCATCATACACTTGAAATCAATTATAATTTGTGGTATAATATCAATATATGTACGTACTTGAGAAAGGAGAAAATATGGCACTTGAAAACAAACTTGGAATAACCGCTTCAGCGGAGCTTGCACGCGAAGAAGAACGAATAAGCAAAACACGCGCAATAGAACTTTTTGAAACCAAAAGCCTTTCTTCTCTTACCCCGGGAACGTTTGATGCTCTTTCTAAAA
Source organism: Eubacteriales bacterium (assembly GCA_045653185.1). Taxonomy (GTDB): domain Bacteria; phylum Bacillota; class Clostridia; order Oscillospirales; family CAG-272; genus HGM12713. The sequence continues at coordinate 5,504 of JAZOLQ010000037.1, forward strand.
TACACGCTTTCCTTTTTTCTG
>JAZOLQ010000038.1:0-43782 GCA_045653185.1 Eubacteriales bacterium
GTAAGATCCCTGCGAACGTTCAGGCGGTCGTTGGAGATAGCTATGACAAATATATAGGCTGTCCTTACGTTGATATTCCCGACCCTTGGGGATGTCACGAGAACTACGCTAAGCACTTTGAGGAGGAATTCCTCAAGGGAATAGAGCCCTTCGGTATTGAGCTTGACTGTCGTTATCAGGCAGACATGTACCGTTCGGGAAAATATACTAAGGACATTATAGAGTCTCTTCAGAAAAGAGGAGAGATATTCGAGATACTCGATTCCTTCAAGACTAAGGATACAAGCAAATCCGAGGAGGAGCTTAAGGCAGAGCACGATAAGGAGAAGGAAAGCTATTATCCCGTGAGCATATTCTGCCCCGAGTGTAAGACCGACTTCACGACGATAACCTCTATAAATGATGATTGCACCGAGGCTGAATATGTTTGCCGCTGCGGTCACAAGGGTCACTTCAACTTCCTTGAGAACTTCAACTGTAAGCTTGGTTGGAAGGTTGACTGGGCTATGCGTTGGAGATACGAGCAGGTCGATTTTGAGCCGGGCGGAAAGGATCACGCAGCACCCACAGGCTCGTATAACAACTCTAAGATAATATCCAAAAAGATATTCGGTCACGAAGCCCCCTTGTTCCAGGGATATGAATTTATCGGTATTAAGGGTATGACCGGCAAGATGTCAAGCTCTTCGGGACTTAATCTTACGCCCGAAACGCTCCTCAAGATATATCAGCCCGAGGTACTTCTCTGGCTTTATGCCAAGACAGAGCCTACAAAGGCGTTCGATATATGCTTTGACGACGGAATACTCAGACAGTATTTTGAGTTTGACAAGATGCTCACCGAGGTTCGCGAGGGTAAGGCGAATGAGTTCACTCAGTCGGTAATGTATAATGCTGAGGTGAAGGGAAGAACGATAGAAACAGTTCCGATGGGACTTATCGTTCAGCTTGGTTCGGTAGTTAACTTCAACGTTCCCATGCTTGAAACTGTATTTGAGAAGATAGGAACTCCTTATAAATACGAGCAGTTTGCCGACAGACTTGAGAGAGCTAAATTCTGGCTTGAGCAGTGCGCTCCCGAAAACGTCAACAGACTCCGCAAGGGACGCAACTGGGAGATATACTCCGCGATGGATGAGAACGAGAAGAAGGAAATAGAACTTCTTCACAGCTTCCTTTCGGGAGACGGATATACTCTTGATGAGCTTAACGCAGAGCTTTACGCTATTCCCAAGCGTGTTTACGGCGAAGGCTTTTCCGATAAAGAGCTGAAGGGAATTCAGGGAACTTTCTTTAAGAACGCTTACAAGCTTCTTATAGACCGCGACAAAGGTCCGAGACTTTACCTCTTCCTTTACGCGATAAACAAGGAGGACTATATAGGACTGCTCGACTTCTCATATCCCGCTACCGAGGCAGAGCTTGCCCCCGAGGAGGAGACCCTTGAGGAAGTGGTAGAGGAGAGAGTTTACGGTGATCCCGACCCCGTAGAGCCTGTTAAGGAGGAGATAGATATAGATATCTTCTCGAAGATAGACCTCAGAGTATGTAAGATAGAAAAAGCGGCAGAGATAAGAAAATCTCACAGCTGTCTTAAGCTTACACTCAACGACGGTATTGGACAAAGAGTTATCGTTTCCAGCATCAAGGGCGAATATAAGCCCGAAGAGCTTGTCGGAAAGAAGATAATAGTCGTTGCTAACCTCAAGCCTGCTCGTTTTGCGGGTGTTACGAGTAATGGAATGCTTCTTGCGGGTACAAATAATGCCTGCGGCTGTAAGGTCATATTTGTTGATGATATGATACCTGAGGGAACACAAATAAAATAAGGTGATGTCATATTTGGCAAGACTGAAAAAGTCCGAAAAAAGAGAAAAAATATCTCAAAGAAAGACTAAATTATAAGTAAAACAATAATAGGTTGAATTTCTGCGAAATTCTTCGTTTTAATGGACTTTTCCTAGCGCCGTTTCGGAGGCTCGACGTACCTTTGTACGCCTCACGCCACCGAAGCGGCGCTTCTTGCTCAAATCTGCCTATCCCCTAGACAGATAGATGGTGATGTCATATTTGGCAAGACCGAAAAAACGAAACAAAAAGAGGCTGTCTCAAACGTAAATTTGAGACAGCCTCTTTCTTTATTGAATTAAAGGAAAATAAAATCACTTATTCAAGCTCGAAAGCTCCCGTATAGAGCTGATAATATTTGCCCTTTTGAGCGATTAGCGCGTCGTGGCTTCCGCGCTCGATTATAACTCCGCCCTCAAGAACCATTATAACGTCGGAATTTCTTACTGTTGAAAGTCTGTGCGCTATAACGAAGACGGTTCTGCCCTTCATAAGAGCGTCCATTCCGCTCTGAACGATGGCTTCTGTTCTTGTGTCTATCGAGGAGGTCGCCTCGTCAAGTATCATAACGGGCGGGTCTGCCACAGCGGCGCGAGCTATCGAGATAAGCTGGCGCTGACCTTGGGAAAGGTTAGCTCCGTTGGAGGTGAGCATAGTGTTGTAGCCCTCGGGAAGTCTTGTGATAAAGTCGTGCGCGTTTGCAAGCTTTGCGGCATTTATACACTCTTCATCGGTGGCGACAAGCTTTCCGTATCGGATGTTCTCCATAACGCTTCCAGTGAAGAGATTTGTATCCTGCAAAACTATTCCGAGCGAGCGGCGAAGGTCCGCTTTCTTTATCTTGTTGATATTTATGCCGTCATAACGTATTTTGCCGTCGTCAATATCGTAAAATCTATTTATAAGATTTGTTATAGTGGTCTTGCCCGCGCCCGTAGCTCCTACAAAGGCTACCTTCTGACCCGGCTCTGCATACAGCGTGATGTCGTGAAGGACTAATTTTTCGGGGGTGTATCCGAAATCCATGTGCTCGATGCGAACGTCTCCGCAAAGCTTTGTGTAGGTAATGCTTCCGTCAGCAGAGTGAGGATGCTTCCAAGCCCACATTCCTGTTCTTTCAGCACATTCGACTATCTTTCCGCCTACCTCTTTCGCGTTGACAAGAGTAACGTATCCCTCGTCGGTCTCAGGAGCTTGGTCCATAAGCTCAAACACACGTCCCGCGCCCGCAGACGCCATAACTATCGAGTTAAGGAGCTGAGAAAGCTGGCTTACGTTGTTTGTGAACTGTCTTGCCATATTGAGAAAAGGAATTACAACTGCGACACCGATAACGGTATTTCCTGTTATAAGTGTTGAGATAGATACGTTCGGAACGTTACCAATAAGGATAAGCGCTCCGCCTACGAATGCGATAAGGACGTAAAGGATATTTCCTATATTGCCCATTATAGGCATCAGAATGTTTGCAAATCTGTGAGCCGAGGTGGCGTCCTTGCAAAGCTGTTCGTTGACAGCATCAAAATCGCGTCCGCTTTGCTTTTCGTGGCAGAAGACCTTGATGACCTTCTGTCCGTTCATCATTTCCTCAATAAATCCTTCGGTCTTACCTATCGACTTCTGCTGCTTCATAAAGTATTTTGCGCTGTTTCCGCCGACCTTTTTGGTTACGATGACCATTGCGATAACGCCGACGAGTATTACGAGAGCGAGCCATACGCTGAGATAGAGCATATTGAAGACGAGTATTGAGATTATAAGCGACGAGGTTATGATTTGAGGAATACAGCGAGAGATAAGCTCTCTGAGCGTGTCGATATCGTTTGTGTAATACGACATAATATCGCCGTGATGTGTTGAATCGAAGTAACGGAGAGGGAGAGACTGCATTCCTTCAAACATACGCTGACGCGTTTTGTTGAGAAAGCCCTGCGTTATTATAGCCATGATACGAGTGTAGAGGAAGGAGGCTATAATTCCTATTACGTAAATCAAAGCCATAATAGCTATAAGCGTCAGAATATCCTTACTTACCGCGCTCCAACCAAGCTCTACTCCACGCTCAATGTGTGTTATAAGCGTGCTCATAAAGATACTCGATACCGACGAGCCGATAGCGGTGAGGACAATACATATCATAACTATGATAAGCTTGGGACGGTAATCGGCAAAGAGCATTTTGAAAACCCTTGATATAACTCCTTTTTTCATCGGAGGGCGTCCGCCTTTTTTCATTTTAGTCTGCTTATTAGTCATTTTCGCCACCTCCCTTTACCTGTGATTCGTAGACTTCACGGTAAATGGGGCTTATCTTCATAAGCTCGTCGTGATTACCTATCGATTCTATGCTTCCGTTTTCCATAACGATTATTTTGTCGGCGTGCTGTACCGAGGATATTCTTTGCGCTATGATTATCTTTGTCGTGCCGGGGATCTCCTCTGCAAAGGCGCGGCGTATAAGAGCGTCGGTCTTTGTGTCAACAGCGCTTGTAGAGTCATCGAGAATAAGTATCTTGGGTTTTTTGAGAAGCGCGCGGGCAATACAAAGACGCTGCTTTTGACCGCCCGATACGTTTGTTCCGCCCTGCTCGATATAGGTGTCGTATTTATCGGGGAATTTTTGGATAAATTCGTCAGCGTGAGCGAGCTTGCAGATACGCTCCATCTCCTCGTCAGAGGCATTCGGGTCTCCCCAGCGGAGGTTGTCCTTTATAGTTCCTGAGAAAAGGAGGTTCTTTTGCAGAACAACGGCAACGTTGTTTCGCAAAGCTTCGAGATCATATTGCTTAACGTCAACTCCGCCAACCGTGAGTGAGCCTTCGGTGACGTCGTAAAGTCTGGGTATAAGCTGTATAAGCGAGGTCTTACTGCTTCCTGTTCCGCCGATTATGCCTACCGTCTCGCCCGAGGCGATAGAGACGTTTATGTTGGAAAGCGCGAACCTTTCAGCACCCTCGGAGTATTTGAAGCTTACGTTTTTAAATACGATGCTTCCGTCAGCTACCTCGCTGACCGCATTCTCGGGGCTTGATATCGAGGTCTTTTCTGTAAGCACCTCTGAGATACGTTTTGCCGATGCTATCGACATAGCTATCATAACGATTATCATAGAGAGCATCATAAGGCTCATAAGTATCTGCACACCGTAGGTTATAAGCGCGGCAAGCTCACCTACCTGAAGCTCGGACTCCTTAGTTGTTATTATAAAATAAGAGCCTATGAGCGAAACAGATACCATAAGCGCGTTCATACAGAACTGCATAAGCGGATTGTTAAGGGCGAGTATTTTTTCAGCCTTTGTGAAGTCAGCGCAGACATCGTCAGAGGCTTTTTTGAATTTGTCGGTCTCATACTTCTCGCGAACAAAAGCCTTGACAACTCTCATCGCTCCAACGTTTTCCTGAATAGAGTTGTTGAGCGCGTCGTATTTCTTGAATACGGCGTGGAAGATTCCCCAAGAATTTTTAACTATCAACGCAAGGCCGATAGCGAGGAAGGGAATTATTATAGCAAATGAAAGAGATACCGAAGGGCTTACGATAATAGCCATAGTGAGAGCAAATATTATCATCAGCGGCGCTCTGACGGCGGTGCGGATTATCATCATATACGACATCTGCACGTTCATAACGTCGGTGGTAAGACGTGTCACAAGGCTTGAAGTTGAGAATTTATCTATATTGGTGAAAGAGAAATTCTGAATTGAGTAATACATATCGTGTCTCAGATTTTTGGCGAATCCGCAGGACGCAATAGCGCAAAAATGCCCCGACAGAACGCCAAACATCAAAGATGTAAACGCCAAAACGACGAGTACAGCCCCATATTTAAAGAGTGTGGACATTTCACAGCCGATTTCGATATTGTTTACAAGCTTTGCTGTGACGAAGGGGATTATACATTCGACTACCACTTCGGCGGCAACAAAGAGCGGGGCGAGAATTGAGCTTAGTTTATATTCCCGAACGCTCTTCAAAAGTTGTTTGAGCATAAGTTTCCTCCATAAGATAAAACATCATATTTTACTATTATACAACAAATGAATTAAATATTAAAGGGGGGATTTGTAAACAATATTTGAATGGAAGAAAAAGGCTAAAAAATAACTAAATCTTATCGTTTTTTTGCATCATATTGGTCGCAAGACACCATTTTTGTGTATCAGCGAAAGAGAGAAGAGGTTCGTTTTTTGTTCGGTAGAAGGTGACCGAAAGCAATATGCTTGCGCTCTCTTTGGAAATCTCGGAGACCTGCGCGCAAAAATTATATGTGTATCTTTGCTGAAAAAGGTCTTTTTCTCCTTTTTTCTCACCTTTGAAAATTTCGCAAATCTCGGGAAATTTACTTTGCTCGCAAAAAAGCTCGCATTGCTTTGCAAGTCCCTCGTAAAATTCGGTTATTTCGGTATTTTCATCGAAAGAGGGATACTTTGCGGAAAATCTCAATAATTCGTTCCCCTCAAAAATAAAACGGCGGCAGTGTTGTCTATACGTATACATTGCGCTATCTCCTTAAAAATAGTTTCACAATATATCATATAGCGTACGCTGCCGCCGTATTCGCGTCAGTTCATCACCGAAGCGTCAAGAGTAAACATATCGTTTATTTTTTTGAGAAGTAAAGGATGCTCCGAGAGCTTTTTACTTGAGATGAGTTTTTCTGCCTCGCTAAAGGCAGTCTTAAGAAGTCCCGTATCATCACAAAGCTGAGCTAGCTTGAATTTTACTCCGCCGCTCTGTCGTATATCCTGAGAGTCGTTTCCGTGAAGGAAGTCGCCGGGTCCTCTCATTTCAAGGTCTCGCTCGGCTATCGCATATCCGTCGTAGGTCGTTTTCATTGTGCCGAGGCGCATATAAGCGTTTCCTTCGGATGCCTCGGAGACGAGAATGCAGAAGGATTTTCTCTTTCCACGTCCGACTCGCCCGCGAAGCTGGTGAAGCTGAGAAAGACCGAATCGCTCTGCGTTTTCAACTATCATAAGCGAAGCGTTCGGAACGTTGACACCGACCTCTATTACTGTTGTTGAAACGAGGATATCGGTATCTCCGTCGGCAAATCGCTTCATGACTGCTTCCTTTTCGGCGGACCTCATTTTTCCGTGGATATATTCAACACGGAGAGATGAAAATATCTTTGATATCTGCTCCGAAAATTCCACTGCGGTCTTGAGTGGTGGCAAACGCTTTACGTCTCCATTTTCGTCGATATCCTGAATGTCGATGTCGCCCTCCTTCTCCTCGCCTTCTTCGACGGCGGGGCAAACGATATATACCTGCCCGCCCTCCTTTATCTGCTTGAATATAAAGGCGTTAAGTCTATCGCGGTAGCTTTCGTTTACGACGAAGGTATCTACCTTTTGTCTGCCTGGGGGCATCTCGTCGATAAGAGAGAGATCGAGGTCTCCGTAAAGAGCAAGAGCCATCGAACGAGGGATAGGAGTGGCGCTCATTACGAGAACGTGTGCGTGAGAGCTCTTTTCCGAAAGGATAGCTCTCTGGTTAACACCGAATCTGTGCTGCTCGTCGGTCACGACAAGACCTAAGTCAAAGAATTTAACTCCCTCGCTGAGAAGCGCTTGAGTTCCTATCACAACGTCTATTCGCAAAGAGGGGTCTTCAGACTGCAAGCCCTCGTATATCTTAAGCTTTTCCGATTTCTTTATCGATGAGGTGAGGAGCTTGCAGCGTATGCCGAGCTTTGCGAAAAGCTCGCTCATATCGTTGTAGTGCTGGATGGCGAGTATTTCGGTAGGGACCATAAGTGCCGCTTGTAAGCGGTTTTTTACCGCAATATATATAGCCGCGGCGGCGCATATCGTTTTTCCGCAGCCCACGTCACCGACTATTATTCTGCTCATGGCGCTGCTCCTTGCCATATCGCGCTTAACGTCCTCGATGACTCTTGTCTGCGCGCCTGTGAGCTTGTAGGGAAGGAGCGACAAAAGCTCGCTTATATCCTGACTTGGACATGGCGGAGCTGTCGCTTGCTCTCGCTTTACCTTTGTCAGAGAAAGTCCCAGAGCAAAGGTGAAAAATTCGTCGAATATAAGCCGCTTTTTTGCCGCCGCAAGAGCAACGTAGCTCTCGGGACGGTGAATGTTTTTAAGCGCGTAGGGAAGAGTGCACAGCGAGTTTGATATTCGTATGTCCTCGGGCAAAGGGTCTTCGAGCGTGTTGATATTTGCGCTTGAGAATACCGTGTTTACGTCTTTTGTTATCTGCTTTTGAGAAAGTCCTTCGGTTAGAGGGTATATCGAGGTGAGCGGTGGGAGATAGGCGTCCTCGAAATACGGCTCGTAGCTCGGAGAAGACATAGAGTAATTCTTTGATTTTCTCTCCACCTTGCCAAAAAATCTGAATTGAGTTCCCACGGAGAAGGTGTTTTTGAGAAAATTTTGATTGAAATAAATTATCTCGCAGACACCGCTCTCGTCAAAGGCCTTGAATTTGAGCAGGGAGAGTCTGCCCTTGAGAGTCGATATCTTCGGCTCTGTGCCCACGGTCAGAATGAGTGCGTTTTTTATATCAGGCTCTGTATCGCAGAGAAGCTTTATATCCCCTCTGTTTTCATAGCGCTTCGGATAATGTGAAAGAAGGTCGCCGACGCTGTTTATGCCAAGCCTTGAATAAGCAGACGCGCGTGCAGGACCAACGCCGTAAAGTGATTTTATGTCAGTGTTTTGATCAAGCGCCATAGTGACCTCCTCTTATTTTAGTGTTATAATAATTATACACTTTTTTTCCTTCCGTGTCAAATAAAAGAGAAAAATTATAAAATGTTTACAAAGTTGGGGCTTTTATCTATTGACAAGAGAAAAGTATTGTTGTATAATAAGATGTGAACACAAAACTTTGGAGGTTACTTATGAAAAAGATTTTGGCTATTATGCTTGCTGTTGTTATGATGCTTGCTGTAGTTTCCTGTAATAAGAAGGATGACGATACAACGGCTGATAACGGTGAAGCAGTTGTTGTAGAGGAAGAAATATATGCTACTGAAGGTGGCGACAAGTTCGAGTATGCGACCAACGAAGACGGAGACTATGATATAGTAAAATTTTCTACTACTAATATGACTCCTCATAAGGTGGAGATACCGTCCAGCATAAACGATATTGACGTTACAGGAATAGCAGACGGCGCGTTTAAGGCTAACAACCGTATAAGCGAGATCGTCATTCCCGATACTGTTGAGTACATCGGTGATTTTGTGTTTTTTGACTGTACAAATCTTGCAAAGGTTACTATGGGTAACGCTGTTACAGAGATAGGTGTTGGTGCTTTCAGAGATTGTATAGCGCTTGCAGATATCAATCTTTCCAGCGAACTCAAAAAGGTAGAGGATTTCACATTCTGGGGCTGTGCTAAGCTTACAAAGGTAGTTATTCCCTCAAAGGTTACCGAGATCGGCGCTATGGCTTTTGCTGATTGCGTGCTTCTTAGCGATGTTACTGTTCCCGAGTCTGTAGAGACTATCGGAGATCTTGCTTTTGACGGCGACGATGCTCTTGTAAAAATAGCTCTTCCTGCAAGTGTTGAGAACATTGGTAAGGTAATATTTGGCGCAAAGAAGGCGGCTATCACGGTAGTAACTCCTGTAAACTCTGCGGCTTACAAATATGCAACAGAAAATGCTTATACCATCGAGCTCGCTAATTAATTTGCTTTAAAAACAAAAAATATCACCGCATAGATATTGGTGTGTCAGCCAAACGTCTATGCGGTGCTTTTTTTGTTTAAAAAATTAATTTGATGTGTTGTTCAAAAGATCTTCTAAAATCTCAGTCAACGCCAAGGGATCGGCGCGGCCAGATGATTTTGCCATTGCCTTTCCGAATATAGCTTTTGCTGCGTGCTTTTTGCCATTCTTGTAATCGGATAGCGAGGACGGAGATTCGGCTATTGCTACTCTTGCAAAGTTAGCCAGAGTATCTTTATCTGATATCTGGAACAAATTCTCGGCTTCGGCTATCGTTATCGGTGAGATGTTCTCGTGAAAAATTCGCTTCATAAGTATCTTTGCGCTCGACGAGTTTATCCTTTTTGCGCCGATAAGCTCAGATAGCTCGGCGATATACTTTGGCAAAAGAGATACTGAAAAGCTTTCCAACGGAGTCAGAGAGAGAAGCTGAGATATTATAAGATTTGCAAGTATTTTCGGGTATTTTGTTTGCTCTGCCGCCTCTTCAAAATAGTCTGAAAGCGCGATATCTGAGGATATCACAGCGCTGTCGTAAGGCGTGAGAGAATAGCGCGAAATATAATTTTTCTGTCTTTCGTCGGGGAGAGTGGGAAGCTCGTCCCTAAGACACAGGATGTGCTCTTCGGATATTTCTATCGGAGGAAGATCGGGCTCGGGAAAATAACGGTAGTCGTCACTGTTTTCCTTTGCTCTCATAGAATACGTTTTTGAAGATTTCGGTTCAAAACGTCTCGTCTCTTGAAGAACAGAGCCGCCTGCGTCGAGAATTGCCGACTGTCTCTCGATTTCATAATCTATCGCTTTTGCGACGAAGGCAAAGGAATTGAGATTTTTGATCTCACAACGTGCGCCAAGCTCTCCAGAGCCAGCGGGGCTCAAGGATATATTTACGTCACATCTGAAAGAGCCTTCGTTCATCTTGCAGTCGGAAATCCCTGTGTAAAGTATGATAGAACGCAGCTTTTTCAAATAAGCCTTCGCTTCCTCGGCTGAACGCATGTCGGGCTCTGACACTATTTCTATAAGCGGAACGCCGCAACGATTGAAGTCTATCATAGTTCCGTATTGCTCTGAATGAACAAGCTTACCTGCATCCTCTTCAATATGTATTCGGGTGATGCCGATACGCTTTTGTAGAGACGGCGTCTCTATAAAAATATATCCGTTACGGCAGAGTGGAATATCATACTGCGATATTTGATAAGCTTTTGGAAGATCGGGATAGAAATAGTTCTTTCTGTCCTGCTTTGAAAAGGCAGATATCTCGCAATTTGTGGCAAGTCCTGCTTTTATTGCGTAATCTACTGCTTTCTTGTTAAGCGTCGGCAGAGCACCGGGTAGTCCCATACAAACGGGACAGCAAAGTGTGTTTGGCGGAGCGCCGAACTCGGTAGAGCAGGAACAAAATATCTTGCTCTTTGTCGAGAGCTCTACGTGTACTTCAAGACCGATCACTGCTTCGTAGTTATTTTTCATACTGCGCCTCCAAAAGTCTTTGTATTTCCAGCGCGGCGCAATATAATTGCTTTTCGGATAGTATATTTCCCGTAAGCTGAATGCCAACGGGCATAGAATTTTTATCAGATCCGCAGGGCAACGAGAGTGCGGGGAGTCCCGCAAGATTTGCTGCGACAGTGCATGCGTCGTCGGCATAGATGTCGGCTGCACTTTTTCTTTGAATATTGAGACGATATGTCTCTGTGGGGGCGGTCGGCGAGAGAAGGATATCGCATAGCTCAAATGCTTTTGCAAGCTCTGACTTTATATTTTCGCGGACTTTTACTGCCCGCTTATAATATTCGTCTTGGTATCCTGCCGAGAGAACGAAAGTGCCGAGCATAAGTCTTCTTTTTACCTCTTTGCCAAAGCCGTCGCTTCGTGAGTTTTTATAGAGCTCGTCTAAGCTTGAAAAATTCTCGCATCTCTCTCCGTACCTCACTCCGTCAAATCTTGCAAGATTTGACGATGCCTCGGCGCTTGATATTACGTAATAAGCCTCTGCCGCGTATTTGAGAGAGGGAATGCTTATCTCGGATATTTGTGCGCCTGCGTTAGAAAGAAGGTCGGCTGTATGCAAAATTTTCTCCCTTACGCTTTTTGATATCGTTTCGCTTAAAAGTTCTTTGGGTAAAGCGAATTTTAAATTTTTTGCCGAGCATTCTGTTTGAGGAATAAAGTCCTCGCTTGACACGTTGAGAGACATACCGTCTCTTTTGTCGTATCCAGATATGGTGTTAAGAATCGCGGCATTGTCTTTTATACCTCTTGTGAGTATGCCTATTTGTTCAAGTGACGGTGCAAATGCAATAAGCCCGTAACGGGAAACTCTGCCATAGGTCGGCTTTATTCCTATGAGACCGCAGAATGAGGCGGGTTGGCGCACCGAGCCGCCCGTGTCAGAGCCGAGCGCGGCGGGAACGAGACGTGCGGCGACTGCGGCGGCAGAGCCGCCCGAGCTTCCGCCTGCAGATCTAGTGTTATCAAGCGGGTTGCGGATAGTGCCGAAATAGGAATTTTCTCCCGTAGACCCCATCGCAAATTCGTCCATATTGGTCTTTCCGATTATTATAGCCCCCGCGCTTTTTAAACGTGATATCACGGTAGCGTCGTATGGCGGGATATAATTTGAAAGCATCTTTGAAGCGCATGTGGTGCGTATGTTTTCTGTGCAGATATTGTCTTTTATCGCTATCGGTATCCCGTCGAGTGCGCTAAGCGGCTCGCCTGCCGCACGTCTTGCGTCCGACCTTCTTGCCTCGTCTATTGCCGAGTCCTGACATACTGTTATAAATGCGTTCAGCTTTTTGTTTTCTGCCTCTATTTTTGAAAGATAAGCGCGCACAAGCTCTTCCGAGGAATATTCTTCCGATATAAGCGCTCTTGAATGAGACAATAAGTCTCTATTTGTTATATCTATCATGTCTTATGCCTCTATTACCTTTGGCACGGTGACGTATCCGTTTTGCAGAGAGCTTGATGCCGATAATATTTTTTCGCGCGAAAAACTATCCTCGGGGATATCCTCACGCATAGAGCTTTTTTGAAACGCGGGTAGGGATATACCGTCGCAATGGCTTATGTCTTCGCCAAGTTTTGAGACAAATCCAACGATATCCTTCATATCCTTGAGGATAGCTTCTTTTTCTTCTTTATTTATATTGAGTTTTGCCAGATCAGCGATATGTTCGCACAGAGTATCGTTCAAAACTAAGGTTTCTTTCATATTCTTTCCTTTATAACTTACGGGAGGAACACTCCTCCCGTGAAGAATTATTTGTGATATTTTGTTCCAGCGTTGATATTAAACGCGCGGTAAACTGCTTCAAGAAGTATGACCCTTAAAAGCTGGTGGGGGAAGGTAAGCTCTGAAAAAGAGAGCTTCATATCACAGGCCGCCTTTACCTTGTCGGATAGTCCGTGAGAGCTTCCTATTACAAAGCAGACCTCGCTGTGCTCTGCGGAGACCGAGGCGAGCTTTTCGGCAAGCTTTTCGGAGGACAGCTGTTTTCCCTCAACGCACATGGCAATCTTATATGCTCTTGCCGACATTTCGGCGAGAATACTTTTGGATTCTTCGTCAAGAGCCATATCGATCTCCTTTTCCGAGGGTGAGTCGGGTATTCTTGCTTCTTTTAACTGAACGATAGAGAGCTTGCAGAAGGCAGAGAGGCGCTTTGAATATTCCGCAACAGCATCCTTAAAGTAAGATTCTTTAAGAGTTCCCACACATATTATCTTAATCGAAAGCATAGTCGGTCGTCTCCTTATGTAAGATCATTTCGGTAGGCAGCATAGGCGACGCTACGTTTATTGCTATACGCGGGTCGGCGATGCTTGATATAAATTCGTCAAGAGCTGTATCGGGAGTATTGTTTTCCTCGCTCAGATGCGCCAGCATAAATGATGACGTTCCCATATTTGCGAGATGAGCTGCAAAAACGGCGCTTGAACGGTTGGAAAGGTGACCCCTGTTTGAGAGTATCCGTTTTTTCAGGTCGTAAGGATATGGGCCGTTTTTGAGCATATCCTCGTCGTGATTTGCTTCAAGGATCACCGCCTCACAACCTTCAAGATTGTTGCATATTTCTTTTGTAACGTATCCGATATCGGTGGCGACTCCAATGGAATGAGAGCCGTTTGCGTCAAGGAAATTTATTCTGTATCCCACGCACATCATACTGTCATGAGGTACAGCAAAGGAGTTTATGCAGATATTGCCAAGCTCCACCGAGTATATCGAGTCGTGGCGTACAAGATTTTTGTGTATGAAGGATTGGGGGTCACGGTCAAATTTTTTTGCGCTGACGTCGGTTATATGAATCGGGATCTCATGCTTTTTACTGATAACTTCAAGCGCTGATATATGGTCCGAGTGCTCGTGGGTCACAAAGATAGCCGCTATATTTTTTATGTCTGTTCCTATATCCGAGAGCGCGCGGCAGAGGGCGCGTGCGTTTTTGCCTGCATCTATAAGTATCTCCACTCCCGCGGCTGATATGTATAGAGAGTTTCCTTTTGACCCCGAATACAGAGAGTAGATTCTAATATCTGTCATATTGATGAAACAAGGTCAAGCAGGAAGGGAATTATCCAAAGCTCGATCATATCTATGAGAAAGGTTAAAAGGAAGGAGAGTATGACTATGAGCATCCATTTTGATTTTTCAAAGCGTTTAACGCCGCTCTCTATAAAGCTTTCTTTTTTCTCGTCGCTCCAGCTTTCAGGTAACATTTCGGCTGTGATGCCGCGGCGTGAAAAACCGCGGTTATAGATTACGTAGACAAGCACGAAAACCGTTTCTATTGCCATATATGATATAAGAGCCGCCTCAAAGAAGCAGAGATATATCATAAAGCGGTATATCGCAAAGACTATTGCCGAAAGCAATACGAGCGATACAAGATACACCCAAGTGCTTTTTTTGAATTTTGAAGGTTTTTTTTCAGACATTTCAGACCACCGTTACAGCGCCTCGGCGCGAATTTTAAAAATTGAATATCCCTCTCCAAAACAAGATAGACAAGTTTCGTCAGGTAAAATATACGAGATAATTATAACACAAACACTCTTTTTGGGCAATAGTATTTTAAAATTGTAAAATAAAAAATACACTATTGAAAAACATTGTTCAATATTGTATAATTATATATAAGTTAAAACACTGAACAATGCGATTTTTTGGAGTGTAAAACATATGAAATATTTTAAAAGGTTCACGGATTTTTGCGCAGGCTTATCGGCATTTATGGTTGCTATCAGTCTGCTAGGAAAGTTTATTGGATATAATCCCGAAAAAGCGGAAGGTATGCTTGAAAAGCTCAAATTGTTTTTTTTCGCAGACAATATGAGCAAAAACAAATATCAGTTGATATTGATAATTCTGTTTGTGATGTCTCTCGTAGTCAGCAGAGTCTTTGAGCGTCTGCCTTGTGTTACGATGGCGGTCTCGCTCTTGCCGCTCCTTCAGAGCTTTTTTATCTTTGTCGATAAGAATTTTGATAACTATTCGTGGCTGCATATCATCTTTGCCGTTTTGCACACGGCAGGCAGTTTGGTATATGCGCTTACGCTTGACCGCGCGGACGGAAAGCGGCGGGCGTTTTGGACGGTCAATATCTTTGGGGGAGTCATTTCGCTCTGTGTTATACCGATAGTGATGCGTATGTCAAGGCTTTCAAAGCTTGAAGGAATTGAAAAAATCAACTTGTTGCCGTTTGATAGCAAGCTGCAGATAGGAATAGAAAGCGGAGCTGATAAGATACTCATAAGAATTGCTATTATGATAGCAATAGCGGTGATAATAAGCATACTTCTCAGGGATATATATTTCATAGACGCGGTGCTTGCCACAGTTCCGCTTATCTACTCTTTGTACGTCTTCAGCGCCGAGATACTCAAATCCCTTGCGCTTGAATGCTTTTTACTGGTTTTGCTCTATTTTGTATTCCGTATAGCGATTATGATATTTGAGCCTATGAAGAAGAAAAAAGAGAAAAAGCCGATGAATATATAAAAATATCGGATAAGTTGTAGCTCTTTGAAAACTACGACTTATCCGATCTTTATGTATAAATACATGGCGGATGCTCTGCGGAAGTTTAGTGTTTGAATGTGTTCCTGAGCGTTCTTGAAGATAAGAGGGCGGATGTGAGAAGAGTTCCGCCGATGACGCCTGCGATTGCCTGCAGGCAGTTTCCTGTCACACTTGCAAGCGCGCCCATTCCATATCCGAGAAGGAAGGCTTCGTAAAGGAAATATCCGCACACCATAATAGCCTCGCCTAATATTGCGGAGATGACGCGAGGAAGTAGATTTATCTTATTCGTTGAGTCGTTTTTTTTGAATGCGTTGAATAAGAGCGCCGCGACCACGGCAACTGCAGCCTTTATAATAAAGGTTGCGGGAGCATATATGACATAGCTCATAAGCACGTCGGCAAGTGCCGTACCGACGCCCGCCGCTATCGCGCCGAAAACAGGTCCGAGAGTCCACGCCGATACCAGAACGAAAATGTCGCCGAGGTTAAAATATCCAAATGGCAGAGGAATTGCGATAAAGGTAGCTGCGCAGCATAGTGCGGCGAACATAGCTGTAAATGCTATGTTTTTAGAGGAGATATGTCTCCTTGTCGTTTGTCTGTTCATTGTTTATGTAATCCTTTCGAAGTTTGATCAAAGATGATTTTTAGAGAGATATCCCAAATACCGTTATTCGAGGCTCGACATACAAGTGTACGTCGAACCCCGAGCTTTTTTATTTTGTCAAGTATGAGGGTCACGCTTGATTTTCTGTTATTACCTCTGCTACAAGGCAGGTATCGTTTGCTTCGTTGACTGTTTTAAAATAATATCTTCCGTCTTTGTTTGCGCCGTAAAACGTCAGTGTGTCGCCGAATGCCGACTCGTGTACAAATTCGAGGGTCATCTCGCGTATTTTCGGTATTTCGTCGATTGGCATAAAGTCGCAGAGCATATCGGGATAACGGGTGTTGTTCATGTGCATATTATAGTCGATGTCGGAATATCTGATGTCGCGCTTTCCGAGAATAGTTATATCCTGCGCCTCGGGCGGTCTTATCCTTCTCGGCACGTTTATCTCAAGCATCTCATCGGGCTCGACGCCAAGCGAGAAACTGTCGCTCCTTGCAAGCTTTTTTTCGTCAAGGTCTATAAGAGCCCAAAATGAGACAGCCTCGGCAACAAGCTCGCCGTCCTTGTGGATATCAAAGCATCTGTTAAAGGTATAGCCTCTGCTATCACAGGTCCAAGTACGAGCGTCTATCGAGTCGTAGGCAAAGAGCGGTTTGTGAAAGACCAGCTTTATCTTGCTCAATATAAACGCGAGTTTTTTTGTGTCTCTGAGCTCATCTAAGGAGAGGCCTGCGCTGTCAAGCTGGCGGTTTGCGGTCTCCTGCATATAAACGAGCATTTCGGACGGACGAACGTGACGCGAGGCATCTGTGTCGTGCCATCTTACCTTCATTATTTCTGTGTACTTCATTTACATTTTTCTCCCGATTTGCTTTACTCATTTTACCACAAAATCTCAAAAAAATCAAGAAAAAATATATTTTTTTACAATTATTTTATCTTATGCCGTAACTATCCCCGGGGGGACGTCTCCGGAAATGCCTTCGCTGGTATCGGGCATTGTACGCTCGGCGACGGCGCTGGCGTCTCCAAGACCGAAGCTTACGGCAATAGCTGTGTTTACCTCGTTCATAACTCCATCGTCAAGATGCCCCATCTTTTCCTTTAGTCTGCGTTTGTCAAGCGTTCTTATCTGTTCAAGCAAAACGACTGAATCCTTCGCAAGACCGACCTTGTCTGCATAAATATCGATATGAGTAGGCAATCGCGTTTTGCCAAGCCTCGAGGTTATTGCCGCGGCAATGACCGTTGGACTGTATTTGTTACCGATATCATTCTGAATTATGAGAACGGGGCGGAGACCCCCTTGTTCAGAGCCGACCACGGGGCTTAGATCGGCGTAATAGATATCTCCTCGTTTAACACTCATTTTTTGTTTACCAAGCCTTTCTGATAGCCTCTTTATAAAAGAGGTCAAAACTTTTTCCGTACAAGTATATTTTTACCGTGTTTACCCCGTCTTTAAACACGCAAAGAAATATTTGACGTAGGAATTTTTATCCTATAATATTATGAGAAACGACATGCTACAAAAGTCGTTCCCCTATTATTTTATTTTGGGACTACTGCTTGTGTTAAAAATATAAGGTGAGGAGAATTGAAGTTTTGTGAGGTGAAAAAAGCGGCTGTGCTCAGAGGCCCAGCCGCTTTAAAAATGCCGTCAATAGTGCTTTTGACTAATTCAGTAAAAATTTTTGTCTTGTATATTACGGTATCTCGTGGAAAGAAGAAGTTGAATTTTGGTTTCTCAGCTTCAGCTCCTCGCCTGCCATAATGAGAGCTCGGCGTCTCATTCTGAAGGCAGTGCTTCTGCCTATTCCCAAAAGCTCTCCGCAACGCTCTATGCTCTCGCCTTTTATATAGTGATAATAAAGCATAAGCTTTTCATCGGAGTTTTTGAGCGACATGATAAAATGCCGTATCTCAAACATTCTCGCCCTCGCAAGCGGGGTCTCGCCGTATGCTTCAAAATCCTTTTCGCTTGTATGGAAGTATTCTTTTTCGTATCGGTCAAGGCGCAACAGCTTTCTGTTCATTTGATACCCGCGCAGATAGTTGTCGGTCCTCTCTATAAGTTTATCTATCTCTATTTTGCTATTCTTGTCCATTTTTTCTCCGCTATAAGTTCTATATAACAATCACGACAGTACGGTTTTCCGTACGAATATTTTACGATGTCATATTCGCATAAAAAAGCTCCGCAAACACTGCATTCACATATTTTATCGCCCCGCTCGGCGCTCCTGCCTCTATACGAGGGACAGGCGGGCGGACATAGGTATTTGCCACAATTTCGGCACATTTTTTTCTCCTTTTAAAGTTAAAATTTTTAATTCTTATTGACAAAATAAAAAAAATGTTTTATAATTATCTTGTTATAATTATTATATCGCATTTCCGAAGTATTGTCAATACGTATTTCGCATTTCATAAGTATTTATTTAAAGATTATGAAAGAGGTAAAAAATGGACTATAAAAAATTTGAAGCTTTGTTGAAAAGCTACAACACAACGGTATACAAGGTGTCAAAAGCCACAGGCATAGCCCAATCGACTTTTTCTGATTGGAAGAGCGGACGTTCAACGCCTAAGGCGGATAAGCTTAAAAAAATAGCCGAACATTTCGGAATAAGCGTAGGATATATGCTTGATTCGGACTTCTATCCCATTTCGGATTTTTCGGATTTCGATGCCTGTCGCACCCGTCAAAGACAAGTGCCGATAATAGGCGAGATACGCGCGGGAAGCCCGATAATAACTAACGAGAGTATAATAGGCTACGAGAGCGCAGATATAGATAATACCGAAGATTATTTTTATCTTAAGGTGCGCGGCGACAGTATGAAAAACATTGGAATGGTCGAGGGCTCGATAGTTCTTTTTCATAAGCAGCAGTATGCCGAAAACGGAGATATAGTTGCTTGTCTTGTTGGCGGTGACAGCGCAACGGTGAAGCGTTTCAGGCGGGATCACAGAAATGTGTCGCTTTTGCCCGAGAACGAGGAATACTCTCCGATAGAGCTTTCTACCGACGATTTTGAGGCGGGAGAGGCAAGGATACTCGGTGTTGCCGTTGAGGTCAAAATAAAATTATAAGGATAGGAAAATGATAGCAATAAGTGTAAATAAGCTTGCCCTTTCCTTTGGGACTAACGAGATATTCAAGGACGTTTCTTTTGCGCTTAATGAGGGAGACAGACTTGGAATAATCGGTGTTAACGGTTGCGGAAAATCGACGCTCTTCAAAATTATTATGGGTGAATACGCAGCTGATGAGGGAAGCGTATATATATCAAAGGATAAAAGCGTGGGAATACTCCGTCAGGACGATGCCTTTTCCGACTTTGAGAGTGAGGATAAAAGGCTTTCGGCGCTTGAGGTGATGTATCTTTCCTTTAGAGAGCTTATCGAGCTTGAGAGGAAGCTGAAGGCGCTTGAGGATATTTTGAACACGCGCAATTTTTCACAGGGACGTGACGAGAGCTCTTACGTTTCCGAATATACATCGCTCAATGAAAAATTTATCCGTGACGGCGGACTTGAATTCAGAGGAAGATGCCTTTCCACGCTTATGAAGATGGGCTTTGACGAGGAGGCGGCAAATATGCCCTTTGAGCTTTTGAGCGGCGGTCAGCGCACAAGACTTGCGCTCTCAAAGGAGCTTTGCAGAGAGCCCGATATACTTCTTCTTGACGAGCCGACAAACCACCTCGATATAGAAACTCTTGCTTGGCTTGAAAATTTTCTTGCGTCATATAAAAAATGCCTTCTGGTTATATCTCACGACCGTTATTTTCTTGACCGCGTTACGAATAAAACTCTTTGTATTGAAAATAAGAGGGCGGCTATCTATAACGGCGGATATACGAAAAGCATGAAACAGCGCGAGATAGACCGAGAGATAGCCGAAAGGCATTATAAAAATCAACAAAAGGAGATAGCAAGACAGGAGGCGTATATCGCTCAACAGAGAGCCTGGAACAGAGAGAGAAATATAATCGCCGCAGAGAGCAGACAAAAGATGCTTGATAAGATGGAAAAGCTTGAGCGTCCAAAGGAAGCTCCGCGTCCTGTCAGCATCAAGTTTTCCTCCTCACTTTCAAGCGGTAACGACGTGCTTACCGTCAAGGACCTCGCTTTTGGATATTCGGGGAAGGAGCTCTTTCGAGGACTTTCCTTTGTGGTCAAGAAAAACGACCGTCTCTTTATTGTCGGTCCTAACGGATGCGGAAAATCAACGCTTATAAAGCTTATGCTCTCAAGACTTGCTCCCAAGGAGGGGTATATCGAGTCGGGGTATAACATCAAGGTAGGATATTACGACCAGGAAAATCAAAATCTTACCCCTTCAAACACCGTGCTTGAGGAGCTTTGGAATGCGTATCCCACGCTCACCGAGCTGAAGATACGAAGCACACTGGCTCTCTTCAGGTTTTTTGGAGACGACGTTTTCAAAAATGTGTCCATGCTCAGCGGCGGAGAGAGGGCAAGACTTACACTTTCAAAGCTGATACTATCAGAGATGAATCTGCTTATTCTCGACGAGCCGACCAACCATTTGGATATCGATTCGCGCGAGGCGCTCGAATTAGCTCTTGACGCCTTTGACGGAACGATAATAATAGTCTCACACGACCGCTATTTTATATCAAAGCTTGCGACGAGGATAATCGATATGACAGCCTCGCCCGAGTCTTCTTTCTCGGATATAAGAATAACTCGCAACGCTCAGGCATACGACGAGCTTTGTGATGACAGGGCAAGGCGTGAGCAGCTGCAGGCGGGGAAGAGTGATAGCAGTGCGCCAGAGGCTTCGGCAGTGCCTCAAAGCTCGGGAGAGCTTACTAACAAGGAGCTGTATCTGCAAAACAAGCAAAACGCGGCTGAACAGAGAAAACAAAAAAGACGCATTGAGCGTCTTGAAGCAGAGTCGAAGGAGCTCGAAAGCGAGCTCGACTCTATCGAAAAAGAGATGATGGGCGATGCGGCGACCGATTATAAGCGAGTCGCGGAGCTTGACAGCAGGAAGAACGAGATAGAGGAAAGACTGCTCGAAATATACGAGGAGATAGGGATTTAAAAAAATGCGACATCGAGCTTTTTCTACAAATTGTGCATATCGTAGAAAATGAAAAAAAGAGAAAAAAAGACTTGACAAGAAATATTTAAAAGTTTTCAACAGGCAAGATGTCCGCAAGACCCTTGACAATACAAGATTTTTTGAGTTTCCCACAGTTCCCACAGCTTTTTCCACAACCCGCAAAAAGTATTTTCCTTTTTTTCTCAAAACCGTCTTTTTGCCTAAATTTACAAAAAAATAGCTACAAATCCCTAAAATCAGCGCCATTTTAGTGCTTTTTGACGGCAAAGTGGTGGAAAATTACCAAAATGACTAAAAAAACATAATAATGAATTTTTATCGTTAAAGCTTAGCTGAAATGCTTTGTGGCGAAAATGCTTGCTTTGTATAAAAATTCTGTGGAAAACTATGGTAAAACAAATAAAAAATACCGAATCAAAGCGGAAATTTCGCTGATAGATTCGGTATTTTTTGTTTAATTAAGAGTAGTTGGCGTTATAGCTTGCTCATCAGTCTCTCTTCTTAACTGCGCCCTTTGCCGCGCGTTCTTCAACGCCGCTTCCAAACGGATAAAGCTTTGCTGTTTCCTTCATCTTGTCGATAACGTCCTTTGCGCTGGGAGCATTGAATACCGCAGAGCCTGCGACTATGATATTTGCGCCTGCCTCGGTAGCGTACTTTGTGTTGTCGGGAGTAAGACCGCCGTCAACCTCAATGTCGATATCAATGTTATTCTCGTTAGCGTATGTACGGATAGCTCTGACCTTTTCAAGACACTCGGGCTTCATCTTCTGACCGCCAAATCCGGGCTCAACAGTCATAACGAGGACCATATCGAGATCCTTGAGCATAGGATATACTACCTCGGGGGGAGTTGCGGGCTTTATTGAAAGTCCTGCCTTGCACTCCTTGGATTTGATATAACGAATGACCTCCGCGGGATTTTCGCAGCTTTCGTAATGTATTGTGATTATGTCAGCGCCTGCCTTGAGAAAATCGTCGATATATCTTTGCGGCTTTGTTATCATAAGGTGTACGTCAAAAATGATAGAGGATACTTTTCTGACAGAGGAGATAACGGGTGCGCCAAAGCTCATGTTAGGAACGAATATTCCGTCCATAACGTCGAGATGTATGTAGCTTGCGCCTGCTTTTTCAACTTTTTTGATTTCTGCTCCAAGCTGGGAAAAATCACAAGCGAGGACTGATGGAGATACAACGAACATAAAATAATTCCTTTCTTTATGTTTAATAAAAAATTTCAATTTTAAGTGGCATCGACCTTTCGCAGAGGCGTTTTGCGAGCGCGGACAAGGCCAAAAATTTTTTGAGGAGAAGTCTTGGGTATGACGAATTTCCTCGAAAAACATATTATGTATAGTAAAGAAAGTGCGGTAAGGTCGGCAGAGAAGTGACAAAGCAAGGAAGTGAGCATAGATTTCGCCGATTCTTGTCCGCACTGTGCTGAAGCACGGTGGTGGCTTATTGTAAACGCCGCCGTGTTTCGCTTTTTAATTGATAGATTCTATAAGGCAAACGGCATGCGCGGCAATTCCGAGCTTCTCGCCCGAAAAGCCCAGACCCTCCTCGGTGGTTGCCTTTATGCTTATGCTGTCAATGGGGATATCCAGAGCAAACGAGATATTCATTCGCATCTTCTGTATATAAGGGGCGAGCTTCGGCGCTTGCGCTATTACAGTGGAGTCTATATTCACTACACGGTATCCCGCGGACGTAAGCCTTGCGGCTACCTTGCGGAGAAGCAAGAGGCTATTCGCATCCTTATATTTTTCATCGGTGTCGGGGAAGAGCTTTCCAATATCTCCAAGCGCCGCCGCGCCAAGAAGCGAGTCGGCAATCGCATGAAGCAGAACGTCGGCGTCCGAATGACCGAGAAGACCTACGGTGTGAGGAATATCAACGCCTCCGATAATAAGCTTTCTGCCCTCAGAAAGCCTGTGGACGTCATATCCATGACCTATTCTCATACGTCCTCCACCGATCTTTGCTTTTCACGCTTGACAAGGAGCGCCTCTGCAAATACCATATCCGCTTGCGTGGTTATCTTTAAATTCTGAGAACCGCACTCAACAAGTCTTATAGGATGCTTGATGTTTTCGACGAGCATATTGTCGTCAGTTCCGTCAAATCCCTTTTGGAGCGCAGTATAAGCTGCGGCCCTGTAAAGCTTGGTCTTGAATACCTGAGGAGTCTGAGCCAGCCAAACAGTCTTTCTGTCGCAGGTGGAATCTATAAATCCCTTGCTGTCGGCAATTTTTACCGTATCGGTAGAATTGTGAGCAGCAGTCGCAGCCTTATATTTATAAGCGGCGCGGCAGACAGAGGTTATCTGTTCGGGCGTAATAAGGCATCTTGCGGCATCCGAGATCGCGACGTACTTGGAATTCTTGGATACGACGTCAACACCCTTGAGCACCGAAGCCTGTCTTGTTTCTCCGCCTTCGATGACAGAAGTCACCTTGGTTATGCCATATTCACTGCATATACCGTCATACTCTTCGATCTCCTCACTTTTAGCGACGATTATTATTTCGTGGATACATTCGCACTCCTCAAAAGCACGCAAAGTGTGGGCAATTATCGGCATGCCGCAAAGCTCTGTCATCTGCTTTGTGGATTCACCGCCGAATCTGACCGAATCTCCTGCGGCGGCAATTACCGCAGATGTGAAATTTTTAGGGTGAGAAGACCCGGATATAGCTCGCAGAATACCTGCGATTTTCTTAATGCACAAGGTTTTTTCCTCCTGTTTTTTTTAGTTTAGAAGCAGCCTTTTTCTATATCTTCGAGCATAGATACTCGTTTGAGATGGTTTCCTGAGTCAAGATATTTTGCGCTGACAAATTCATCTACCATATCCAGCGCCAGACCGATGCCAACAACGCGCTCGCCAAAACAAAGGATATTAGCATCGTTGTGCTCTCGTGTAAGTCTTGCGGAAAAGGTGTCGGAACAGCACGCCGCGCGAATTCCGTCGTGCTTGTTTGCGGCAATCGACATTCCTATTCCCGTGCCGCAGATGAGGATGCCGAGAGAACATTCTCCCGACAGTATTTTTTCACAAGCGGCGTGAGCGTATACGGGATAATGGCAACTGTCTTTAGAATAAGTGCCAACGTCCACACACTCGAAGCCTCTGTGATTAAGGTGATCTATAACCGCGTTCTTTATCATAAAGCCCGCGTGATCGCAGCCAATAACTATTTTCATGCGATTTGCTCCTTATGTGCTAATGTGTAAGATTTATTGAATATTTTGTTTAGCCTTGTTTTTTTTCGGCAAGCTCGCGCTCTGCCTGACAGGGACGAAGGTAGGTCGATACCAGCTCCTTGTCGGACGTGAACTCACCCTTGCCGTACTTTTTCAGCGCCACGCAAGCCACTGAATATGCCGACTGTATACGCTGTCTTTTTGGCGTAGGAGTATAGCTTGTAAGCTTTATCTCGGGTATTGTGACGTCATATCCGTCTCCGCAAAAGCTCACGGGCTGTTTTTTTTCGGCAAGTATAGAGTCGAGCTCGGATATAGAGATAGCGTCATCGTCAGAAATACGCGTCAAATTCTCTCCGTCGGACTCAAATAAAGCTGTGTATACTTGAGAACGCCTTGCGTTCATCACAGGGCATATAAGCCCCTTTACACCTACAAGATTATATGCAAGAGCCTCGAGGGTAGATACGGCGACACACGGTTTTTGAGAACCGAAGGCAAGACCTTTTACGGTTGCCGCGCCTATTCTCACTCCCGTGAAAGATCCGGGGCCAGCTGAGCATGCGAAAATGTCTACATCGGAGACCGAAAGACCGAGTGTGTTGAGAGATGCTTCTATCATGGGAAGAATCGTCTCGCTATGCGTGTTACCGTTTGAGATAGTGTATTCGGCAAGCAAAAGCTCGTCCTCTGTTATAGCCACAGAGGCAGTAGTTGCGGTGCTGTCAACAGCAAGAATTTTCATCTTAAAGATCCTTTTTATTTCTTGATTGAGCCCAAAGGCTTATTTTGTAGAGCTCTGTACGGATATCGTGATAAGTCTCTCGTTCGGAAGCTCGACAGAGATTTTTTCGATGACTATCTTTATATACTCGTTTGGAAGCGCAAAGGGGATCTTTTCGCTCCATTCAACGATACAAAAGGCGTTTGACGATAGGTAATCGTAAAAGCCCGTCGAGTAAAGATCGTCATCGTCGATAATTCTGTACATATCGAAATGGTATACGCGAGACTCTTTGCTTCCGTACTCGTTTACAAGCGCAAATGTGGGAGATTTTACCGTAGACTCGGGTGCAAGCACGCGCGCGAAGCCTCTGACAAAGGCTGTCTTGCCCACGCCAAGATCACCGTACATTGCGATAAAATGGGGGAGAGAGGGCTCGCTTTTTAACAAGAGGGCAAGCGTCTCTCCCACAGCCTCGGTTTCCTCGGCAGTCTCGGTGTTTTTTTTGAATGGAAGGTCCATATCAGAAGAGTCCTGTAATATTTCCATTGTCGTCAATATCTATCGAATATGCGGCAGGCTTCTTGGGAAGACCGGGCATAGTCATGATAGCGCCTGTAAGGACGACTATAAATTCAGCACCCGCGGAGAGCTTGACCTCTCTTACTGTGAGCGTAAAGTCTGAAGGACGTCCAAGCTTTGAAGCGTCGTCGGAGAGAGAATACTGAGTCTTTGCAACACAGATCGGGAACTTGGAATACTTGGGGTCAAGCGCCTCGATCTCGGCAATAGTCTTAAGAGCAGCGGCATCGTATTTAACGCCGTCAGCTCCGTATATCTTTGTTGCAACTGCGGATATCTTATCCTTTATCGACATATCGTCGTCGTACATAAATTTGAAGCCAGCCTTCTTTTCGCAAGCCGCAACAACCTTCTCGGCAAGCTCTATGCCGCCTTCTCCGCCTTTAGCAAATACCTCGGAGAGTGCGAAATCAACACCCTTCTTGTCGCATATCTCGCGGATAATGTTGAGCTCTGCTTCTGTGTCAGTGCCAAATCTGTTGATAGCCACGACCACGGGCAGACCGAATTTTGTGAGGTTGTCGATGTGCGCCTCAAGGTTTACACTTCCTGTGCGGAGAGCGTCAAGATTTTCTTCGACGAGCTTATCCTTAGGTATGCCGCCGTTATATTTGAGCGCACGAACGGTAGCAACGAGGACTACCGCAGAGGGAGCGATGCCTGCCTTACGGCACTTGATATCAAGGAATTTTTCAGCTCCGAGGTCAGCTCCGAATCCTGCCTCTGTTATAGCGTAATCCGCAAGCTTGAGCGCGAGCTTTGTAGCACGTACAGAGTTACAGCCGTGAGCGATATTTGCGAAAGGACCGCCGTGAATGAGCGCGGGAGTATTCTCGAGTGTCTGAACGAGGTTGGGCTTTATAGCGTCCTTAAGAAGAACAGCCATAGCGCCGTTTGCGTTCAGGTCGCGGCAGTATATGGGCTTATTGTCGTAAGTATATGCCACGAGAATGTTTCCAAGACGCTCCTTAAGGTCATTTAGCGATTCTGCAAGGCAGAGAATAGCCATGATCTCGCTGGCAACTGTTATCATAAAGTGATCCTGTCTCGGAATGCCGTCAACCTTTGAGCCAAGACCTACGGTTATGTTTCTGAGTGCGCGGTCGTTTGTGTCGGTAACTCTGGGGAAGAGAATTCTTCTCTGATCGATGCCGAGCTCATTGCCCTGCTGAAGATGGTTATCGATTATTGCGCAGAGAAGATTGTTTGCGGCGGTGATAGCGTGGAAGTCGCCTGTGAAATGGAGATTGATATCATCCATAGGAACGACCTGAGCGTATCCTCCTCCTGCAGCGCCGCCCTTTACTCCGAATACAGGGCCGAGAGAGGGCTCACGCAGAGCGATGATAGACTTTTTGCCTATTTTTCTCATAGCCATTCCAAGACCTACGGAGGTAGTGGTTTTTCCTTCTCCCGCGGGAGTGGGGTTTATTGCCGTTACAAGAATGAGCTTGCCGTTGGGCTTGTCCTTCATTCTTGTGAGAAAATCATCGGTTATCTTAGCTTTATATTTTCCGTAAAGCTCAAGCTCGTCATCGGTGACTCCAAGAGTGGTGGCAACTTCTTTTATAGGAAGCATTTTTGCTTCTGTTGCGATTTGAATATCGGTTTTCATAACAGTCCCCTTTAAAAGTTTTTATAGAATAGATCTGCAATTAGTATACTCTATTATAGTATATCACAGAAAATAAAATATGTAAAGAATTTTATTCGTATTTTTTAAACTATATTGTATTTTCATTTAAGTTGTAGTATAATCTAAAACGAAATATTAAGTCTTGCCGTATCTGAGAAAGGGAAGGACTATGAAAAAAACGATAAGATATTCTCCGAATATGATAAAATTTTCAAATATGACGCTGATAACGGCGCAGTCGGGATGCGAGGGAGCTTTGCCGAACAGCCGTGAGGCTGTCCTTGAGGCGCTCGCTTCGGGGGCGGAATATATCGAGGTGGACGTAAGATATGACGGTGAGTGCTTGTATCTTGCAGAGGATATTTCCGCCGATCCTTCAAAGTGCTTCAAATTCGAGAGAATGCTCTCGCTTGCGTCGGCTCATCCTTCGGTCTTCATAAATTGCGATATTAAGACAAGGGAAATCGAGCAGCTTGTTATCGACGCCGCAGAGCGTTACGGTATGGCGCACAGAATATTGTTTACGGGCGAATGTAATGATGCTGCCCGCCTCGGCGGAGAGCGCTGGTACACACTTTTGAACTGCGGTGATAAGGAAAAATCTATAAGAGATGCCGTAGCGCACTGTATAGAGGTCGGTTGCGAATACATAGATGTTGACCGAGAAATCCTGAGCGACGAAGCGCTGAAATATATTCACGCAAAAGGACTTAAGGTATCGGTGAGAAACCTTGACGACGACCGAGAGATAAAGCGTTTTCTGAGCCTTGGCGTTGATAATATAACTACGGGAAAACCGCGCTTTGCGCTCAGCCAAAGAGAGATCATACAGGGAACGTACTTGCAAAACGGAATCTTGCCCGACGGCTCTATTGAGGAGATAATTTTCAATGCCGGAAAGATAATGTCTTTTGCCGATCGCGATAAAATACGCTTTGATAAAAAAGCGGGAGCTGCAAACTTTGTTACCGAGTATGACGTTAAGGTGCAGCAATATCTTGAAGCAGAGTTCATAGAGCTTATGAACCGAGAATGCGCTTTTCTTGCCGAGGAAGAGGGAGAGAGCGAAAATCCGCTTGGCGACGGTTATACCTTTGTGATAGACCCGATAGACGGAACTACCAATTTTATGCTTGACAGGCGAAGCTCGTGTATTTCGGTGGGGCTGTTGAAGGACAAAAAGGTGGTTTTTGGGGCGGTCTACACACCTTACGACAAGAGATATTATTATGCGATCTTGGGAAAAGGCGCATATTGTAACCATATACCGATACATGTTTCGGACAGAGAAGCCGAGAGGGCGATCGTCTCTGTCGGCTCTGCGCCTTATTACAAGGATATGGTGCACAAGATCGGCGTGATGACCGAGGAGATGCTCAAAAGCTTTGCCGACATCAGAAGAGTTGGCTCGGCGGCGCTTGAGGCTTGCGCCTTGGCTTGCGGAGAGCTCGACGGCTATTGCGAGCCGATACTTGGACCTTGGGACTACGCCGCAGGCGTGCTTATCGTAAGTGAGGCTGGCGGAAAGAGCTCGGATTTTGATGGCAAAGAGCTTGGATTTACCACTTCGAGTTCTGTCGTTTTTGGTACGCCAAAAACCTATGACATACTTTCAGAAATAGTGAAATCGTTATAAATTTAAACCGATACAAATGAAGATCGGCTGAAAGAGAGTGTTCTATACACGCCCTTTCAGCCGTTTTTTTATCTTTTTCTGTCTTTTTTTATTCCGAAAAACCTTCTCAGTATAGGCGCAAGAAGGGCGGGAGAGTGAAAAAGTACGATCTTCATAAAAGTGATCCTTTCAGTTATGTTTTCCAAGCAGGAGTATCCCTGCGGCGATAAGTATGGCGGCTTCGATAAACGCGAGAAAATATCCTGGAAGAATAAAGGAGAGGAATATCCCCGCGCCAAAGCAGACCGCAGAGATCCCTATCAGCTTTCTGAGTCTTATGTGACACATATAATACCTCCTTAGCAGGTATTAAAATTATATGCAAAGATACCGCCGTATGATTATAATAACGGGAAATAAACTTTCATATAATGGTAGCAGATAGGTGGAGGATATGAAATGAGTTCAATTTGCGGAATAGTTGATTTTGAGTCAAGCTTTGTAGATTTTAATACTCTTAAGGATATGGGAAAGGCTATGGTGCTCAGGGGCAAGGATCAATCGGGCGCGTACATCAGTCGCGGCGTGGGGCTTCAGCACAATAGAATGGTGCTTTCAGAAGCGTCAGCAGAAAGACAGCCGCATACTGTCGAGAGGGATGGGCGTGTCTACACCGTGGTATTTGACGGTGAACTTTACAATATGGCGAATATCCCGTGCTCCTCGGGGCTGTTGGGATTTAATTCTGCGGCAGAAGCGGTGATCGAAGGGTATATAGCGTACGGATACAAGTGCGTGGAATATCTTGATGGAATATTTGCCTTTGCGATATACGACGAGGAAAAGAGGGAAGTTTTTTTGGCGCGGGACAGCATTGGAGCGAAGCCGTTATACTATTTGAACGACGGAAGACGGCTTGTGTTTGCCTCTGAGATAAAGGGTATACTCAGATATCTGAAAGACGGAGTCGAGATAGACAGAGGCGCGCTTTGCGAGCTTATCACCTCTCCGCTTGGAATGATAGGCGCGACAGAGCTGTATAGAGGGATAAAGGAGCTTCCCGAGTCTGCCTTTGCTATCCATTCAAGGCTTGGAACACAGGTGGGGGAATATTTGCCCTCAAAAAGCTTGTACGGTATAGCTTCCGAAAGAAGAAGCAAAGAGGTATTCAGAGCCGAAAATACTATAAAATGTGAGTCTCTGCCATCGGTTTTGAACGAAGCCTTGGTGGCGTTCGACCACCCCGCATTTGACGAATTTATGTGCGGATATTTGAATTTACTTAAAGGCATTAAGGGCATTGAAAGGGCAGTTATTGAGGACAGCGCACTCTCGATAGACTTTGGATATGCCATGCAAAGAGCCGACCGACTTGGAATGATGAATGGGATACTTATAGAGACGAGGTCGCTCGAAGAAGAGAAAAAAATAAAAAACTCCGTTTTATACAGAGCTGAAAAATTTTTGCTTGACGGCGCGTCTGAGCTTATCTGCGGCGGAGATAGTTATGTAAGCAGTATATTTGGCGGAGAAATTCTTGAGAGCATTAAGCGCGAGAGGGATATAAGACGCAGGATACGCTCATACGGAATGATAATACAGGCAGAGAGGTGGATACGGAGTTATCCGATAATCTTTGTGAAATAGTAAAAGGCTGAGCTAATAACTCAGCCTTTTACTATTTCATATCCTTTGTTTCGATAAGGAATATTCCGCCTTTTTTAACAGAGATGAGAGCGCAGTTGCCGACGATCTCGTTGGAGACGGCGTATTGAAATTTTCTTGAGAGTTTTGTGTTTTTCAGCGGATATTTACAGCCTTCAACGCTGACGCCCTTTACAGTTTCGTCAGCCGATATCAAGGAGATATAGTTAAATCCGCTTTTAGCTATAAGAGTGCTTGTTGAGCGTATGTAACGCACGCGGTTCTGCCCGCTGGTTATGACACAGTGTATCGATGCGTCGTACATTGCCTCTAGTATTGCGAGGTTTGACATCGTATGGTCAAGTCTTCCGTCAAGTCCGCCAATGATAACGATGTCATCAGCACCGCGGGAGACTGCGAGATCGAGGGCAAGCTGAGTGTCTGTCTGGTCCTTCTCTGTGGGAACTGTTATTTTTTCTACGCTGTCTGGGATAACAGAAGGATCGGCAAGAGAGTCAAAATCGCCAAGCGCTATGTCAACGCTTGCGCTCATAAGGAGCGCATTGTTGTATCCCGAGTCGGCGGCGATAACGAGGTCGTCCTTCTTCGGTTTTTCGGTTATGTTTTCGGGGTATATTTTTCCGCCTGTGTATATAAATGCTTTCATAGTTCTAAATTCTCACCATTTCTTTTTTGCCTTGAGTGTATTGTGTATCTCAAGGAAGCTTTCGTGTCTTGATTTCGGTATATCTCCGCGCTTTACCGCCTCAACGATAGCGCAGCCCTCTTCTTTTGTGTGTGAGCATTTCGTGTATCGGCACTCGCCTATATAAGGGAGAAATTCACGCATAGTGAGTGGAAGATCCTCGCAGCCGAAAAAATCAAATCGCTCAAAGTCGAGCATAGAGAAGCCTGGGGTATCGGCAAGATATCCGCAGTCGAGGTCGTCTGAAAGAGGGAATAGCTCGACTTGACGGGTGGTGTGTTTTCCTCGCTCTATTTTTCTGCTTATCTCCGAGGTCGAGAGCTTGAGATTCGGGAAAAGCGCGTTCATAAGCGTGGATTTCCCTATTCCCGAAGCGCCTGCGAATGCAGAGGTCTTTCCGACGAGCTTTTCTTTTATAAAGCTCTGTATTTCGGCAAGTCCTTCTCCTATAAGCGAGCTTATAACAAAGACCTCAAAGCCCGAGCGTCTGTAAATATCGGCTATCCGTTCTGCTTCGCCACGCGCAAGATCGCTCTTTGTGATGACGATAACAGGCTCTATTTTATTGAACTCGGCTATCGATATCATTTTATCGACCGTCGTGAGTATAGGTGAGGGATGTGCGCACGCCATGGTTACGAATATGTAATCCAGATTTGCCAGCGGCGGACGGATAAGAGAATTTTTTCTCTCAAGTATTTCCGATATGACGAACTCGCCCTCGCAGGACTTGTCCTCAAGCAGAGTCACGTCATCGCCCGCAAGCGGGGATATATTTGCGTGCTTAAAAGCCCCCTTTGCGCGACAGGCAATAAGCGAGCCGCAAAGGTGAGAGTCGGCGTCGCATATCTTGACGGTATAAAGTCCGCCGACCCCCTTTATTATTTTTCCTTTTACGGTGTTTTCCATTTTTTCTCCGTTTCTTTTTAAGAGCTTACATATATGTCTATTGAAATTATTCCCGATTTTATTGGCGTTTCGGGCAGAACCGACTGGGATATAACAGTTCCCTTGGGCGCGCCGTTGGCAACGCCGTAAACATTTCCGACGACAAGTCCGTACTCGGCAAGCTTCTGCTTGGCTTGCTCTATTGAAAGCCCATATAGGTCGGGCATCTTTTTTTCGTTGTATTTTATTCCCGCGCTGACCGTAAATGAGACCTCGCTATCCTTTTCAAGCTCGGTGCCGAAGGTATGGCTTTGAGAGATGACCGTGCCTGCAGGGCGCTCGGACTGTATATAGGAAACGCTCCCCACCCTAAGACCCGACGCGCGCAAGATCTCCTCGGCTCGAGCTTCGGTCAGAGAGTATATATTTGGAACTGTGACGTATATTTTTTCAGGGCCGAGGCTTACCGTGAGAGTTACTGTGTCTTCCTCCGAAAAGCTCTCTCCCACTGCGGGAGATGTGGAAATTATCTTTCCCGACTCCGCTTTAGACGAATATACCCGATTAACATTGACCTTTATAGCTTGATTTTTTAGTTCCAGCATAGCGTCCCGAAGATTATACGAGGAATAGTCGTTCATAGTGAAGGTCTTTTTTCCAAGGCTTATAACGAGAAAGATATCACAGGGCTCGCCAAGCTCGTACACCCTTCTTGTAACTCCCTCGGCGGGAGTTTGAGATATTACGTATCCCTCGGGAATTTCTTTGCTGTGCTTGTAGGATACGTGAAGGTCGTAATATTTTGAGTCGAAGGAGTCGGACTCAGCCGAATATTGCATACCTACAAAGCTTGGGACGGCAAAGTTTTCATAAGCCCCGAAATAGTCCTTTATAAAAAGCGAATATATCACAAATCCAAGCGAGAGAAAAGCGACTGCCAAAGCTCCGCAGAACGCACCGAAAAGCGCGGGCAGGAAGGATGGGCGCAGGCTTCTCTTTAGTCTCATCTCAAGTATTTTTGCCCGAATACCCAGAGAGAAGGCGTGTGCAAAATCTATCGCCTTTGAAAACAGGGACGGCGCAAACCGTACCTTCGCGCGAGCCGAATACGGTGTGTGTGAAGAGTATGGGTCGTAAAAAACACCAAACGCAAAAAGCTCGGCAACCTCTATTGGAAGAGATGGGAGAGGGCAGGGCAAGAGCGGAGTTTTTTTCCTTTTTGGGATTATGGAGCGTCGAGCCTTAGCGGGCGCTCGTCTTATGGATATTATTCTGTACTTCAATTTTTATTTCTTCTGTGTGAAGAATCTCCTTACAAAAATATGTACAGAAATTACTCCTTTTCGTTTTCGTGAGCGCGTCTGAGCTGACCGCAGGAGGCGTTTATGTCAGCACCCAGCTTTCTGCGCACCGTAGCTCTTATTCCGAGTCTGTTGAGTATCGCGGCGAACTTATCGACAGCTTCCTTGCCCGAACGCTCAAATCCCGTCTCAGATACCTCGTTTACGGGAATGAGATTTACGTGTATCGGCATTGTCTCGGTTCTGCTTCTGAGCTTTGAATTGAGCAGATTTGCCAGCTTTTCAGCGGCGGCGGGAGAGTCGTTCTTTCCCGCAATAAGCGTATATTCAAATGAAATGCGTCTGCCTGTTTTTGCAAAATAAGCCTTGCACTCGTCAAGCAGAGCATCTATGTTCCATTTTTTGTTTATCGGCATTATCGACGAGCGCGTAATGTCGTCGGATGCGTGGAGCGATATCGAAAGCGTTATCGGAAGGTCCTCTTTTGCGAGCAGTCTTATTTTGTCAACCAGTCCGCAGGTTGAGAGCGATATATGGCGATATCCGATATTCAGTCCCTTTTCGTCGCCCACGAGGCGCAAAAATTTTATAACGTTGTCGTAGTTGTCGAGCGGCTCGCCAATGCCCATCATAACTACGTTGGATATCCTTTCGCCGCAATCGTTCTGTGCGGCTATTATCTGACCGAGAAGCTCTGAGGGAGAAAGGTCTCGCACCTTTCCGCCGATAGTAGAGGCGCAAAAAGCACAGCCCATAAGACAGCCTACCTGTGATGATATGCATATTGTGTTTCCGTGCTTGTATTTCATAACCACGCTCTCGATACAGTTTCCGTCACTCAGACCGAAAAGGTATTTGAGCGTACCGTCTATCTTTGATACGAGTTTCTTTTCAATCGTGGGTATGTGGTAATAAGCGACCTCCGAAAGCTTTGCTTTGAGCGCCTTTCCTATATTCGTCATATCGTCGGGAGATACGCCGCGGTGCATCTGAACGAAGAGCTGTTCCGCTCTGTAACGGGGTTCTCCGAGAGATAATATAAGCGCCTCAAGCTCGTCTCTTGTGAGCGAGAGAAGGTCGATGCTTTTTTGTGTTTGTGTAGATGACATATATATTTTATCCTTATTTTTTTCGTTTCATTCTTGCTATGAAAAATCCGTCGGTATGGTGAAGGTCGGGGTAAAGAGAGAGCAGTCCCGAAGGGCAAGAGAGAGTGCCGAAATCAAAGCCTTGAAGCTCAAAATCCTTGTGCTCAGCAAGAAATCTTGCGACGTTTTCCTCATTTTCCTCGGGAAATACCGTGCAGGTCGAATATACGAGAGTGCCGCCACGTTTCACGTAGCGAGAGCAGTTTGAGAGTATCGCAAGCTGAACGTCGGGAAGCGCCGCAGACTCTGCGGGGTCTTTATAGCGAAGCTCGGGCTTCTTTGCTATCACTCCAAAGCCGGAACATGGAACGTCGCAAAGTACCTTGTCTGCCGCCTCATCAAGCTCGGGAATAAACATCTTTCCGTCGTGCGCCTTTGCCGTGATTATATCTATGCAAAGACGCTCCGCCCCTGAAGTTATAAGCGAGAGCTTGTTTTTGTGCAGGTCAAAGGAGAGGATTTTGCCGCGGTTTTTCATATCTATCGCCATGCCAAAGCTCTTAGAGCCGGGACACGAGCAAGCGTCTATCACGGTGTCTCCTGCCTCTGCGCCGACAGCTCCCACACATATCTGCGAAGCCTCGTCTTGAACGAAAAAGTGTCCGTCATCAAAGCCCCAAAGCTCACGCACAGAACCGCTTATCTTAAGTCCGTTTGGCGATATTTCAGAGAGAGAAGAACCATTTATATGAGACATAAGCTCGTCCCGCGTGCTTTTTAGCGTATTCACGCGCAGAGAGGTTTTGGGAGTTTCAAAGGAAGCCTCAAGAAAAGATTTGGCGCGCTCAAAGCCAAATACAGATATCAGCTTTTTTGCAAGAGGGATACACACTGAATAGGCTACCGACAGGTATTTTTCGGCAGAGTCAGAGGGAGAGGGAAGCTCTATTTCAGAGTCGAGCCTTGTGTATGAACGCAAAATGGCGTTTACAAAGCCCGAATAGCTTTTTCGGCAAAGAGAAACTGTCTCGTTTATAGCAGCGTGAGGCGGTATCTTGCTCATATATACGAGCTGATAAAGTCCCATTCTGAGCGCGCATATCGCTTCGGCATCTATCGTGCCAAGAGGGCGGGAGGAAAGCGCCGATATGTAATAGTCAAGAGTTATCCGTCTTTCCGTGACGCCGTAAACTATGGTGGATACGAGCGCCTTGTCAGCGATTGAAAGACCGCTCGCAGAAAGCGCGTGGTCTATGGCTATATTTGAATATTGATTTGATCTTTCGCTTTTGAGCAATACGCTCATAGCCACTTGTCTTGCGTTCATATATTCCTACTTTGTACGGGAGCGATATGCGAAGCATCACTCCCGTAAAACCTATTTTTTATTCTTTGCGTTTAATCTCTTCTTCTGCCGCTTGCGAGAACGAGCAAACGGAGAAGGGTCAAGAGAGAGGTTGCAAGTGCCGCCACGTAGGTCATAGCCGCCGCGGTAAGCACTTTCTTTGATGAGTCGTACTCTTTTGGGTCAAGCATGCCCGATGACTTTATCGCCTGAAGCGCTCTTGCCGACGCGTTGAATTCGACGGGAAGGGTTACAAGCTGAAAAAGCGTTACGGTGGAATAGAGAAGTATTCCCGCTACCAAAAGGATATCGGTCGCGAGCAAGAGTCCGATGAAAAACAGAGGCATAGCAAGCATAGAGCCGAATCGTGTCAAGGGAATTATCGTCATTCTCACCTTTATCGGAAAATAGTTCTTTGCGTGCTGTACCGCGTGTCCCGCCTCGTGACAGGCAACTCCGACAGCCGCGGCGCTCGTTGACGAATATACGTCATCCGAGAGGCGAATGACGTTTGCTCGCGGATCATAGTGGTCTGTCAACTTTCCGCGCACATGCTCTATCTTGACGTCGTAAAGTCCGTTCTCGTTGAGAACTCGGCGAGCGGCGTCAGCGCCCGTGATCCCGCGCTTTGTAGGGATCTTTGAATATTTATCGAAGGTCGATTTGACCTTTATCTGCGCCCATACCGAGATAATGAGCGCGGGAAGGACTATAAGCACAGTCCAGTCGAAATAAAACCAACCGAAAAGCATAGTTTACTCCTTAATGATCTAAATTATTTCAGGATATCGCCGAGGGCTATTTTTCTCCCACGGATAAAATCAGCCGCGCTCATACGTCCCTTACCCTCGGGAAGCACTCGCAAAAGCTTTATCGCACCGTGTCTGCAAGCCACGGTGATAGCGTCGCCGTCAAGCGAGATCACCTTTCCGATATCCTCGTCGGCATAATCTTTTGTGTCTTGACCCACACGGCTCTCAAGCACCTTCAAAAGCTTTCCGTCGGGAGTGTGCGTGAAGGCGAGCGGTATGGGAGAAAGACCTCTTATGAGGTCGTGCGCCACCTTTGCGTCGCAATCGAAATTTATAAGGCAGTCGCATTTTTCTATCTTTGCGGCGTAGGTTGAGAGGGAATTGTCCTGAGGAATTGAAGGAGCAGAGCCATTTTTGATAAGCTCTACCGTTTTTATAAGAAGAGATGCGCCGCACGCTCCAAGTCTGTCGTGAAGATCCTCGAAATTGTCGTTCTCATCTATCTCGACTTCTTCTTTGAGTATCATATTTCCCGTGTCAAGTCCGACGTCCATATACATCGTTGTGATGCCCGTTGTCTTTTTGCCGTCGATTATCGCTCTTTGCATGGGAGCTGCTCCTCTGTATTCGGGAAGAAGCGAGCCGTGTACGTTCACGCAGCCGTATTTTGCGAATTTCAAAACGTTTTCGGGAAGCAACTTGCCGTATGCGACAACGATTATAAGATCGGGAGCGAGCTCGCTGAGAAGCGAAGCGAATTCCTCACCTCTTAGCGTTGCGGGTTGCCAGACGGGAATAGCGTGCTCCTCGGCGTAAACCTTTACAGGCGGAGGAGTGAGCGTATATCCGCGGCCTTTCGGCTTATCGGGCTGTGTTATTACACCTATAACGTTTTCTCCGGCGCGGCAAAGCGCGTCAAGAGAAAAGACGGCAAAATCGGGAGTGCCCATAAAAAGAATTTTCATAGTTCGTCTGTCTCCAATAGTTATTTACTGGTAATATCTTTTGCAATATCGATATAGAGCTTACCGTCAAGGTGGTCAAGCTCGTGGCAGAATGCGCGGGCAAGAAGTCCCGAGCCTGTGATATCAAAGGTCTCTCCCTTGCGGTTGAGAGCGCGAACGGTAACGTGCATGGGACGTGTGACCGTGCCGAATTTTCCGGGGACGGAAAGACAGCCCTCGGTGTCCTCCTGCGAGCCCGAAAAAGCAATTATTTTTGGATTTATAAGCTCGATAAGATTTCCTTCCTCGACCTCAATGACCACTATTCTGCGAAGAACGCCGACCTGAGGAGCGGCAAGTCCCACGCCGTCAGCCGAGTGCATAGTCTCCGCCATATCGTCAAGCAGAGTGAGAATTCTGGGGGTTATCTTATCAACGGGACGGCAGACCTTTCTGAGTACGTCGTCACCGAGCTTTACTATCTTTAGTTTTGCCATAATAGTATGTCCTTTATTATTTTTAAAATTTATAAATTTGATGGATTGAAATCTATCGATAGCGAGATGCCCTTTGCTCCCGAGCGTGAAAATCTTGTGAGTATTTCGCCAAAGAGTGTGCGCGAGCGCTTGTTAAGTCGGCACTTTGCGACAATCCTCATTCGGTATTTATTCTCGACCTTGTAAACAGGTGCTTCAAACGGACCGAAGCAGATAAGCGGAACATCACTGTAATCTGCCCCTGACAGCTCCTTTAGCATATTCGCAAGTATTCCGGATGCGCGAAGAAGTTCTTTTTCGTCAGCCGAGGTCACCGTCATCATACAGATGTCGCAGAAGGGCGGAAAAACAAGCAGCTTTCTCAGCCGTATCTCGCTTTTGTAAAACGCCTCGTAATCCTGCGCGCAGGCAAGCTTTATACATTCGTGCTCGGGATTGTTAGTCTGTATTACCGCCTCACCTTTCCGCTTTGCCCGTCCCGCGCGGCCGATAACCTGAGTTATCATAGCGAAGGTACGCTCGTTTGCGCGGTAGTCGTCAAGGTAGAGAGAGGAATCGGCAAGGAGCACGCCGACAAGAGAAACGTCGGGGAAATCGTGTCCTTTTGTGACCATCTGTGTGCCAAGCAGTATGTCCGCTTCATGTCGGCGGAATTTACCGAGCATATCCTCGTAGGCATATTTTGTGGAAGCCGAATCGGTATCCATTCTCAGTATAGCGGCATCGGGCAAGAGAGAGGAAAGCTCCTGCTCGACCTTTTGAGTGCCGTATCCCATTCTTACAAGGTGTGGACTGTGGCAAGACGGGCACTCCGTAGGGACAGGCTGTCTCTTTCCGCACCAATGGCAGCGAAGCTCGCCGCGGTCGTATGCGTTTCCCACTGTATGATAAGTCATAGAAACACTGCAAACAGGACATTTTATTGCCTCACCGCAACTTCGGCAGCTGAGGAAGTTATTGTATCCTCGTCTGTTCAGAAAAAGTACCGACTGTCCGCCAGAGCGTTTGTTCTCGACAAGCTTTCGGCAGAGCATATCCGAGAGCGGAGAGGTGTTGCCTGCCTGAGCCTCGGGTCTCATGTCGCAGACAGAGACGGTGGGAAGCACGGCGTCTCCAAATCTCTCGGTAAGCTTTATAAGCTCGTATTTGCCCTCCTCGGCTTTTCGATAGCTTTCGAGAGAGGGGGTCGCAGAGGCAAGAAGCATCAGCGCGTTATTGTATGCGCAACGGTATCTCGCGATATCCCTCGCATGATACTTGGGGTTCATATCGGATTTATATGTGTGCTCCTGCTCCTCGTCTATAACTATAAGTCCAAGGTTTGAAAGCGGAGCAAATACAGCAGAACGAGTACCGATTATAAGGTCTGCTTTACCCTCTTTTATCTTATTATAGGTGTCGAATCTTTCTCCCGTACTGAGCGCCGAATGAATGACGGCAACACGGTTTCCGTAGCGGGAGCAGAATATACCGAGTGTCTGCGGAGTGAGCGATATCTCGGGCAAAAGCACGATTACGCTTCTTCCGTCATTGAGCACACGGTCTATCAGCTTCATCATAACGCAGGTCTTTCCGCTTCCCGTAATTCCGTGCAAAAGCGCCGCGCGCGGCTCGCCTGTGTCCAGAAGCGCCTTGAGTCTGTCAAGCGCCGCCTGTTGCTCGGAGTTGAGAACGACTTCCTTGGGCGTGCCGATATATTCATCTATTCCCGCTCTGTCTATGCGTCGGAGAGTTTTCTTGATAAGACCCTTATCAAGAAG
Source organism: Eubacteriales bacterium (assembly GCA_045653185.1). Taxonomy (GTDB): domain Bacteria; phylum Bacillota; class Clostridia; order Oscillospirales; family CAG-272; genus HGM12713. The sequence goes on from JAZOLQ010000038.1 coordinate 39,993, forward strand.
TGATTTTATCTGCGCTTTAGATGCGCCCGAGAGCGACATAAGCTCATCCTCGCGCACCTCAGCAGACGCAAAGGAGAGCAAGCGGATAAGCTCTATATGCATAGGTGAGCGAAGACGGTATTTTTTATCGCTTCCGTCGCAGATCGCCGCCGCGTCATATTCTGATATGTTCAAGGAGTAGCAATTCTCGCTTTTTCCCTCGGTATCCTTGACCTCGAAGCTACGAAAAACAGCCCCGCATTCACGGAGCTTTCTCAGCGATGCGACAGTTGCAGGACCGAATTTAGTTTTGAGAAAATCAAAGCTGACGCTTCCTCGTTTACGAATATACTCGTAAATAAGAAGCGTCGGAGCATCGATTCCTTTGAAATTATCGTCAAAATCGGGAGAGAATGAATAGACCTCAACAAGCTTTGTGAGAACCGACGTGGGCACAACAGCTCTTGCCGCTTCGCCAAAGGTACAAAGCGTCTGCTCCTTCATAAAAAAACAAAGCTTTATAAGCTCTTCGGAAAGTGTGAGCTTGTTGTTACAAACCGAAAATATCGGCTTGCAGTCTATTCCCGACAAAAGAGGCTTTTCTCTGAGCTCGGTCACAACGGCAAGACATTTTCTGTTTGATGTTCCAAAGGGAACAGTCACAAACATGCCCCGTCCTATCGAGTCCCGAAGTTCTGACGGAATATAGTAGTCATAGTTGTTGTCAAGAAAATAGGGATTATCAAGCAGGTGTACTCCGGCGTATTCAAAAATCATAGCCGACCTTCCTTAAAAATCTTTTTCTTTTAAGCCTCAACAGTCTCCTCTGAAGAGATCTCCTCGGCTTCCTTTCTGATGAGTGTGTACTCGCCGCTGTGGATGCGGTTGATAGCGTTCTTGACCGCCTTTTCATCGCGGTATTCCTTGTTTATCATATTGATAACGCTCTTGTCAGCTTCTTTGTTACCCGTGGAAGCTTTTTCGGCTGCTTCGCGCTGTTTTACGTATTCGTCTGTTATCATACGAGCGCACTTTGCTGTTGCGAGAGCAAGCTCATAGCGGTTGAATTCGTCCTTTGTGAGTTCTGAAATTGTGGGGTAGATCATTTTGCGTCTCCTTAGGTTAGAATATAATATTATTGATATTGTTTGCGACGTAAAGTCGTTTTATAAATTTTTAAAATAGTTTTCTTTTACATTGTGATTTCTGCGAAGCGAGCTTCTTTCTGCTTCGACGATAGAAAGTATCTTTTGCGCGGCGTCCTTGTCGCCTCCGTCGTAATTGTATACGACGTAGTCGTAGGAGTCAACGTCCGAAAGCTCAGCCTTCGTGCGCTCAAGTCTTTCAAGTATCTTTTCCTCGGTCTCAGTGCCTCTGCCTCTGAGCCGTTGCTCCTGAGTGGCAAACGACGGTGGGAGAAGCATAATAAGTATAGCCTCGGGATACTTTTCTTTTATTTGATGAGCTCCGTCTATCTCTATCTCAAGTATAAGATTTTTTCCGCCTTCAAGAACCGAGATAGCCTCTTTTTTGGGAGTTCCGTAAAAATTTCCGCAATACTCGGTGTATTCAAGCATATCACCCGAGCCTATTCTTGAGAGAAATTCATCGCGTGTTATAAAGTAATAATTCACGCCGTTCTGCTCGCCGGGGCGAGGAGCGCGGGTCGTTGCGGATACCGAATAAACGAAGTCGCCTGTTCCTAGAAGATGTGCGTTGACAGTTCCTTTACCGCTTCCCGCAGGACCTGAGATTATAAGCATCAATCCTTTTTCCATATCATTCCTCTCCGTCCGAGTCATCTATTCCGCTGTCAAGGCGGTTCGCGATTGTTTCCGACTGTATTGCCGAGAGGATAACGTGCTCGCTGTCTGTTATGATAACGGCACGTGTACGGCGTCCGCAGGAGACGTCTATCACGCGTCCCGCGTCTTTAGCGTCCTGAATAAGACGCTTTATGGGCGCGGAGTCGGGACTGACGATAGTTATAACTCTGTCCGACGCCACCATATTTCCAAATCCTATGTTTATGAATTTCATTGTCTTTCCTCGTGTTTATTCTATGTTCTGAATTTGTTCTCTTATCTTCTCTATCTCGCACTTAACGTCCACGACCTTTCGCGTTATATCAGCATTCGAGGACTTTGAGCCTATCGTGTTTATCTCGCGGTTTAGCTCCTGAACGAGAAAGTCAAGTCTTCTGCCGACGGGCTCGTCGGATTCGAGAATAGAACGGAAACCGTCAAAATGCGAGCGCAGACGAACCAGCTCCTCGTCGATAGCTATCTTGTCTGCAAATATGGCGCACTCTGTGAGTATTCTGCTTTCGTCGAATACGATGCGGTTATCCGAGAGCATATCGCGAAGCTTTTCCTCAAGCTTCTGACGGTAGGAACGCGTGTCATTTGCGGAAAGTGCGTCTATCTCATCGACGTATCGGCTGATAGAATCTACCTTTCCGACAAGGTCGCGCTCTATATTTTCTCCCTCGCGCCTTCTTGCGCCGAGGAATTTTTCAATTGCAATGTCAAGGACGCTTGCGAGAGCTTTCCAGTCCTTCTCAATGTCGTCCTCGGATTTTGTTTCGATAAATATGTCCTTGTTTTGCGCCACCCTCATTATAGAGATGTCGTCGCGAAGGTCGAATTTTTCACCGAGCAGACGGAGCGCAGAGATATACTGCTTTGCATATCCCTCATCGATGGCAATATTTATATCGGGTGTATCCACAACGTCTATCGACACGAAAACATCGACTTTTCCGCGGGATATCGAATGAGCCTGAAGATACGGTTTTACCTTTTCCTCAAGAAAAGAAAAAGCGCGGGGCAGCTTTACCGAGCAATCAAAGAAACGGTTGTTTACCGATTTTATTTCGACGGTTATATCCTTACCGTCAACTGTGGCTCTGGCTCTGCCAAAAGCCGTCATACTTTTTATCATTTGCGAAAACCTCTTTAAAACAGATAGATATACATAATTTATTATAATATAAATCCAAATTTTTGTCAATGGATTTTCTGATTTTAATTAGTTTTTCGCTCGATAATCGCGACGAAATATACAAAAAGAGAACATGAAAATTGTGTAAAAAGCGGAAAATATAAAATCAACTCCAGAGTTATTGACGGTCACGGACCGTATGATATAACCAAATCGAGGTGAACGGCGTTCCTATATTTGATTTGCAAAGGAGATTTATTATGAAACGTGATATTAAGAAAAGCAATATGGAAAAATATTTTACCCAAAAGGCTTGGAGAGTGGCCGTCGAAATCTTTTTGATTTTTCTATATCATGGACGGCGGATTTTACGCTATGACAGGCTCTTCTGTTTTTGGACTGTTGTTTGGTACGTTTACGTTCGGCGCAATATTTATCCTCATGAGATTGCTCTTCTTGCGCGGCACGGTCAAGAGTATTAACAAATTATAAGGATTGATGTTTTAGAGACCAAAATTTTCATTTTTGCATTATTTTTTGTGAAAATTTGTTTAATGTATATGTTTTTTTGAAAAAGTACTTGCAATTATTCAAAAAATGTAGTAAAATAAACTGTATTTTAATGCATATTATCGATATGCAAAAGTGAAAATCAATTTTGGAGGTAAATAAAAATGGTAGTAGCCGGCGATTTTAAAAACGGTATAACCTTTGATATGGACGGTAACGTATTTCAGGTTATTGAGTTCCAGCACGTAAAACCCGGAAAAGGAGCAGCTTTCGTTCGTACAAAGATAAAGAACGTTATCACAGGCTCTGTTATTGAAAGAACTTTCAGCCCTACTGATAAGTTTGAGAACGCTTATAT
>JAZOLQ010000039.1:0-3099 GCA_045653185.1 Eubacteriales bacterium
CCATACGTCGCCGCATGTACCAAAGGTATCCTCAAAGTCTCCCAACGTACCGTTACCGCTTGTATCTTCAGCGTATTTTTTTACAAGCTCGGTGTACTTATCAAGTGTCCACTGATTGTTAGATACAAGGTCCTCAATGTATCCGTCACCGGCATCTATTGACATATTTCTGTTGTAGAAAATGCAAGAGAGCTGTGCTTTGTTCTGAAGATTGAACTTACTGTTAGTAGCGAATACCGAAGTACCGAGTGAGAGCTGCTCGTTTGTGGACTTGTTCCATGTGGGATGGTCGAAATCGATGTAGTCGAGCGAAGAGATATCCTTAAGATATCCACTCTGCGCATGACCGAAAATACCTTCGAGCTGATACATTACCAAGTCGTACTTATGCTCGTTAGAGCCATAGTAAGACGTCATGTGCGAGTATGCGTGAGTCTGAAGCTCCTCAGCGATAACGAGGTTGTACTTCTCCTTTATAGCAAGGTTTCTGTCATAAACGGCTTTTCCGACGACGTCGGTGGATTGTTCGGCTCTTGATATCTCAAAATTATACCATGCTGCGTTTCCGCCTGTACTCTGACCGATAACAAGATATTCTTCTCCGCCCCAATCCTTTTCAGCGGGAAGCTTGGAAACGTAGTCGCTATCCAAAGGAGCGGAAGGTCCAGCATTGCCGGTGGTTGCGGCAGGTCCGTCACCTTTCTTACCGCAAGCAACAAAGCAGGTTGCGAGCATAAGAAGGGCGAGGATGAGTGAGAAAATTCTGATGATGTTTTTCATTATCATCTCTCCTTTTTTTGTTATTTTTCCTCTTTCACAACAGTAAAAGAGCTCTATGCATTGTATATTCTACCATAAGTTTTCTCTTTTGTCAACAGAAAAAACAAAACAGATAAATTTCGTCACAATAAACAAATTAAAGATTGCCTATTTAAGAGCAAAAACAAGCCAAAAAGCATTTTTATGGAAGCTTAGTCTTGTTTTTCCTCTTCGGGAATCACCTCGGTAAATGCGGCGATGGCGCATTCAATCATATCGTCGGTCGGCTCAAGCACCGTCACGTGCTGAAGCCACACACCGGGAGCGGATATTATTCTTGTGAAGGCGTTGTCGTGTTTTCCCGCCAGCTTTATCAGCTCATAGCCCACGCCCATCATTATCGGCAGGAGCAGAAGCTTGATTATCGCTCTTATAAGCGTTGCGGGGACGCTACCCGTGATAAGTATCGCTATCGGGTCTATAAGGAAGGAAATAAATATGCTGACTATGAGCATCAGTATGATAAACGAAGTTCCGCATCTCGGGTGAAATCTTCTCTCAAGTCTGACGTTTTCGACAGTCAGAGGCTTGCCGTGCTCGTAGCAGAATATCGTTTTGTGCTCTGCGCCGTGATACTGAAATGTCCTTCTTATCTCCTTCATGAGCGAGACGAGAAGCATATACGCCACGATGATGATTATTTTCAAAACTCCCTCAAATACCGACTTTACAAAGGATGCAAGTGCGGGAGATTTGGGGCTTAAAAACGGCAAGAGGTGTGCTGTCCACTTATAGATAAAGGACGGGAGCATCATAAAGAGCGCGAGTCCCAGCGCCACGCCGATGACCATAGAGACGACCATAATAATGTTTATGAGAAGACTGCTTTCTTTCTTTTCGGCGTCCTTCTCGTCAAGCCTCGGCGTCTTTCCTTTTTTTCTCGCCTTTTCGGCTTTCTTTTCCGCCTTCTCGCGCTTCATCTCGTCTTCGAGCTCCTCAAGTCCCGATATCTCCGCCGAGCGCATAAGGCATTTGTATCCCAGTATCATAGAGTCAATGAAGTTGAAAACTCCTCTTATTATCGGAGTTTTATAAAACGGCCTCAGAAATTTGGGGCGTGCCGAGAGGTCGTTATCCCATTTTTCAACGACCATTTCTCCCTTTGGATTTCTCACCGCAAGAGCCGTCTTTTTCGGAGCTCTCATCATAATTCCCTCGATAAGCGCCTGTCCGCCAATCGAGGCTTTTTTGCATACGCAAGCTTTCTTTTTACTCATATATCCTCCGGTGCGGATATTACCATACCCTCACGTTTCCTTTTCTGTCATAATACCAATATTTTCCGCTGTTTGCGGGCTCTTGCTCGGAATAAATATATAGCTCAGCTCCGATAACGGCTTGGTTTCCGTTGTTGCCCTCGGCTATCTCGGTGCGAGCCCAATCCTCAGCGCTTCCATAGTAGTATACCTTATCAAGCGCACCGCAATCAAGAAACGCGCTGTCGGCAATGCTTTTGAGCGATGAGCGCGCTATAAGAAGGCTCAGCTTTGAGCATTCCTTAAATGCGTTCTCGCCTATTGATGCGACGGTGTCTGAAAGAATGACCGTCTCAAGCGAGGTACAGCCCGAAAAGGCTTCAAAGGGTATCTCGGAAATTCCGCTTGCAAACTCGACTTTTTTGAGTCCGTCACAGCCGAAAAATGCCTTCTCGCCCACACTCTCAAGCTTTCCTTCTATAACAATAGTCCTTCCCGCGCACTCGTAAAACGCCGAGTTGCCTATCGAAGTGATATTCTCTCCAACGGTTATCTCAACAAGTGTATCGGTTACTCCGCCCTTGAAAATGCCGTCGCCAAGAGCCACTACGGGATATCCGTCAATGACCTCGGGGATTTTCAAGGATTTGAGCGAGCCGTTGTATTTGGTAAGCGTTATCTTTCCGTCAGCCGACTGATACTCAAAAATGCTTTTTGCATTTATCCAATTAGCCGTCAAGGTGATGTTTGACGTCACCTTGTTGAACTCAAAATTCCATGTCTCGTTTCCGTTTTTCCAGCCGTCAAAAATGTAGCCCTCCTTGACGGGGTCTGCAGGCTTGGATATGACCGTTCCTTCAAGAACTCTCGTTGCCCCTATCTCCGTGCCCCCGGCACTGTTGAAGGTCACGTCGTAATATACAGGCTCACTGCTTGATGGGTCGTCCTTGCACGCGACACAACAGAATAATGCCGCCGTGAGCGCAAGTGTGAGCATTATAGTCTTAATAATACGCATTCGTTTGATCTCCTTACTATATGCCTATACCTTATTATATATTTTTTTTCATTCCTTGTCAATCCC
>JAZOLQ010000040.1:0-51805 GCA_045653185.1 Eubacteriales bacterium
GACAAGAGACGTTCAAACGTTTGGAAGCTTGAGCTCCCCGGCATGACAAAGTGCCCCAAGTGCGGAGAGTTTGTTAAGACTCACCGTGTTTGCAAGTCTTGCGGATATTACAAGGGACAGGAAGTACTCAAGGTTGAGAACGACTAATAGTTGTTTTTCTGTCGGATAGAAGGTCTTGTATTTTCGGTTTGTGTTATGCATACCGTTACAGGACCTTTTTTCTTTTTATTTTAAAAAAGACTTTAAAATAATAGATAGATGTGTTATAATGTATAAGTAAGATATAGAGAGGGGTTGATGATTTGAAAAAGCTTTCGCTTTTGATGTTGGTCGTGCTTTTGACGGCGTCACTTGTAATTTCCTGCGATAAAAAAGAGGAGGAGAGTGATGATGGCGCAAAGCCCGTTGAAACTATCGATATTTCAAGCCTTGAGCTTTCCGAATACGTCTCGCTCGGCAAATACAGCGGCATGACGGTGAGCTATGATCCTTCAAAGACCTCAAAGGGAGACGCGGTCTGGGAGACAGTAGTCAAAGGCTCTGAAATAAAGGCATATCCCGAGGAGCAGTTAGAGTATTATTTTGAGCAGTCAAAGGCAAAATACAAGTATCTTGCAAGTAAGGGAAACGACACCTATGAAAATATCCTCTCGGCGCTCGGCGTCACTGAGGAGGATATGATGAACGAGGCAAAAGAGCTTGTTGCCGAGGACCTTGTCCGTTATGCTTTGCTTGAGGCGGAGAGCATTGTGCTGAGCGAAAATGAGAAGCAGAATAATTTTGAAAGATATGTTCAGAAATTCGTTGGCTCTTACGGATATGATGAAGAATACGTAAGGGAGAATATGACAGAGCAGATATACGACACTATGCTGTTTGATAAAATGCTTGAAAAGCTTATAATGATAAATGAGTTTGCCGAGGTGTCGGCAACAGGAGGACAGTAATGAATATAAAGGTCAATATAAAAAAGACAGATAAAGATGCAATATTGCCGACTTACGGCTCTCAATACGCGGCTGGCGCAGACCTCTATTCTTGCTCTGAGAAGACAGAGATAGCGGCGGGAGAGACGGTACTTATGCATACGGGAGTTGCTATCGAGCTTCCTGTGGGATACGTGGGGCTTGTTTACGCGCGAAGCGGACTTGCCTCAAAAAGAGGACTTGCGCCTGCAAATAAGGTGGGAGTCATAGATTGCGACTACCGCGGCGAGATAATGGTGGCGCTCCATAATCACGGAAATGCGGCGCAGACGGTAGAGAAGGGCGAAAGAATAGCTCAGCTTGTTATCGCTCCGTATTTTACTGCCGACTTTTGTGAGGTCGGCGAGCTTACAGAGACTGTGAGGGGCGAGGGCGGATTTGGCTCTACGGGAAGGAAATAACAGACTACAAGTGGGTATCTCGAAAAGCGAGATACCCTTTTTGTATATTTGTATAAAAAAGATAGCAAAATATTAGATAAAAGCGATTTATTGAGAGGGAGTGATTGCTATCGTATCGGAAATGAGAACACTCAAGGGAACGGGTGTTGGAAATGACAGCGTGATGGGAAGGCTCAAAAGAGTTGATAGCCGAGAGGAGCTTTTTTGCGCCGATGGCGACGAGCGAGATGCTACCCTTTATCGTACACAGGGAATAGCCATAAGCCGAATTGAAGAAGCTTATGAAGAGTTTTCAAAAAAAGAGGGATTTGAATATATCGCAAAAACACTTCAAGAAATGCTTGACGCACTCAAAGACAGAGAGTTTCTCTTAGCTATAAACGAGATAACAGAGCTTGGAATAAGCCTTTACGATGCGGTGGAGCATATGGAGTGTGAAGCGCCGAAGAACAGTGTAATAAAGGAGCTCTGTCTCCTTTTTAAGCGGATATTGGGCGCGAAGAGCGGTATAGAGCTTGGCGAGGGAGACGGCTGTATAGGCGTTGTTTGCGATCAGCTTGACGTGACCGAGGCGCTCTCGCTCAGAGAGTGCGGTTTCTTGGGATTACTTTTTACTCAGAGCGCCGAAAGCCTTTTTGGGATAGCTTGTAAAAGCTTTGGAATACCTGCGCTTTTTTTGAATGAAGAAGGTTTTTTCGATATCGCGTCGGGCGAGAGCGCCATACTTTATCCCGCGAAGAATATTATCTATCTTTCTCCGAAAATAGAGGTCGTAGATGCCTTTACTGCTGCTATGAAAAACGAGGCAAAGAGAAGCAGTTTCAAGGGCGTATTCAAATGCCTTTTGGGAGAGCAGGTATATAGCGTATCCGAGCATGGCAGAGAGGTATACTCGGGACTTGCCATAAATTTGGCGGTTGAGGAGAGAAGCGAGGATGAGATATTCGAGCTTTGCAGAAGCGTCTGCGAGATAGCCGAAAGAGAGCTGTTTATCCTTTTGAGAAATATGCACGGAGCGCGAGAATATCTAAGGGGAATATTGAGGGCGGCAGTTTACGGAAAAGTATCGCTTTTGCCGTCCTTTGCGTCGGCAAAGGAATATAGCGCTTTCACATCGCTTTTGTCGGAGATAAAAAGCGAGCTGAGGCTTGAGAGGCGCGAATTTGACTCGGAGATACGTCTGGGATTAGTTTTGGATAATATATTCGGTCTTCTTTTGTGCGATAAATTTTCAGAGGGCACAGAATTTATTTTCTTGGATATTGACAGCCTTGCGAAAAATGCTGACGTGAGCGACCAAAAGGAGATAGCTCTCGCTCTTCTGAAGATGCTGTTCGATAAATTTTCAAAGCAAAAAACAGCTCTTTTTCTCATGGGAAAGGGAGAGATTTTTGAGGAAATAGAGGAAGATATGGAATTTTTCAAAGCGCCGCAAACTAAACTTTTTTTTGTAAAGAAAATGTGATACTCTATCACTTGCTCTTGTGGCGCTGCGCAGATATTTATTCTTTTTTGTTGCAAACGAAGAGGATCTGTGATAGAATTATATTAATATAATTAACGGAGCGTATGATGAAGATTACCGAATATAAGATAAAAAATAATAAATTCAATAACCCCTATGTATTTGCGCTTGTATCTGACCTTCACGGAAACGATCCTCTCCCTGTTATTGAGGCGGTGAGACGGATAAGCCCCGACTATATACTTGCGCCGGGTGATATATTTGAGCATCTCAATGGAGAGAATACCGAAAAAAACAAGGCGGGCTATGAGCTTTTGCGGGCATGCTCACAGATAGCTCCCACCTTTTTTGCACCCGGAAATCACGAGGTAGGGGGGATTCGTTCATGGAGCAGAAAATGGAAGTTCTGCACGGGTCAGGGAAAAGGATACGCCGACCGAGATATGAAGTTGCTTTCAAAAACGGGAGCTATCTTTCTCGACGATGATTTCGTTACATACGAAGGAATGGCTTTTGGCGGACTTGGCACGGGGCTTATAAACGAGGACGGAAAGCCCGAGATGTCGTTTCTTGATGATTTTTGCGCCTTTGAGGGTAACAAAATATTGCTCTGCCATCACCCCGAATACTATAAAAAATATCTCTCTGCCAGAGAGATAGATCTTATAGTAAGCGGACACGCTCACGGAGGACAGTGGAGATTTTTCGGCAGAGGTGTTTTTGCACCTGGGCAGGGACTGTTTCCCAAATACACCTCGGGCGTGCACGAGGGCAGACTGGTTATCAGTAAAGGCTTGAAAAAGGGCAGAAAAATACCGAGGATATTTAACTCCCCCGAGGTAGTAAAAATAGTAGTTACCCCCTGATCAAATCAGAGATATTTAGGACTTTTGGCGATGTGCGATGACCGATGAGACATCGCAGAGTGCCGAATAGACAAAAAGCAACATTTCACCATATTTATCTGTTATAATGGTATAAAAACGGAATGGGGGATACGACGAATGTATGATATCAAAACGATTGGTCTTGTCAAAAGATATAAAAAGCTTACCGCTGTTGACTCGCTCAGCCTCGAGATCGGTCAGGGGGAATTGTTCTCTCTTTTGGGTGTTAACGGCGCGGGAAAGACAACGACGATAAAAATCTTGACCTGCCTCACAAGAGCGACAGAGGGAGAGGCCTTTGTCGGAGGCTATAACGTAATGAAGGAGTCAGAGGAAGTAAAGCGCTTGATAGGCGTGTCTCCGCAACAGACCGCCGTTGCTCCAAATCTTTCTGTGAAGGAGAATCTTGAGCTGATTTGCGGTATTCACGGCTTTTCTAAAGAGAAGACGCAGGAAAAAATAGAATATCTTTCGAAAAAGTTTGCTTTTGAGAGCATTTTGAAGAGAAAAGCGGGAAAGCTGTCGGGAGGCTGGCAGAGAAGGGTAAGTATTGCAATGGCACTTATCAGCGAACCTCAAATACTCTTCTTAGACGAGCCTACTCTCGGTCTTGACGTTATTGCGAGACACGAGCTTTGGGACATCATACGTTCACTTAAGGGCAAGGTCACGATAGTCCTTACTACTCATTATATGGAAGAAGCCGAGGCGCTTTCCGATAGGATAGGTATTATGAAGGACGGCAGACTTCTTGCGGTGGGAAGTGCGGAAGAGCTTAAAGAGAGAACAAAAACAGACGATTTTGAAACTGCCTTCATTTCTATTGTGAAGGAGGAGTCGGTATGAGAATGATAAACTTTGCAAAAAGATGCACAAAGGAGATATTGCGCGACCCGTTAAATCTCGCATTTGGATTGGGATTTCCGCTGGTCTTGTTGCTGTTACTTAGCGCTATTCAGGCAAATATCCCGGTGAGCCTCTTTGAGATAGACACGCTCACTCCCGGAATTACAGTATTCGGACTGGCTTTTATGACACTGTTTTCGGCAACACTTGTCGCGAAAGACCGCGAGAGCGCTCTCTTGCAGAGGCTGTATACGACACCGCTTACCGCATTTGACTTCATAATAGGCTATATGCTTCCGATATTACCTATTGCCCTCGGGCAAGTTATGATATGCTATCTGTTCGCTATTCCCTTGGGACTTACGGTCAGCGTAAATATTATTTATGCCGTAATAGGCATAATTCCTATGGCGATATTCAATATTGGCCTCGGACTTTTGTGCGGAAGTCTTTTGGGCGTGAAGCAGGTCGGAGGGATCTGCGGGGCGCTTCTTACAAATCTTTCGGCTTGGCTTTCGGGTGTGTGGTTTGATCTTGATCTCGTGGGAGGAGTTTTCAAAAAGATAGCAAACGCGCTTCCTTTTGTTCACGCAGCAGAACTGGAAAAAGCATTGTTTGGAGGAAATTTTGCAGAGGCGGCAGAGCATATATTGCCGATACTTCTTTACGGCGCAGCTATAACGGCGGCAGCGGTATTCTGTTTCCTCAGACAAATGAAAAAACACTAAGGAGTCATCATAGTGAAATACAAGCTCATTATTGACAAAAATGCGGAAGAAGAAATAATTGCCATCGTTCACGCTCCCTCTGCGCTGACAGAGTCGATAGAAAATCTTGTATACGGTTTTTCGGGCGTGGATAGCATTATTGGGTATAGAGATGACGAGACGCGAAAGCTTTCATTCGGTGAGATAGAATGTATTACTATCATTGACAGAAAGGTGATAGCCATAGATACCGACGGGGGACGCTATTCTCTCAAGGAGAGACTTCGCGACCTCGAGGCGATATTGCCTACTTATTTTATCCGCATCAATAAATCCTCTCTTGCGAATGAGCATCGTATTCTGAGATTTGACGCAGCCTTCAGCGGCGGAGTAGACGCCGTCTTTAAGTGCGGCTACCGTGAGTACGTTTCAAGAAGGTGCTTTGCGCAGATAAGAAGGAGGTAAAGAATATGAAAAAGAATGTTTTGGGATTTTTTCGTCGCGGGTTGATAGCTTGCGCATTAGGTCCGATAATTTTGGCAATAATTTATCTTATACTGCAGGCTTGCGGAATGATAAAGACTTTGACTGTAAATGAGGTCTGCACAGGGATATTTTCACTCAGCGCGCTCGCTTTTATTGCAGGCGGAATGAATGTCATATACCAAATAGAGAAGCTCCCGCTGATGATCGCTATACTTATACATGGCGGAGTTTTATATATAACATATTTAGGTACGTATCTCATTAACGATTGGCTCGAATGGGGAAAAGCTCCGATCTTGGTTTTTTCGGGTATATTTGTCGTTGGATATTTTGCGATATGGGCAGTCATTTGTTTTATAATCAAGCGCAATACCGATAAGATCAACGAAAAATTGAGACAGAAGCAAGCGGAAGCAGTGGAGAAATAAAAAGATAAGCGAGTTTTTTCTTTTATTATATTGAAAAATCATGAATTGTTCATAAAATTGTAGTATAATAATCGCATTGTATAAATCATACGCAGGGGCATTCAAGCTATAAGCTGTTATTTGAAGGGTAATTATGAAACTACAAGCTATAAAAAAATCCAAGAGCGCGATCATTGCTAAAGCTCAGCCTTTTTTGAGGGAGATAAAGGAAAAGCAAATCAACGCATTTGCCGCGCATACCGCGTTTTTTATTCTGTTGTCGTTGATACCAATGTTGATCGCGATCTGTTCGCTGGTTACTTACACGCCTGTCTCGCAGGAGACCTTGTCCCATATTATTACGTCCTTGACTCCAAACAGTATGGATAAAATGGCGGAAAATATTATTTCTGAAGTTTATGACAAATCAATAGGCTCGTTAACGATATCGTTGGCAATTGTTCTGTGGTCGGCAGGAAAAGGCGTTATGGCGATGAAGCAGGGATTGAACGCTATAAACGGAGTGGAAGAAAAGCGCAATTTCTTTATTCAAAGGGCAATTGCGGCGCTCTATGCGCTGGTGTTTTTAGCTTCAGTTGTTTTGGTTATGCTCACGGTGGTGATAAACGAGCGCTTTGCAGAGGTACTTTTGCGATATCTTCCTCAGCTGAAATATCCTATTAATTTCTTTATGAATTTCCGCTTTCCTGTTCTGTTGGTTCTTATGATATTTGCCTTTGTCGCACTCTACGCTCTTCTTCCAAACAAGAAATTGAAATTTCGAGAGCAAGTATTGGGCGCTGTATTCGCTTCCTTGACTTGTAGTATATTCTCTTGGGGATTTTCGATATACATCGATATCATGTCGCTGGAAAACATATACGGAAGCTTATCGAGCGCGGTATTTTTTATGTTGTGGTTATACTTTGGAGTATATATCATAATGATAGGCGCGTGTATCAATAATCATTATATGCTGAAAAAGAGTGAGGTTAAATAACCTCACTCTTTTCTAATATTTGGGATATGAACAGCAAAAAAGAAAGCGCCACTGCTGTGGTTCGAGCCGTACGGGAATTTGTTTCGTCGCAAAGCTCCTCAACCAGAGTTTACCTCGACGGCTGAACGCCGTCGCTTTACAACTAAAGACGGCAAACATCTGCGAACTTTCGCCTACGGCGAAGTTCGATTTCGAGTAGGGACAGCAAAAAAAGAAGTGCACACCGAGTGGTGTGCACTTCTTTTTTGGTGACCCGTACGGGAATCGAACCCATGTTTCCAGCGTGAGAGGCTAGCGTCTTAACCGCTTGACCAACGGGCCGTATCTGACGACTTTGATATTATATCACATTCTTTTTGAAAATGCAATACCTTTTTGAAAAATTTTTTAAAAATTTTTATAAGAAATTCTCCGCATTCGTGTTGAAGTAAAAATCACGAACGCGGAGAAGATTTTATACCGATATTATATTGTCATTTTTCGTTTTCGTCGCTATCCTCGTTTGAGTATTTCAAAAGCTTGCGCAATCTTTCGGTCTGCTCATTTACGCTTTCCTGCTTCAAATTATAAAGCTTGCCCTCGGACATTGGCGTTTGAAGGTCTTCTTTATAATCCTCAGCTTCATCGGATATGTAAAGAGGCTTGTTTTTTGCAAAAATGTTCATTTTAAGACGTCTTTCTTGTCCTATTGCGAACAGGGTGAGAAAGATATTTATCGCAAACAGAGCAACGAAAACTATCCACAAAGGGAACAGAGAATATTTAAGAGTTACCGTGTAGAAAAGGATAGAGTGATAGAGCTTTGTGAGAAGCTCGGGGAAGAAGACTATCGGCAGAGTGAGAGCTTCGAGAGAGAGAAGAAAGGCTCTGTTCGGAATGATTGAGAGATATACGTTTTTCTGCTTGGAGTTTGTGTCGTTTTGTGAGGAGAGAAATGCCGACAGTGAGAAGATATGCACGGCAAGTCCAAGAAGAAAGAGCAGAGCAAAAACTATCAGTGCTATAAATACCAGCTGACAAAACAGCGTTTCGTCGGCGGTCTTTTGCGTTCCTGCAGAAAAGAGATATTTTCGTGAGCTTACCCAAGCGTATTTCATAAGCTCGGCAAGAGATATAGCCATTCTTGATTCAGAATCGAGGCTGTATCTTATACAAGGGATAAACGCAAGTATTACGAATACAAGGTCGGAAAGAAGCGGGAAAATATATCGCGCGTATACGAGCGATAGGGCTCTTTTATCTTTTCTTTTCATATTATCTCCATTTATAGCTTAAAATTTAGCGGAAGCAGCTCGGCAAGAGTGAATATTTTTTGCTCTCCCTTACTGTCGGCAAGAATTATTTTAAAATCGTCATGGCAAAACTCGCTCATTACCTGTCTGCATACCCCACAGGGAGAGCAGAAGCCAAAATTTTTGGCGGACGCGCTTGCGCCGACTATCGCTATTGCCTCAAATTGACGCTCACCATCGCTTACTGCCTTGAAGAATGCCACTCTTTCGGCACAGCAGGTCGGAGTATAAGACGCCGATTCAACGTTACAGCCGGTATATATTTTACCGTCCGCGCAAAGCAGGGCAGCCCCAACGTTGAAGGAGGAATATGGAGAATATGCACGTTCTTTAGCTTCAAGCGCTTTTTTTATCAACAAATTACAGTCCATAAATTATCCTTACTTGAATTTTAAATTTATCGGTTTGCCGTCGGACACAAAATCAAGCTCAAAGAGCGATGCAAGCGTCGCGGCAATGTCGGCAAAGCTTGAGCGCGTGCCGAAATTTTCGGGTATGATATCCTTTGAATAGATAAGGAGCGGAGTATATTCTCCCGTATGGTCGGTTGACGCAAAGAAGGATGGGTCGCATCCGTGGTCGGCGGAGATGAAGAGTATATCGCCGTCGCGCATTTTCTCGGTAAAGCGACGAATAAATACGTCAAAAGCGTTCAGCGCTTCGGCATATCCCAAAACGTCGCGCCTGTGTCCGTATTTCATGTCAAAATCAACAAGGTTTACAAAGCAAAGTCCCGAAAAATCCTGCATAAGAAGTTCTTTCGTTAGTTCCATACCCTCGTCGTTTGAGTGGGTGAGAAGTTTTTTGGAAAACTTTTTGTCGGCAAAAATATCGCCTATCTTGCCAACCGCAATAGAGTCAAGTCCAGCCTTGAAAAATGCCTCAGGAAGAAGATTTGACGGAGGCTCGAGCGAAAAATCACGTCTTGCGTCGGTCCTGTAAAAATCGGGCGCTTTGCCCGCAAAGGGACGAGCAATAACTCTGCCTACTCCGTATTTGCCAGAGAGCAGAGAACGAGCCTTTTTGCAGACGTCGTATAGCTCGTCGGTATTTAGGACATCCTCGTGCGCGGCTATCTGAAAAACGCTGTCAGCCGAGGTGTATACGATAAGCTTTCCGCTCTTTATGTGTTCCTCGCCGAAATCCCTTATTACGTCTGTTCCCGAATAAGGACGGTTACAGAGCACACCTCTGCCCGAGATCCTTGAAAACTCAGCGATCAGCCCTTCGGGAAATCCCTCGGGAAAGGTGGGAAGGGGAGAATTTGAGATATGTCCCGCTATCTCCCAATGACCTATGGTCGTGTCCTTGCCCTCGGAGGCTTCTGTCATTCTCGCATAAGCGGAGGTAGGAGAGCTTACGCTTCCAAGAAAAGAAAGCGAGTCAATATTGCCAAGTCCCATTTCGAGAAGATTGTTTATTTTAAGCGCTCCGCTTTTTGCAAGACTGCCAAGCGTTGAAGCGCCCGCATCTCCAAATTTTTCTGAGTCGGGCATCTCGCCCGCGCCAAGACTGTCAAGCACTATCAGAAATGCCCGTTTGAATTTTTTCATCTTTTACCTCAAAGCTTTATTGCAAGCTCAAGAGCCAAAGTCATCATATCGGTGAACGAGGTCTGACGCTCGTATGCGGGGAGAGCCTCGCCTGTGACAAGCGAGTCGGAAACCGTGCAGATGGCGAGCGCGTTCTTACCTGCCCTCGCAGCGTTCATATAGAGAGCCGCCGCCTCCATCTCGACTGCAAGCACACCCATTTTGCCCCAAGCCATAGTATCCTCTGAAAAATCGTTGTAAAAGGTGTCGGAGGAAAGCAGATTTCCAACCTTGTAGGAAAGCGAGAGCTCTTCGGCAATTTTTGCCGCTTCGCTGAGAACCTTGTAGCTCGCGATAGGAGCGTAAGTGCCGCAGAGGTGATACTGCTCGGAGTAGCTTGAATTAGTGCAAGCGCCCATTCCGAGAACGATATCTCGGAGAGAGAGTTTTTCGCTGATAGCGCCCGCAGAGCCTATTCTGATAATATTCTCAACCTCGAAAAAGTTAAAAAGCTCATAGCTGTATATTCCCATAGAGGGCATGCCCATTCCGCTTGCCATAACAGAGACAGGCTTTCCTTTATAAGTTCCCGTATAGCCCGAAATTCCTCTTACGTTGTTAAAAAGAACGGCATTTTCAAGGAAATTATGCGCAACAAACTCAGAGCGAAGCGGGTCACCGGGCATAAGCACGGTTTTTGCTATCTGTCCGGGCGTTGCGTTTATGTGCGGTGTCGGATAGTTTTTATTTTCCATAGCAATATCTCCTGTGTTTATTTTTCGGGAGCTTCGATTCCCTCCATATAGTACGATGCCTCCATATCCGCGACGCAGAGAGCGAAGGCGAGAGGGAACATCTCAAGCGCCTTGCCGACCTGATTTGCGTCCTCAGGGCCTGAAAATCCCATGTGGTATCTTATGGCAAATGCTTCGTCGCGCGTGAGCTTCATATATCCTGAAATTATGTAGACCGATTTTTCACCGTGTCCGTATGGCAGAGTATCCTCTATCGTATAATAAGGAACAGACTCCCACACACCGTTCTTCTTCACGTTTCTCATCTCTGTGCGATAAAAATTCACCTTGCAAAGATCGTGCAAGAGAGCGGCTATCGCAAGAGACTCGTCGGAAAAATGAAATCCGTATTTCTCTTTGAAGCGGGGACGGTTGACAAAATCGCAAAGACATTCGTAAACGTTCAAGCTGTGCTCAAGCAAACCTCCCTCATAAGAGCCGTGGAAGCGAGTGCTTGCGGGAGCGGTGAAAAAGTCGCTTTTTTCGGGAGAACAGAGAAAATCGAGCAGCTTATCCGAGCCCTCGCGTGTTATACAAGAACGGTAAATTTGAATAAATTTTTCTCTATTAGTCATAATTTTTTGATCCCTTCATAAACTTAATGATGACACGATAAGCATAGCCTGACAGGCTATCAATAGTATTTTACCACAAATCCGTATATAAATCAATATATGTTTAAAACATAAAAATAAATATCGCATCCTCGATTAGAGGAAAATAAAAATAAGACTGTATAAGGGGGAAAGTATGTTCAGAAAAAAAGAATGTGTTGCAATGCTTCTTGCGGGCGGACAAGGAAGCAGACTTTACACGCTGACCGCAAATACCGCGAAGCCCGCGGTGTCTTTTGGGGGGAAATACCGCATAATCGATTTTACGCTGTCGAACTGTATCAATTCGGGAATAGACACTGTTGGGGTTCTTACTCAATATCAGCCGTTTGTGCTGAACGATTATATAGGGAACGGACTTCCGTGGGATCTTGACCGCGCTTACGGCGGAGTCAAGATACTGCCGCCCTATCAAGGCAAAAAAGGCGCGGACTGGTACAGGGGGACTGCCAACGCCATATATCAAAATCTCGAGTTTATTGAGAATTACGATCCAGAATATATTTTGATACTTTCTGGCGACCATATCTACAAGATGGATTATTCCAAAATGGTCGATTATCACAAGAAAAAGGGCGCTGACTGTACTATCGCGGTAATAGAAGTTCCCATAAAGGAGGCGAGCCGATTTGGCATAATGAGCGTAAGGGAGGACGGCGAGATATTCAAATTTACTGAAAAGCCCGCAGAGCCCGACAGCACAAAGGCTTCTATGGGGATATATATATTCAACAAGAAAAAGCTCTTTGATTATCTTTGCGAGGACGAGGCTGACAAGAACAGCTCCAACGATTTTGGAAAGAATATAATCCCCAAAATGCTGAAATGCGGGGAGAAGATGTTTGCGTATCCTTTTTCGGGATATTGGAAGGACGTTGGCACGATACCGTCCTTGTGGGAAGCGAACAACGACCTTTTGGGCGACTCGCCCTTACTGAGACTTGACGATGAGAGCTGGAGGATATATTCACGCCACGAGCCCTGTTCTCCGCACTTCGTTGATGCCGAGGCTGAGGTAGAGAACAGCTATCTCACCGAAGGGTGCAGGATATACGGAAAGGTAAAAAACTCAGTCATAGGCCCGAGTGTGACGGTAGAGCGCGGAGCAGAGGTGAACGATTCGGTGATCTTTGAGGGCGTTTGTATCGGAGAGGGAGCAAAGGTGAATTATTCGATAATCGATAGGGACGTAAGGATAGGCAAGGACGCCTCGATAGGAGTTGATAAGGAAATTTCGGGCGGAATTACAGTTATCGGAGCGAGAGTCAGTGTGAACAATGGCGTGCGTATTGCTGACAAAAAGATGATATCGGCGGTAAAGGAGGATCGAGTATGAGCGCGGCAGGACTTATTTTTTCAAATATACACGATTCATCGTTGCCTGAGCTTACGGCAAGAAGAACGATGGGGTCTGTCCCCTTTGGGTGCAGATACAGGCTGATAGATTTTCCGCTTTCCAATATGGTCAATGCGGGGATATCAAAGGTCGGAGTTGTCACACATAACAACTATCAATCGCTTATGGATCATATCGGAACGGGGAAGGACTGGGATCTCGCGAGGAGATCGGGCGGAATAAAACTGCTTCCGCCGTTTATAACCGCTTACGAAAATTCTGTATCAAAGCGCCTTTACAACACAAGACTCGAGGCGCTTATCGGTGTGAGCAATTTTATCTCAAGGTGCAGTGAAGAGCATATAGTTTTTTCTGACAGCGACATCATCTGCAACATAGATATCGCAGATGTGATACGAACTCATGAGGAAAAGGGCGCAGATATAACGATTGTAAGCCGAAAGATCGAGAGTGACGAGTTCCTTCGCTCTGATGACGTATACGCTCTTTTTTCCGACTTCAACGGCAGAGTCAGCGGAGTGACGCCGATAAATACAGACACGCCTTTCGATGCAAGAGTGAGCATGAATATAATAGTTGTTGGCAGACTTTATCTAATAGGTCTTATAAATGAGGCAATATCCTGCGGATACACCGATTTTTACAGAGATATAATCGCCAGAGTTATAAAAAAGGGCAATACCTATGAGTATTGCTTTGACGGTATATTCCTGAAGCTCAATTCTCTTGAGAGCTATTTTTCTTCATCTATGAGACTTTTGGAGGAGGGAGTGAGGAAGGATATTCTCGGTGTAGAGGGCAGACCGATATATACTAAGGTGCGGAATTCCGCCCCCACACTTTATAAAAAGGCGTCTTCGGTAAAGAATTCCTTTGTGGCGGACGGCTGTGTGATAGAGGGAGAGGTTGAAAATTCTATCATCTTCCGAGGAGTAAAGATAGGAAAGGGAAGCGTGGTCAAAAATTCGATACTCCTTCAGGGAACTTTTGTCGGAAATAACGTTCGTCTTGGATGTGTTATAAGCGACAAGGACGTCATAATAAAGGATGGCAGAGAGCTTTCGGGACACAAAACTATGCCGTTTTTCATCTCAAAGGGAAGAAGTGTTTGAGAATTTGCCGATAATACTTGACCTTAGCTCAAAAAAGAGATATAATATAGCCGTATAGAGATATTTGTGCGTTTTATAAGGAGATACGGCTAATGGGACTATTCAAAAGACTTACAAAAAGCAAAAACCCCGACAGTAAGAAATACCGCAGGGAAATGGCGGAAATGATATGCGGACAGCATATAAAATACGTCACCGAGCGTATTGACGACGTTGAAACTGTTATAGGACGCAATGGGGGACTTAATATACGAAACGAGGAGTTTATCGTTTATGCTTCGGCAGACGTTATCTTCAGATGTCCGCTTGACGAGCTTCGCGCGAGCGAGCTGCTCTCTAAGGACGGCGTAGTACTCACGGGTCCCGACCTTGAGCACGGCGGAAAAGAACGCACGATCATTGCTTTTTACGTTTATTATAGGAAATAAAGAAAAGGGCTGAGTATCAGCCCTTTTTTGATGTCAAATTTCTAAATTTTCAAATATCTCAATAAGCTCGGAATACATATAAAGCGAGCCAAGGCAGAAAAGGGGAGCTTTGTCCGCTTTTGCTTTTTTGATGGCTGTCTGTAACGCTTCCTCTAACGAGTCAAACGCCGCAGCCTTTATAGAATGGTTTTCAAGAACCGAGGCATATTCCCTTGCGTCAAGCGCTCTTGGATTGTCGGGCGTTACGGTAAAAGCGTGTGAAGCAACAGCCGCAAGGTCAGATGCGATAGCGTTATAATCCTTATCCTTCATCACTCCGCTAAGTACGTATACCTTCTCCTCGGGGAAATACGCCTTTATGCTTCTTACCGCCGCAGATATCCCCTCGGGGTTGTGCGCGCCGTCGTATATTATAATTGGGTCGCTTGATATAAGCTCAAATCTTGCGTGCCACTTTGCAGCCCTAAGTCCGAGGTATATGCTGTCCTCAGAGATAGAAAAGCCGTTAGAACGCAAAATATCGACCGCTGTGAGCACGTTTGCGGCGTTAAGCGGCTGATAAAGACCAAGCAAAGAGATATCAATGTTTTGTCTTTTGCCAAAATCAAATCTCGTTCCCGAGAGAGAGGTCTCAATATTTGATATTGATGAGCGGTCTGTGACGAAGAAGTCGGAGAGAGAGTCAACAGCCTTTTTGCGAATTATATCCTCTGCCGCAGCGTCGTTTCCGCCAAAAAGGACGGGAACGCCTTTTTTTATTATCCCGGCTTTTTCATAAGCGATCTTTTCCACCGTATCGCCAAGAAACGCCGTGTGGTCAAGCGCGATACCCGTAATTACTGAAAGAAGCGGAGAGTCGATGATATTCGTGGAGTCAAGGCGTCCGCCCATGCCCGCTTCTAGAATGACGACGTCACACCCCTTGCGCTTGAAATACTCAAAGCCTATCGCGGTGATAAGCTCAAATTCCGTCGGTTTTTCTTCCATAGAATCTGCAAACGGGCGCACGTACGAGGTGACCTCGGCAAGCTCGCCGTTTGATATGGGAGCGCCGTCAAAGCAGATGCGCTCGTTGAAAAATCTTATATAAGGAGAGGTGAAAAGACCTACCTTGTATCCCGACTCACGAAGGACCGAGTCAAGCATAGCGCAAAACGAGCCTTTGCCGTTAGTGCCTGCCACGTGAATGAATTTGAGGCTTTTTTGAGGGTCGCCGAGCAGAGAACACAGCTTTTCTATACGTTCAAGCCCTGGCTTGCAAAAGCACCAGCTTATAGAGTGTATGTATTCAATGGATTCAGTGTAATTCATCATTTTCCTTTCCTGTATATCCGACAAGACGCGCGAAGTTTTTCCTTTTCAAAATGAAACAGATAACCGATATCTCAACAGGAGCTATCACGAGATACATAGGTATTCGCCAAAGCACCATAGTTCCGTAAAATTGATAAAGCCCTATCGGCTTTACTATCATAGAGCCGACGATATGCGCCGCTGCCCCTGAGACTATTATCTGCAAAGTTCCTCGTTTTTTTACGACGAAGCGTGATATAACACCCGACACAACACCCACAAGTGTTGCTCCGAGCGTTACTATAAGATTTGGCGGATATGCCTGAGCGGAAAAGAGATAGCTTATAAAGTCGGATGCCGCGCCGACGATACCGCCCGCAATAGGACCTAAAACAAGCCCCGACAGAATTATCGGCATGTTTTCAAAGGTTACGCGGAAAAGTCCCATACCGAAGTTCAAAAATGTCTTGCAAAAAACACCTATAACTACGCTCAAAGCAGTCATCATAGCCGCCGTTGTTATTACGAGTAAATGCCGCGAAGTATATTTTTTTGACATAAAAAATCCTCCTTTTCCTCAACTCATAGGCTTAAGGAGAAAGAAGGATGATATCCGACCTTATGCCGTATGAAGCGGGATGCAGAACACAAACCGCAAGCAGAAGCTTTTCGTCTTTTTGGCAACTCCCCGTCCTCAAAGCACTTCACGCCTGTATTCTTACTCTTCTACACGAAATTCTCTTAATATATCTTTTTGTGAGAACACCTCACAAGAATATTATATCATAAAAGAAAATCTTGTCAATAGAATTAAATAATAATATTGTTTTTTGGGATTATTGATGTTAAAAATGTATTGTATGAAAATTTATCGTACTTATTTTACACTCATTGGAGGAAAACGAGTTAAAAAAGAGCTTTAAGTTCAGTATTCCTTCTGTTCTCATGGGAGACCTTAACTGTAAACAGAGCGAAGAGCCGTACAAGCTTCTTGACACTATAATGGACAACGTCAGACTCAGCGGAGCTCTCAAGTATAAAAACAATCTTGATTACGGCACTTTTTATACTCTTGGACAAGAACCGCATAAGGAGTGGGGATATATTATCGACCATACCCTCAATTCAACAGACCATACTCCGCTTTTGCTTGATATTGAATTCAAAAAATAATGCGGAAGTGACTATTAACAAAAAAACTGTCTCAAGCTCTTGCTTGAGACAGTTTTTTATTTAAAGCGCTCTGAATACAGATATTACAGAAGCTTTGTTAGCAGAAACCAATTCGGAGACAGCCGACTCGGAGAGAGCCTCGGTCATATAGGCGTAGCTACCCTCTGCGGTGACCTGCTTTGAAAGGTTGGGAAGGTCAATCGGCGCAGACGTGATGAAAACTCGCTTGCACTCAAAGGACGCAAAGTCGGATACGTCAGCTTCCAAAGCCTCCTCCCAAACTATATCCTTGAATTCAGACTCCATATGAGCTATTACGTCAATTATGTCGGCAACGACAGCGCTTGCCGTGGGCAGTTTTCCCGCGCCAGGACCGTAGAACATAACCTCGCCGACCATATTAGCGTCGATAAGTATGCCGTTGAAAACGTCGTCTATTCTGGAGAGGGGATTAGCCTTCTGAACCATACAAGGAGATACGAGCGCGCAAAGCCCATCGGACGAGATATGCGCCTGACCGATAAGCTTTATCGAACATCCGAGAGCTTCTGCTACCTTTGTGTCAAGCAGGGATATCTTTGTGATGCCCTCGGTATGAATGGATTTCGGGGATATAAGCTTTCCCGATGCGAGCGCGGCAAGAATAACTATCTTTCTTGCGGCGTCTATTCCGTCAACATCAGCCGAAGGATTTGCCTCTGCATAACCAAGCTTCTGAGCGTCTGCAAGAGCCGTATCAAAGGACTGTCCCTCGTCACGCATCTTTGTGAGTATATAGTTCGTAGTGCCGTTAAGTATTCCGCATATCTTGGTTATCTTGTTGGACGCGAGGTCGTTTATCATGGGACGGATAACTGGAATACCGCCGCCAACGCTCGCCTCAAAAAGATATCTTACGCCGTGAGCTGCCGCGATAGAGCAAAGCTCAACGCCGAAATTGGATACGACCTCTTTGTTGGAGGTTATAACGTTCTTTCCTGCCTCAAGACAAGCCTTTGAAAAGTCGTAAGCGGGGTGAGAACCGCCCATCATCTCAGCTACTATTGAGACCTCAGGGTCATTCAAAATAACGTTAAAGTCGTGAACAACGAGGTCGCCAAAGGGAGAGTCCGGAAAATCCCTGAGGTCAAGGATATATTTTATGCTGTATTCACAGCCAAGTCTTTCTTCTATTATCTTTTTGTTTTCGGTAAGTACCTCAGCAGTACCGCTTCCGACAACGCCGAATCCGAGAATAGCGATCTTTACCATTTTTATACCATTCCTTAAGTTTGTTTTTTTATATAGATATATGATATCATATTTTCTTCAAAAATGCAAATATATATTGAAAAAATTTTCAAAATATGATAAAATATTTTCAGCAAATATATCATACGGAGGCAAAGAATATGGCTTCACCAATAGGAAGTATGCGGAACGTAAAAATTTTTGTGCTTTATCTGCTCGAAAATATTAATTATCCGCTGGATTTTGTTACGATAAACGACATAGTTATGCAGACCGATTACGTCATGTACCTCGATTTTGCCGAGGGCTTTAACGAAATGCTTGACGCGGGGCTTATAGATGAGATAAAGCTTGACGGAGAAACGCTTTACGTTCCTTCCGAGAAGGGAAAACACGTTGCAAGAGAGCTTAACGGCGACATCCTTTCGACTATACTTGACCAAAGCCTTGCAAGAGCGCTCAGATATCTCGATTTCAAAAAACGCGGTGTTACGCCTAAATGCGAGATAGTTGCCATGGATGACGGAAAATACAATGTGATATCCTCATTCACAGAGAAGGATACGGTGATTTTTTCTCAGTCGCTCACAGTAGATACGCTTGACAGAGCGCAGAGAATGAAAAATAATTTTTACGAACGTCCCGAAGCCATATATAGAGGAGTGCTTGCTCTTATGGCGGGTAATGTGAACTATCTTTTTAATTAAACAAAGTGAGATAAAGCTTTAAACTGCCGATATTTGAGCAAAAAATAAAAGACATATCAGCTTATTTTTGCATTTTTGTGAATTTTAACAAAATTTTTAAGAAAAAATATCGGATTAGTAAAATGAGAAGGGATTTTTTGAAGAATTTATACAAAAGAAATACTTTTGTGTTGTGGAAAATGGCATAAAAACATTGTTTTAGGCAATATTCGACAAAAATAAATTGATTTTTACTCTTGACATTATACAAATTAATGGTATAATATAATGTGGTGACTATGAATACATGGGTAAACTATGCTTTTAAGCTATCGGCAAGGAGTGTTGATGAATAATTGCCATAATAGATCCGAGGTCATTGAGCTGATCACTAAGGTCAGAGAAAACGAGCAAGGGGCGTTTGAAGAATTACTTTGTATGTACGAGCCTCTGATAAGCGCGTCTATCGCTAAGTTCAGCAATGACGAGCATTCCAGATCACACGAGGAGGACCTTCGTCAAGAAGCGGTCTTGGTGTTCTACAATTCTATAATGAGCTACGACATTGGCAGTGACGGAGTGGAATTTGGCCTTTACGCCAAGATATGCATAACCAATGCGTTGATATCTCAGTTGAGAAAGCTCAATAAGATGAAGCTCGAACAGCTTTCGCAGACGATTGATATTGACGAGAGTATGGGCGGAGCTGAGGAGATATCAAGCCGAATAATCGAAGAAGAAAGTCTTAGAGATATAGACCGTGTGATAAGAGGGAATCTTTCGCCGTTTGAGTATAGAGTCTGGTGTCTTTACGCATCGGGAAAAACGGCACGGGATATTGGAGCGCTGGTAGAAAAAAGCGAGAAATCTATTGCAAACGCTATATACAGGATAAGGAAAAAGCTGAGAAGCTTGCTAAAATAACTTGAATGATACGGCAAAGCCGAATCAGATATATAGCCTGTAGCTAGTCCGTAAGTGGGAAAACTTGTCGGGGTACTTTGGGCAAAAAAATTCCATTTTACAAAGCGAGGTAAAATCATGTACGAAGAAGAAGTAAAAGTCGGAGCTGAGACTGAAGTCGAGTTTGTAGATGAGACTCTTGTATGCAAAGAATGCGGCAATGAGTTTGTATTTACAGCTGGTGAGCAGCAGTTCTACAAAGAAAAAGGCTTTTTGAACAAGCCTAAGAGCTGCAAAGCTTGTCGTGACGCAAAGAAGAATGCTGCAAAGGCTCCGCGTGAGTACTTCGAAACAACTTGCGCACAGTGCGGCGGCGTAGCTAAGGTTATCTTCCAGCCCTCCGAGGACAGACCTGTTTATTGCAGTGCTTGCTTCGAGGAGAGAAGAAAGACTCAGGCATAAATATCTGTTTTGGATATTTGCTCTTGTTGTGAAAACAAAGAAGAGTGGCGAGAAAGATTCTCGCCGCTCTTCTTTATTCTTTCTTTTTTTCTGAAATTATAGCGGATAGAGACATTGCAAGAGAGTCGATATCCTTTTTTTGATTAAATATGCCAAGGCTTATTCTCAGCGCGCCGTCGGGTGGAGTTCCGAGTGTCTTGTGCGCAAGCGCCGAGCAATGAAAACCTCCTCTCGCGCATATTCCATAGGAATCTAAGCGTAGCGCAAGCTCCTCAGAGGGAATATCTTTTGCGTTAAAAAGCAGAGTCGCGCCTTTGAAGGACGGTGCATATACAGATATTTCGGGAATGTTACAGAGCGCTTCAAGCGCGTAAACGAAAAGAGAGGACTCGTATTCGGCTATGGCAGAAAGTCCGTACGAGTTGATGGTTTTTATCCCCTCGCAAAGCCCTGCGATAGTAGGCGTTGGCAGCGTTCCCGCCTCATAGCGTTCGGGCGAAAAAAGCGGCATCGCAGGGTCGAGAGAGCTAACTCCGTTGCCGCCCTCTATAAGCGTATCTATCGTTATTCCACGCCCAAGAGCTATTATTCCGCAGCCTTGCGGACCGTAAAGCGCCTTGTGTGACGGGGCGCAGAGGGCGCTTATATTCATCGAGTCAAGGTCTATCGGATAATGTCCCGCAGATTGCGCCGCGTCAACGAGAAAGAATAGCCCGCGTTTTCGGCAAAATTCGCCTATTTCAACTATGGGAAGGGTCGCAGAGCAGATATTTGAGGCGTGAGTGGCTATCACCATTTTAGTGTTGGGGCGGAGAAGCGAGGCTATCTTCGCGCATATAAGCGTGGGCGAGCGGCGCGAGGAGAGAGTCATTGAAGAAAAAACATCATATTTTATATCGCCCTTCTCATAGAGCTTGTGGATAGGTCTCCATACGGCGTTGTGTTCGAGGTCGGATATTATCACGTGGTCGCCCTTTTTCAAAACGCCTTTTATGACGGTGTTCAGGGCGTAGGTGGTGTTCATCGTAAAAATTATTCTTTCAAGCTCCCCAACGCCGAGAAGGTCGGCAAGCAGAGCTCTGCACTCATATATTTTCCGTGCGGCGTCGAGCGAGAGCGAGTGAGCGCTTCTTCCCGGATTTCCGCAATAGCGGGTCATACATTTTGTTACCTCTTCGTAAACTGAAAGAGGCTTTGGAAAGGTAGTGGCAGCGTTGTCAAGATAGTTTATCATAATGCTTAACCTCTTGTTCGGCGGCCCATTGATATTCCCGACCGCAGAAGGAGTTCTCTTGCCTTGTCCTCTTCGTAAGAGGGAAAGCTTATGGCGTAGATGCAGCCGTTACGGGAGGCTTTGGCTTTAATTACTTTTGAAGGAATAGAGGCAAACGCAAGAATATCCTGTGCTTTTAAGGCTTGCGTTACACCGCCAATCTCCACAATGCATTCATCAAAATTTCGTTTCATCGTTACACCTCCGATAAATATTATATGTCTCAAAAAGTCGAGCGGTGACGGAAAATAATCGCATTGACAAAATATGAGAAATGTGCTATAATCTATGATATATGATTTTTTGAGAGGCATCAAATGATTTGTAATACTATTTTAGACGCGATGGGCAACACACCCGTTATAAGACTTAACCGCATGACAGGCGAGAACGACGCCGAGATACTCGTCAAATTTGAGGGAATGAACGTTGGCGGCTCTATAAAGACGAGAACCGCTTTTAATATGATACTTGACGCTGAAAAAAAGGGACTTAAAAATGAGGATACCGTTATAGTAGAGCCGACAAGCGGAAATCAGGGAATAGGACTTGCGCTTGTGGGGGCTGTCCGCGGATATAAGGTCAAGATAATCATGCCCGACTCGGTCAGCGAGGAGAGAAGAAAGCTTGTTGAGCATTACGGAGCTGAGGTTATTCTTGTTCACGATAGCGGCAATATCGGACTTTGTATCGAGGAGTGCGTAAATCTTGCGCTCAAAATGCGTGAGGAGGATAAAAGGGTCTTTGTACCCCAGCAGTTTGAAAACCCCGCAAATCCCGAAATACAGCGCATAAACACTGCCGTAGAGATACTTGAGCAGGTTGGCCGTCCCATACACGGCTTTTGCTCCGGAATAGGGACTGGCGGAACTATCACGGGTATCGGCGAGGTGCTCAAGGCAAATAACCCCGATATGACGATATGGGCGGTAGAGCCCGAGAATGCGGCAATACTTTCGGGTGGCTCGATAGGAACGCATATACAGATGGGTATTGGCGACGGACTTATCCCCGACATACTCAATCAGAATATTTACGATGACGTTTGTATCGTAAAGGACGAGGAAGCTCTCCAGACTTCAAAGGATCTTGCCTCGAAAGAGGGAATTATGTGCGGAATAAGCAGCGGGACTAACGTTGCGGCAGCAATAAGACTTGCGAAGAAGCTTGGCCGAGGAAAGACGGTCGTGACTGTTTTACCCGACACCGCTGAAAGATATTTTTCCACGCCCTTATTTGAATAATATAAAGCCCTCCGCGCCTGCGTTTATCGCAAGTGCGGAGGGTAGTTGTTTACAGACTGTCGGCAAAGGTCGTAGCAAGGACGTCGCAACGTTCGTTGTATTCGTGTCCTGCGTGTCCGTGTACCCACACAAATGTGACCTTGTGTATATCAAGAAGCTCAAGCAGCTTTTCCCACAGGTCGATATTAAGCACAGGCTTTCCGTCGGATTTTCTCCAGCCCTTAGCTCGCCAGGAATCTATCCATTTCTTCTGAATGGCATCTATCATATATTTTGAGTCTGACGTCAACGTGACCTCACAAGGCT
The DNA here is from genome assembly GCA_045653185.1 of Eubacteriales bacterium. Classification (GTDB taxonomy): domain Bacteria; phylum Bacillota; class Clostridia; order Oscillospirales; family CAG-272; genus HGM12713. The sequence goes on from JAZOLQ010000040.1 coordinate 22,885, forward strand.
CTTTGAGAAGGCTCAGCGCCTCTATTGCCGCTGTAAGCTCCATTCTGTTGTTGGTGGTAGACGGGTCTCCGCCCGATATCTCGCGCTCAAAATCGCCGTATCGCAATATAGCGCCCCAGCCTCCCTTGCCGGGATTGCCTCGGCAAGCACCGTCAGTGTATATTTCAACCTTTTTCATAGAGTCTCCCATGTCGTTTTATATAGATATGTTCAGCTCGTCAAGCTTGTTTTTTATAGCCTTCATATCCTCGAGCATTTCTTCTTTTTTTCTCGGGTCGCGAAGAAGCAGAGCGGGGTGATAAACGGCTGTTATGAGAAAATTGCCCTTTAAGAACCAATTTCCGTGCTCCTTCGTTATTTTGAAGTCGGGCTTTATCAGCTTCATCGCCGATATTCTGCCAAGGCAAACGATTATTTTTGGCTGTATAAGCAGTACCTGTCTGCGAAGAAAATCGATACAGGCGTCTTCCTCTGCGGGCAGAGGGTCGCGGTTCTTTGGAGGACGGCACTTCAGTATATTTGCTATGTAGACCTTTTCACGAGGAATATCGACGGCGTATAAGAATTTGTCAAGAAGCTGTCCCGCTCTGCCAACGAAGGGAACACCTGTCTTGTCCTCGTTCTCACCGGGGGCTTCTCCTATAAACATAACGTCCGCGTTTCTGTTTCCAACGCCGAAAACACAGTTTGTCCTTGTCTTGCAAAGCTCACAGGCAACGCACTCCGAAGCCTCGCCGTAAAGCTTATCCCATGAATCGCTCATATAACATACCTCCGATATTAGTCGTCTTAAAAATTATAACATTTTTCAGAGGTTTTTTCAATAGTTTTCTTGCATAAAATCAAGGGGAAGAAAAAATCTTCCCCTTGATTTTATATACCAAGCGCGTATGATGCGATCTGAAAATAAATAAGCAGAGATACAGCGTCGACTATTGTGGTTATAAAAGGGCTTGCCATTACCGCAGGGTCAAAGCCTATTCTTTTTGCAAATATAGGCAAGGCACAGCCCACGAGCTTTGCGATAATTACTGTTACGAAGAGCGAGATAGATACAACAAGAGCCACCGCAATGGACGTTCTGTCGATAAGCATTGCTTTGGCGAATATCACAGCAGAGAGTGTGACTCCGCAGAGGAGCGATATTCTGAATTCCTTCCAAAGAATTTGCAGAATGTTGCCCATTCGTATCTCGCCAAGCGAGAGACCGCGGATAATAGTAACAGATGCCTGACCGCCCGCGTTTCCTCCGGTACCCATAAGCGTGGGGATAAATGCGGTCAGCACCACCATAGCTCCGAGCGCGTCCTCATAGTAGGTTATTATGCCGCCCGTTATCATAGAGGAGACAAGCAGGAAGATAAGCCAAGGTATTCGCTTTCTCCAGGTCTCAAATACTCCGGTTTTTAGATAAGGCTTATCGGTAGGCGAGATAGCCGCCATCATTTCGATATCCTCGGTTGCCGCTTCCTCGATTACGTCGAGCGCGTCGTCGACGGTAACGATACCGACAAGTCGGTTTTCTTTGTCAACGATAGGGAGAGCCAGAAGGTCGTATTTTGATATCAGAGACGCGGCAAGCTCACGGTCATCGATAGTTGTTGCCGATATTATCGAGCTTTCCATAACGTCCTCGATTATATCCTCGCGGTCAGAGAAAATCAGGTCTCGAAGCTCTATAAAGCCCTTGAGGAGACGCGAATTGTCGGTAACGTAGATAGCGTAAATTGTTTCCTTATCTTTTCCTGTTTTGCGAATTCGCTCTATCGCTTCGGCAACCGTCATGCTTGCGTGAACGCTTATAAATTCCGAGGTCATAACGCTTCCCGCGCTATCCTGAGGATAGTTCAAAAATTTGTTAAGCTCGGCGCGCGTATTTGGCTTTGCGGCTTTGAGTATTCTGCTCACCACACTTGCGGGAAGCTCTTCAAGTATGTCTACGGTATCGTCTATAAAAAGCTCCTCAACGAGCTTAGTTATCTCCGAGTCGGTGATAGAAGAGATGATAGCCTCCTGAAACTCGGAATCAAGCTCGGGAAATATCTCCGCCGCTGTGGATTTTCTCAAAAGTCTGAAGACCTTGGGAAGCAATTCTATGTCAAGCGAAGCCAGATATTCGGCCGCGTCGATGGCATTTATCTCGTCGATCTCGTTTCTGAAAGCCACGTACTTGCTCTCATACAGTAATTCGGAAAGATATTCAAAAGACATGGTCATCACCCCCTAAATCACATTATATCACTTTACGTGAAAAATTAAAATATAATGCTAAAAAATTTTTACAGAGTTTTTTAAAAGCTCGGTATCGTTAAAAAAGCCTTTAACGAGATTTACTAGTGCCGCAAGGCTTATATCGTTCGAACTGTTATTAAAAATGCTGTCGCTGCTCTGCAAAAAAGCATTCAGCGCCGAGCGCCACGTCGAATAGGCATCAAGTCTTTTTGAAAAAAAGAGGATATCCTCCAAATTCATCGAATCGTCGGAGATACAGGTAAGGGAAGCGATTTTTGCCGCAATAGCGTCTGTCTTTTCGGAAAGCGCGAGCAGCTTGGAGGTGAGCGCGCGATAGCGGGCGTGTATCTCGTTTATCCTCTCCTCTGTGGGAGAAAATTTAAAGCTGTCGGATATATCGAATGATATGTTATATTCCCGAGTAGCCAAAATTATTTCATCAATAAGCTCTGTAAGTGAAGTTATCAAAAGTTCTTTTTCCATCGTTAAAATCCTATAACTATGGGAGTTGAGGCTTTGATTCGTCAACTCCCATAGTTAAATATGATATTAGTCTCTTATTTCTACATTTACGTGTCTGCCGTCTGTTGCAGCCGCTGCTTTCATAACGGTGCGGATAGCCTTTGCTATCTTTCCGCCCTTACCGATAACCATTCCCATATCGGATTCAGCAACACTGAGGACAAGCTTTACGTCTTTTCCGTCTTCGTTTTCGATTACGGAAACTTCATCGGGATTGTCGACGATAGCACGTGCAATGCCGTATAAAGTTTGCTTCAAGTCTGTCATAATTAACCACCCAAAAGAATTAGTCGATTATGCCGGACTTCTTGAGAAGAGCCTTAACAGTTTCTGTGGGCTGAGCGCCGTTCTTGAGCCAAACCTTTGCTCTTTCCTCGTTGATAACTATTTCAACGGGCTCTCTGCGGGGATTGTAGTGACCGATCTCCTCGATGAAACGACCGTCTCTGGGCGAGCGGCTGTCTGCAACGATAACGCGGTATGTGGGAGCTTTCTTAGCTCCTGTTCTTGTGAGTCTCATTTTAACTGACATTTTTAAATTCCTCCAAAAAATATGAAAATATAATATTGTTTATAAAATCCATTTAGAATGGGATTTTCAACTTGTTTCGCTTGCTGAGCTTAGCAAGCCCCTTGGGGTCAGAGAACTGCTTCATAAGCTTTGTCGTCTGCTCAAACTGGCGCAGAAGCTTATTTACCTCTTCGACCGTTGTTCCGCTTCCCGCGGCAATTCGTTTCTTTCTTGATGCGTTGAGTATATCGGGCTTTTCACGCTCGCGCTTGGTCATTGATTTGATGATAGCCTCGGTGCGCGCGATAGCCTTTTCGTCTATCTTTGCGTCCTTCATAGCTCCTGGCTTCATACCTGGCATCATACCCATTATCTGATCGAGATTGCCCATGTTTTTGATCTGCGCAAACTGATCGAGATAATCGTCAAGCGTAAATGTGGACTCTCTTATCTTTCTCTCAAGGTCAGCGGCTTTCTTTTCGTCGTAAGCCTGCTCAGCCTTTTCGATAAGCGAGAGAACGTCGCCCATTCCAAGAATTCGCGATGCCATTCTGTCGGGGTAGAAGGGTTCGATAGTGTCAAGCTTTTCTCCCGTTCCCACGAATTTGATCGGCTTGCCTGTAACGTGCTTTACAGAAAGCGCCGCGCCGCCACGTGTGTCACCGTCAAGCTTTGTAAGAACAACACCTGTTATATCAAGCTGTTCGTTGAAGGTCTCCGCAACGTTGACAGCATCCTGACCTATCATAGCGTCAATAGTGAGAAGTATCTCTGTGGGAGCTACCTTTTCTTTTATCATAGTAAGCTCGCCCATAAGCTCCTCATCAATGTGCAGACGTCCTGCCGTATCGATGAAGACCATATCGTATCCCTTAGAGATAGCATAGCTTACGCCTTCCTCGGCGATCTTTACGGGAGAGGTCTTGTCTCCCATAGTAAACACAGGAATGTCAAGCTTCTCACCCACGATCTGCAGCTGCTTTATCGCGGCGGGACGGTATACGTCACACGCTACGAGCAAAGGCTTTTTGCCCTGTTTCTTGTAAAGCCCCGCAAGCTTTCCCGCATGCGTGGTCTTACCCGCACCCTGAAGACCTACCATCATAACGACCGTAGGCGGCTTTGAGGATATGACAAGCTTTGACTGAGAGCCACCCATGAGGTTTGTGAGCTCTTCGTTTACTATTTTTACTATCTGCTGAGCGGGGAGCAGAGATTCAAGCACCTCGCTTCCGACAGCTCTTTCGGATACTATTTTTATAAAGTCTCTTACGACCTTGAAGTTGACGTCAGCTTCGAGCAAGGCGAGCTTGATCTCTCGCATACCTGCTTTTACGTCAGCTTCCGTAAGCTTACCTTTGTTCTTGAATTTTTTGAAGGCATTTTCGAGCTTTTCACTCAAACTTTGAAACATAAGCTATACCTGCCTTTCTTTTGGATCATTCTTCGATTATCCTCGTAAGTATTTCAAGCTCACCTATAAATTCATCGGGCAGAGAAAGCTCAAGCGCTTTCTTTGTGAGAGAATCGAGCTGAGCCTCTGCGCGCTTCAGCTTTTTCGCAAGTCCGAGCTTTTTTTCGTAAAAGAAAAGCTCATCCTCACTCTTCTTTATTATGTCTCTGACGCCCTGACGCGATATGCCTATCTCTGTGGCTATTTCGGCAAGAGAAAGATCCTCATTGTAATACATATCCATCACCGAGCGTTTTCTTTCGGGGAGAATATCGCCGTAAAAGTCAAGTAAATAGCCGATTTCGAGATTTTTTTCAAACATATCAGAACCGCCTTCATAGGTGTAAAGCAAAATACTTTACAAGTATATCATCTTTCATCTTGTTTGTCAAGCGTTTTTTTGCTTTTTTTGAAAAAATCTTTTGTTATTTTGATTTTAGGCATCTCGCTTATAAATGCCGCGCCGAGAATGAGTATACTTCCGACAAGCTGCGCTAAAGTAAAACCTTCTCTCAGCAGAATTGCCGAGAGGATAAGCGCTATGACCGGATCCAGATAACTGAGCATTGCGGCGGTCTGCGCCTTTATGTGCTCGATGCTTCCAAAATAAAGAGTGTAGGCGAGTCCCGTGTGTATTATTCCCACTATTATCAAAAGGATAGCACAGGTAGCGTTTGCCGAAAGAGCAGTTAGGTTTTCTGTCAGAAGGACGTAGGGAAGAATGGTTACTGCGGCGCTTCCAAGCTGTATAAGTGTTTTTTCTGTGTCGGAAATGCCTTTTATGAACTTGTTAAGTATTATGACGGTCGCGTATAGGGCGGCAGCGCCAAGTCCGAAAAGAACCCCCCTCATGCCTGCGCCTGTGGCTTGAGATACCCCCGAAATGATCAGCATTCCGAGAAAAGCCGAGAGCGTACAGAGTATCTTTTTTGCCGTAAGCTTTTCTTTAAGAATAAAAGGCGATGCTATTATAACCAAAACGGGAGCCATATAGTAGCAAAGAGTAGCCGTCGATACCGAGGTATATCGGTAAGCTTCAAAGAGCAATATCCAATTCACGCCTATAAAAGCGCCCGAAAGACAGAGAAGCAAGAGGTTCTTTTTTATTGCCGCAAAATTTATCTTCTGTCTCTTTAATGTTATTACGAGCAAAAGAAAGAGCATGCCGATAGCGCCTCTGACAAAGGCTATAACGCTTGACGGAAGCGGAATATAGCTTCTGAATATTCCTATCGTTCCGAATATCGCCATTGATGCGATAAGCTTAAATCTGGCGGCGTTTTCAATAGATTTCATATTCTACTCCAAAATAAATTTTGTAGCGGTACGGCAAATAAAAGCCGCACCGCTAACCTTAAAAATTCAACTAACTGATCTTTAATTCTTCCCAAAGCGAGTTCAAAAGCTTTTTGGTCTCTGCGTCAAGATCCTTGTAGCAGTTTGCGTCATACGCCTCATGGAAATTAAAGTTTTCGGGATAAAGTATCTCGATAGCTTCCTTTCCCATATCCTCAATATAGGTCTCACTGTTATAAACTACCGAGTGGGGAGATGCGTAGCAGATATATTCCGCATTTGCGATAGCCGCTTCCTCGCTGAGCATAAAGTTGATATATTCCTCGGCGAGAGCTTTGTTTTGCGTGCAGGCGGGAATGCACATAGCATCTACGAACAGGTTTGTATTCTCGGGATAATAGAACTGAAGATCAACGTTGTCAGCCTGATTTTCGATCATCGTGAGATAATCTCCCGCATAGTATGCGCCGATTGCAGCCTCTCCCGATTCCATCATATTGTATATTTCATCCATAACGTATTTGTTAAGGACGGGCTTTTGTCTCTTTAGCTCCTCAAGACCCGCTTTCCAGCTTTCAGGATTTGAGGTGTTTACATCAAGACCAAGTTTATAGAAAGCAGTGCCAAATGCGTCGCGGGCATTGTTGAACTGAACTATTTGACCCGAATATTTGCTGTTCCAAAGGAGCTCCCAGTCTCCGATATCCTCCTCGTTTACTACGTTAGCGTTATAGATAACGCCGATCATTCCGTAGGTGTAGGGAACGGAATACTTGTTATCGGGGTCGTAATAGAGATTTCTGAAATCTTCCTCGATACAGGTCTCATAATTCGGAATGTTGTTAAAATCAAGCTCAGCGAGCAGTCCTTCGGATGCAAGTCTTGCTACCATATAATCGGAGGGAATGATGACGTCATAGCTCACCGCATCGGTTGAAAGCTTTGCGTAAAGGTCTTCGTTCGAGGTATAAGTAACGTAATTGACCTTCACGTTAAGTCCAAGCACATTTCTGCAGTATTTCTCAAACGCCTTGTTTACGTTGAGAGAGCCTTCAGAGCCGTCGGAGATATATTCTCCCCAGTTGTAAACGTTAAGCGTAACGGTGTTCTTGGAGTAAACGCCGAGCATAACACAAAAGGATATCATTACCGTGATAGCACAGACGACGGCGATTATCTTGCTTAAGTAGCCAAAGCTGCGTTTGGGGGCGCGAACCTCGTAATGCTCGTCGCTTTTTTTAATTTTTGGCTTTTTGCCGCTTTTTTGTGCTTTGAGTATTGCTTCCTTGCGCTTCTTTTCTTCCTTCAATCTCTTTGCCTCAAGTCTTTCGTAAGAGGATTTTTCTCTGTTGGAAAGAAGGAGGAGCAGAAGAATAATGACAAATACAATAGACGAAAGCGCATAAATAGTGGGTTTGACACTCTTTTTCGTCATGCTGTATATCAGCACGGGCAGAGTCTGGAAGTCAACGCCCGAGGTGAAATAGCTGATGACGAAGTCATCAAGAGACATTGTGAACGCCATTATCATTCCTGTGAGGACTCCGGGCATTATAGCGGGGAGCTGAACCTTGAAGAATGATTGCGCGGGCGTACAGCCGAGGTCAAGAGCCGCTTCGGGCAGAGACTTATCCATCTGCTTGAATTTCGGAAGTACGTTAAGTATGACGTATGGAAGGTTGAAGGTGACGTGCGCGATAAGCATTGTCCAGAAGTTTAGCTTTGTGCTAAGACCGAGCAGACCTCCCACAAAAACGAAAAGAAACATAAGCGATATACCCGTAATGATCTCAGGGTTCATCATGGGGATATTCGTCGTTGTCATAACGGTACGGCTTACGTGCTTGTTCTTCATATGATGTATGCCAAAAGCCGCCGCAGTACCTATAAGCGTAGCTATTATCGAAGAAGCTATCGCAAGTATAAGCGAATTTTTCAGCGCGTTCAGTATCTCGACGTTGTTGAAGAGCTCGACGTACCATTTGAGCGAAAATCCGCTGAAGGTAGAGGTGCTTGAGCCCGAATTGAAGGAGAAGAACAAAAGGACCGCTATCGGCGCGAAGAGGAATACGAGTATCAGCGCAATGTAGATTTTTGAAAGTCTTTTCACAGCACGATACCTCCTCCCTCATCTCCCTCGGAATAGTGATTTACTATCGCCAGACCGACAAGAAGAATAAGCATAAGTATAAGCGAGAGCGACGCCGTCATATTGTAGTTAGACGCGGCGTACTGCTGTTCGATAACGTCGCCGATGAGAAGCGTATCGACTCCGCCGAGCTTTTGCGAGATATAGAAGGTGCTTATCGACGGAACGAGGACCATTGTGACTCCCGAGATAACTCCCGAAAGACTCAGCGGAAATACCACCTTTCTCATAACTCCAAAAGAGTTACATCCGAGGTCGGATGCGGCTTCGATGAGTCGGTTGTCTATCTTTGACATTACCGAGTATATCGGAAGTAACATAAATGGCAGGTAATCATATACCATACCTATGATTACAGCGCCTTCTGTTCCCAAAATGTGAATAGGCGGGATACCAAAGCTTCCAAGGAAGGAGTTTATGATACCCGTATCCTGTATCAGCACCATTATCGCGTAGGTACGGATAAGGAAGTTCATCCACATAGGGAGCATAAGCAGAAGTATAAGTATCTTCTGAGTTTTCGGGTTGCTTCTTGATATAAAATAAGCTATCGGATATCCGAGAAGCAGGCAAATAGCCGTTGCTATAAGGGCGAGCTTCAGTGAACGGAAGAATATCAAGAGATATTTTTCGGTAAAGAAAGCCGAAATGTTAGCAAGAGTAAAAGCTCCGTCCGCGTCTGTGAATGCGTAATACGCAACGAATATCAGCGGCGCGATTATAAAGAGCACAGACCAAACGATATGCGGTGCTGCCGCGTATCTCTGGAGCAGACCTCTTTTTTGCGGAGGATTTTTGCGCGGGGTATTGTCGGAAACAAAGTCTTTTCTTGTCATTCCTCGATATCCTCCGTGATATCCGAAAGATGCTCAAGCTCGTCGGAGAAAGAGGAATAATCTCCGAACATATCTGAGTATTCGGATTTTTTCATAATATGGATCGCATCGGGCTCTATGTAAAGACCGATAGCTTCGTTCGGAACGACGTAATCTGTGGTTTGTATCATCCACTTGAATCCGCCGATATCTACGATTATCTCGTAGTGAACGCCCTTGAAGGTAACCGAGGATACCGTGCCTGTCAGCATTCCTTTTTCTAGCGGGACAACATCAACATCCTCAGGACGAACAACAACGTCTATCTGTTCATTCTTTGCAAATCCCTTATCAAGACACTTAAATGTCTGTCCGGCAAATCTTACCTTGTAGTCCTCAAGCATGATTCCGTCAAGGATATTAGATTCGCCTATAAAGTCGGCAACGAAAGCGTTTACAGGCTCGTTGTAGATATCTGTGGGAGTGCCTATCTGCTGTATCTTTCCGTTAGCCATAACGACGACGGTATCCGACATAGAGAGGGCTTCCTCCTGATCGTGTGTGACGTATATAAATGTAATTCCTGTTTTAGTCTGGATATTTTTCAGCTCAACCTGCATATCCTTGCGAAGCTTGAGGTCAAGCGCGCCGAGAGGCTCGTCGAGAAGAAGGAGCTTCGGCTTATTTATAAGAGCACGGGCAATAGCGACACGCTGCTGCTGACCGCCCGAGAGAAGATTTACATTCTTTCGTTCAAAACCGCAAAGGTTTACCATCTTAAGCATTTCCGAAACACGTTCTTTTATCTCGGTCTCGCCGACCTTGGCTATTCTGAGTCCGAACGCTATGTTGTCATAAACGTTCAGATGAGGGAAGAGCGCATATTTTTGAAATACGGTGTTTACCTGACGCTTGTACGCGGGGAGATCGTTTATTCTTTTTCCGTCAAAAAACACATCTCCGATATCGGGGGACTCAAAGCCGCCGATTATTCGCAGAGTCGTTGTTTTTCCGCAGCCCGAAGGGCCGAGAAGAGTGATAAATTCTTTGTCTGTTATATACAGATCGATATTATCAAGAACAGTCTCGCCATCAAAGGATTTAGAGATGTTTTTTAATTCGATAAGCTTGTGTTTGGATGTCTTTTCGTAAGATGCAGCCTCTACCTCAGCTGTTGAAAGATCCTGTTTTTCTGTCAGTTCTTTTTTCATTCCGCATAAATACTCCTTTAAGTATAAAAATACAGGATGAAAGGCTTTATTTCGACCAAAAAACATGGTGGTTATATAGAGAATATCGACCGCATACAGCGCATCGCACCCTCCCGTTTTTATATGCCTATAAAATCCTTGCGAATATTGTAACAGAAATCGAAGGAAATTGCAATATATTTTAAGAAATTCATTGAATTTTTGTCGATAAATCTAATTATTCTGCATTAATTGACAAAAAATGAAAATATTTTATAAAAATCAGCGCTTTTCTCGCTAAAACTTTTTATATCTCGAAAATCCTTTTATTTTTGCAGTTATGAAAAATTATTCCTCTGTGAAATGAAAATATTCGAGAAGACCGAGAGTGAAAATACGAACAGAGAAAGCGAGGCGGAGGTCCTTAAAAGCAGATAAAGAGATATGCTCCAGATAAAGAAAAGGGAGAGGAAGGAGCAAATATCAATAATTATTTCGACACTTGAAACGCTTAAAAAAATTGATAGAAAGGATGAAAATATCCTTCCGCCGTCGAAGGTTTTTATCGGCAAAAGATTTATTATTCCAAGCGCGAGAGAGGACACTGTAAATATATCGAATACTTGGCTTGATACCCCCGACGTCTTGGAAATTATCGCCGCAATATCGGCGCATATGAGATTAGAGAGCGGACCTGCGGAGGATATCGCAATTTCTTTTGTGTAAGAAGTCAGAGCGCATTCTGTCGAGATCCTTGCGCCGAAGATACCAAGCTCAAATCGGGAGAGGCGAACTCCCAAAAGCCTTGCGCATACAATATGCCCAAGCTCGTGTATTGCGGCGGCGATAAGCGGAATAAAAGCGTAGCGTGATGACGAGAGCAAAAGCGAAAGGAAGAGCATAACTGCAAAAAAACTGATTTTTATTTTCATTTCAGCTCCAAATTTATTTTGTGTATTGAATTTATATGAGCTTTGTGATATAATTATCTCAAATCTATCTCATCGAGAGGAGTTATATATGAAAAAGCAGTTTTTTTCTATGTGCGGAGTCGTTTTTCTGTGCATTTTTGGCGCTTGTTTGCTTAATTTACTCGTAATGTCGATCGTTTTGAAAATCGCAAATATTCTTGTTGTCGTCACCCCCTTTGCAGAGGTAGTTATAAGACTTGTGGTATCGCTTATTATGGTTGTGGGTGTTCCGTCTGCGGTTAGCTGTCTCGTGTCTTACAAAATGGCAAGCTTTGACGTAAAAAATGCCTGCGGAACTTTTTGCGTTGCATCTGTATTTCAGCTTTTGCTTGCGCTTCTTCTCAAATTCCATCCTTTCATCAGCGGGGGAGTGCTTTATCTCGCAGGTATATTTGAGAGCGGAAGCTCGTTTACAAACGGCGCGGATATAGAATACGTCGGAATTATAGATTATCTTCTTGCTTACGTCATCTGTTTTTCATTCGGACTCGCATGTTATCTTCTCTTTGGTAAGCTTGGAATGAAAAAGCGTATTGCAGACAGAGAAGAGTTGACGGGGAAGTCGGGGCTCGATTGACCGCATAAAATATCGGTATTTCAGATTATTCAGAGCAAAACTACATAAACAAAAAAGACCGCTTTGCTATCAGGGCATGATAGTAAAAGCGGTCTTTTTATAGAAAATCTTATGAATTTGATTTTTTAACGGTTTCCTTTATGACCGATATGATCTCAACGGTAAGAATTGAAAGAATTACAAGCGAATGAACTATATAATTCATTACCAAAAGGAAAGCTGTAACGAACAGGAAGAGAAAGGCTGCAAAATAGAATATTCGTTTTTGCATACTCATAGAGGAGTAAGAACGAATGTATTCAAGGAAGGGGAGAATTGCGAAAATGATAATGTAAAAATATGATATAGATGGGATCAGCGTTATGATAGCAAAGCATATCACATAGCGTGAAAAATCATTCTTTGCCACTATGGCGCAAAATGTTGAAAACGCAAATACCACTATCAAGGCTGACAAATTGATCAAGGTGAAAATGAGCGAGTCAGACGAAAGTTTGGGGACAAACAAGTGTAAAAACTTGTATATAAACGCCGATATTGAGAGATTGGTAGGTCCGAGCAATCTGAGCTCATTTGACATAAATCCGCCGAGTCGGTCCAAGAAGGGAGAGAAGTTGTTAAGGTCGCTTCCAAAGAAGAAAAACGACAGACCGAATATCATAGCAAAATAAAAAGCTACTCGTATCGACGCGAATATCTTTTTGTCCTTAAGAAGAAATACGCCGAAAAACAGAGGATATATTTTTATAGCGCCTGCGAGAGCGAGGAAGAAAAGTGCAAGCTCGCGTACAAACGGATTTTCAGAGTCCTTCATCACAAGGAAAAGAAGGAGAGCTATCAGCGCAAAATAGATGGTATTTCCTCGCATTATCGCATATACAAACGGGGCGCTGAGAATGATTATAACTCCGATCTTGAGCCTGTCCTTTCCGACAAGTCCGAAAAGACGGGAGGTCAGAAGTACTATGGCGACTGAGCAAATAACGAAGAAAAGGACGAGCGCTATCCAAAACTGCGGATAGAGTGTAAGCTCGGCGGTGAGCTCCTCTGCGGTAAGCTCACTGTAACGGTAAACTGCAAAAATATCCTTGCATATGAGCGCGAACGGATAGAGAATAGCGATAGCTATCGGGGGATAAGAGGAATCGCCGACAACGTACGGACTTTCCTCAAGGGAGAAATTCATAATGACAACGAAATCGGAGAATATTCCGAGAAGCCAGTCGAAATTACTGCTTCCTTTATAAAGCGAGGCGTAGGCGAAAACATAGTACAGGATTATACCCAGCATCGCAACAAACGTAGAAACCGTTATTACAGTGAAAAAGGTGTTAAATATTCTTTTATTTGAATCGTTAAATTTTATTTTTCCGTCATCGGATATCATCGGCGCAACAGCGGTGTCCGAGGGAGCATCCGAAAAGTAGGCGGAAACCTTATTAAATATTTTATACGACATACTTTCCTCTCAACGATTATTTTTTATTGATGGAATGCAGATAAAAGTGTGCCACTATCTATTGGTAATAAAAATTATTGCCTGAAGTTCAATATGTCACACAGAGTATTATAACATAATTATAAAAAACTGTCAACACTTGATATATTTTCTTTTATCAAAAAACTGCATTTGCGTACTGCGATAAAAGAGCTGTGCTTAGGTATAAATTGATTGCGGGAAAATCCGACAAGCTTTTTCAAGTATAGTAAAAAAATGCCTTCGCCGCACGGCGAAGGCATTTTTTTACTATTTAAGTTAAGCGTCAAGCTTCATATCTCCGTCCTTTACCCAACCGAGTTTTCTGAGTATCTCGTTAAAGATGATAGAGAGAACTGCGGGAAGAACGAAGCAGATAAGTACAAGGCCTACCCAGTTAAGAGCGGTTACCTCGTAGGGATAGCCGTTTTCGGGGGATATCCAACCGAGGATAAGTCCTATCGGTCCAAGCATTCCGCAAGTACCCATTCCCGAATTTATAGCCGCGCCGTACATCTTGAGGTCGAAAACGCAAACTGCGAGAGGACCTGTGATAGCGGATGCAAGTGTGGGAGCGATCCATATCTGCGGATGACGGATGATGTTGGGCATCTGAAGCATACTTGTTCCGATTCCCTGAGAGAGAAGTCCGCCCCAGCGGTTTTCACGGAAGCTGATGACAGCAAAGCCAATCATCTGCGCGCAACAGCCAGCAACAGCAGCCGCGCCTGCGATTGCAAGACCCTCGGAGCTGCCCTGCGCAACAGCGCTTCCCGTAAGTACAAGTCCTGCGCAGATGGCCGCGCTCGATATCGGGAGAGTAAGACAAACTCCGATAACTACGGATACGATGATACCCGTTACAAGCGGAGCTTGGAGTGCCGCCCAGCCGATGAACTTGCTTATATATCCAACGAGCGTACCGATGTGAGGTGCAACAAGAATAGAGAGCAGACCGCCTACAAGCACGGTAACGAAGGGAGTAACGATTATATCTACCTTTGTTTTCTTGGAGACGAGCATGCCGACTTCAACTGCAACTATTGCGATAAAGAATACCGCAAGAGGTCCGCCGGCAGCGCCAAGCGCGTTAGCAGCGTATCCAACAGAGGCAGCAGAGAAGATAACGAGAGGGTGAGATTTGAGCGAAAAGGCGATAGCGGCAGCCATTGCTGGACCTGCCATAGCCTGAGCGTATCCCCCGATAGTAGCCATAAATTCAAGCTTCGGTATCATACCGAGGGCTTTGAAGATAGTGCCGATGAGCAGTGAAGCAAACAGACCGAGAGCCATAGCGCCCATAGCATCAATAAAATAGCGTTTCAGATATTTTTTGACAGTTTCCATTTTTTTCTCCTTTTTTCTTTCGACTTTCTTTCGACAAAATACGGAAGATTGTTTATTATTTGTCAAATATTTTATCACAATAAAGTGATGAATTCAAGTGAAAAAGACTATATAATTTGGGATTTTTTTTGATAATTTTTTTGGCAATATATACAAAAAACAAGAAATCAGAGTAAAAGCACCGAGAGCGCGGATATTAGCATACATAAAATTATTCCTATCACTGTGGGAAGAATGGCGGCAAGAAAAGTCCAAGCAACAGAGCCCGACTCTTTTTTTATCGTGATAAGAGTTGTAGAGCAGGGGAAATGGCACAGCATAAATATTATTGTCGAGAGGGCTGTTACAGCTGTCCAGCCGTTAGCTCGCAAAATGTTTCCAAGCTCAGAGATAGAGCCGTAATCTATGAGTGTACCCGACGCGGAATATGACATAAGGATTATGGGAATAACTATCTCATTTGCGGGGAGCGCGAGAATGAAGGCAAAAAGTATAGTGCCGTCAAGCCCCATAAGAGAAGCAAATGGGTCAATAAAATCGGTACAATGAAGAAGCAGAGTCTTTCCGTTTACACTAAGATTTGCGAATATCCATATAAGAGCTCCCGCGGGAGCGGCAACTGCCGCGGCTCTGCCGAGAACGTGCACAGTCCTGTCGAGTATAGAACGGATTATAAGCTTTCCCACCTGCGGCGCGCGATAGGGAGGAAGCTCAAGTGTAAACGAGGACGGTGTTCCACGCAAAAGAGTTGAGGAAAGAAGCTTTGAGACAGCAAAGGTAAGCAGTATCCCAAAAATTATCACGGCTGCGAGAAGAAGAGCCGATATCATTGAGCCGCCGATACCGCTTGCGGTTATAAAAAATATCGAGATAAGCGCTATTATAGTGGGAAATCTTCCATTACAGGGGACGAATACGTTTGTCAGCATTGCAATAATGCGTTCTCGTCTTGAATCTATTATTCTGCACCCCACGACTCCCGCCGCGTTGCATCCAAAGCCCATGCACATAGTAAGCGCCTGTTTTCCGCAGGCGTCGCATTTTTTGAAGCATCTATCAAGATTGAAAGCTACGCGCGGAAGATATCCAAGGTCCTCAAGCAGAGTAAAAAGCGGAAAAAATATCGCCATAGGCGGAAGCATTACGGCGACCACCCAAGCAAGAGTTCTCCATACGCCGAGAACCAAAAGCTCGCGAAGCCATATCGGAGCGCCTATATATACCATAAATCGCATAAGTATATCCTGTATATAAAAAGCTCCGCGCGCAAGGAGAGCCGAGGGATAATTTGCGCCCTCTATCGTGAGCCAGAAGATGAGCGTGAGTAAAATAAACATTATTGGAAAAGCTGTTATTTTTCCGCAAAGCAGTCGGTCAATCTTTCTGTCGCGAAGCTCTCTTTTTGTCGGCACTTTTACAATGCAAGTCTTTGCTATCTCCTCGGCTTTCTTTATAAGCTCGGTATCTTCATAAAGCACAGTGTCTCGCTTTTTTATCTCCTTTGCCGAGGCGAAAAGACGGGCGGCGTCCTCAATCCCTCTCTTGCTTCTTGCCGACATTGATATCACGGGGACACCCAGCATATCCCCCAATATATCGGTATCGACCGATATGCCTTTTTTCTGCGCCTCGTCTATAAGGTTTATGCAAACTATAACGGAGGCAGAGACACTTAGCGTCTGTAATACAAGAATAAGGTTTCGCTCAAGGGTAGTGGCATCGCATACTATTGCCACTGAGTCGGGAATAGATGAGCATATAATATCCCGCGCGACCTCCTCCTCAGCAGAGTGAGGAGAGAGAGAATAAGTACCCGGAAGGTCGATTATACGTATTTCTTTTTTCTCATATCTGCACACACCTTCCGCAAATCCAACGGTCTTTCCGCTCCAGTTTCCCGTATGCTGTCTCATTCCCGTAAGCTCGTTGAAAAGTGTGCTTTTTCCCACGTTTGGATTGCCCGCAAGCGCTATTATTATCTCGTCCTCGCTCTTTCGCAAAATGGTGTCGGACGAGTCCTTGAGAGAGCGTCCCGTTGAGCTGTTAGTAAGTCCCATTTCACTCTCCTCCTTCCGAGATGAGCTTGACAAGGATATTTGCCGAATCCTCGCTTCTAAGCGCTATAACAGCCTCCCTGAAAAGATAAGCGACAGGGTCGCCCAATGGGCTTTTCATTACACAGCGTATTTTGGTGTCGGGAACTATTCCAAGATCATAAAGGCGCTCCTTCATAGCACCTTCGGCATCTACACTTACGACCGTGGCAAGCTGATCTCGCTTCATCATATCAAGTGTTATATATTCAGTCATAAAATAAACTCCGTTTCAAATAGGTTCACTAAAGAATATATGGTGCGTGTCGTAATAGGGTGAATTTGGTTGAAAAATATTTTGGATGCTTATTGAAATCCGGTGAATTTTTTGCTATAATTGAATAGTTATATATCGGACGTTTGGGGGAGAATATGTATACTAAGGAATTTATTATAGAACAGATAAGGGCCATGGGCGCGCCTCGCAACAGTACCGTGATAGTCCATACCTCCTTACGCGCCGTCGGAGAGGTAGAGGGCAGAGGAGAGGGACTTCTTGACGCTCTTATAGAATATTTTACCGCCGAAGGCGGACTTTTGTGCTTTCCTACGCATACATGGGATAATATGGGCACGCCGAGGATAACGCTTGATATGACACTCGCCGAGAGCTGTATCGGCGCAATGCCGCGCATAGCAGCCGCAGACCCGAGGGGCGTGCGCTCGGCAAATCCAACACATTCGATGATGGTGTTTGGAGACAGAGACACGGCAGAGGAGTTTGTGAGCGGAGAGGAGGCTGTCCTGACGCCAACGTCTCCTGACGGTTGCTACGGCAAGATATACGACAGAGACGGATACGTTTTGCTTATAGGTGTAGGACACGATAAGAATACCTTTATACACTGTATCGAAGAAATGATCGGTATAACCAATAGAATAGACCCCGAGGGAACAGCGGTTTCGGTGAAATATAAAGACGGAGAGATAAAAAATAGGGTAGTGAATTCCTTCAACGAAAAGCTGAACGGTGACGTATCCAAATTTTTTGGAAAATATGAGGCTGCCTTCAGATATCACGGCTGTGTTGTTGACGGCTTTGTCGGTAGCGCGCCCGCACAGTTGTGCTCGGCACGAAAGCTAAAAGAAGTCGTTGAACTCGTACGCAAAAGGAGCGGAGGGATCGAGCTTTTGCACGATGACCGTCCGCTTGATGAAAAATGGTATAAGTAATATTTTGATAATGTTTTAAAATGAATATGAAGAGGGTGTCTCAAATTCACATTTGAGACACCCTCTTTTGTTTGGATTTTTTAATCTTTTTTCGGACTTTTTCGGTCTTGGCGAATATGACATTTCTATTTAAGTTTCGAGTTGTTTTCCAAGAAATCCCGCGGCGGTCATAACAAGCTTTGATTCTATATCTACGCCAAAGCTTTCTCGGTACTTGTCGCTATCTCCCTCGCAAAGAGATGCCACGCAGCCGATAACGTCGCCCTCGCTGATTATCGGCATAGCGCAGCTGATAAAGTGACTGCTTGCATCCGAAAGAGCAGGGAGGCGCTCCGAGCCGTCGCGCCACACGTAAACACTTCTGCCCTCGATGATATTTTCCATAGCGTCGGATAAACGCTTGTCACCGTATTCCTTTTTTGATACACCCGAGCAGGCGATAACTGCGTCCCTGTCGGTAATTATGACCGACATATTGCAGGTCTTGTGAAGTGTTTCGGCATATTGCGAGGCAAACGATGCAAGCTCTCCAATGGGAGAGTATTTTTTGAATATTACCTCGCCTTCTCTGTCAGTGTATATCTCCAACGGGTCACCCTCGCGGATCCTCATAGTTCTTCTTATTTCCTTGGGAATGACAACTCTCCCGAGGTCGTCGATTCTCCTTACTATTCCTGTTGCTTTCATATATAAAAATCTCCTTGATTTACAGATTTGTACTGTTAGTATCTGCAAAATGAGGGGATTTATACTTTGTGATCGTTTTTTTATAATATTGTATGCTCGCAATTTTACAACGATGATTTTCAAGAAAAATCGGACACGTCATACTTGAGAGTTCTATGACGTGTCCGAACTTTTATTTCTTTGTAGTGAATTTAGGGAAGAAGCCAAACGGTTACAGTGTATCCGGGGGAAATATCGTAGCTTGCTTTTGCGATATATCCTTCCTCCACGTAAAATTCTTTGAGAAATTCTTGCATTTCATTAAGGCCGCTCTTCTCGCCCTGACGGAAGGAGGCTTCATGAGGCCCGATAACTCCGTCGCTTATCGAAGATGCGATAATTGCCTTAGGTTTTTTCTGACGAATTACCTCGATATCGTCCAGCACCGCCTTATCGGTTGAAATGTCAAACCACTGAAGAGCCGTGTTGGTCGCTTTCGGGCGGTCGCACATCAGATACAAGATCGGCATGTGAGGGAATACGAAGATCTCTTCACCCTCCTGGGTATGCGCCTGTACCTCGTTTACTACACCTGTATACATATCCGCGTAAACTTTGTTCATGCGTATTCCGCGAAGCAGGGGAATATCAACGGTTTCGGTCTGTTCCGAGACAGAGCCTACCTGAAGTCCCCACCAGCTGTATATTACACGCGATTTTCTTTCAAATCCAAGGAAGGCATGAAGAACCATCAATGCAGCCAATAAAAGAGCAACAAGCTCTTTCTTGCGGAATTGCAATACGGGAAGGAAGAGCATTGCTACAAGAGGATATCCCAAGGCAATCTGGCTTTCTGCCAATCCGCCCGAGGTACATACTGAATATGCCAGTATAAATACAGCGCCTGTAAAGAAGCACATTATCGCAGCATCTCTGTGAGGCTCTTTCTTTTTGACTCTTGCAACGATCATACTGATAGAAATGATAGCAAAGAGAGACATGGCAACGATAAATGCCGTAAAGGGTTTTTGCTGTCCAAAAAGAGACCATTTGTTGTAATTGATCATTGACAAAACGATCATTACTACAACAAGGAGTGCAAACAATGCGAGCCAAATAGGCGGCTTTATGTCTTTTTCGTTCTCACGGCGAGGGAAACGACGAGAAAGGAAGCGGAAGAGCAACCAAAGTCCGCCCATCGCAATCATAACACCAATGGCGTATACGATCAAAATCGGACCGCCGCGGACCAAAAATCCGAAAAGAACCATTATAAGACTTCCACCCTTTGCAGCCGTGGCAGCCTTGAAGTTATAGTAGATATAATTGGAAAATGCGCCGTTTATCAAGAGAAGAAGGAACATAATTCCATACATCACTGCAATCACCGATACCGAAGCAGCCAGTGCCTTTGCGTAACTCTTGCGATTTGGAAGCACGATGATAGCGAAGACAAAAAAGATCAAACAGAACAGGAGATAGATAAGTCCCGAGCTCTGCTTAAACATACTTGCAAATACGGCAAACATAATGCCCAGCAAAAGCATAGGATCAAAGAAGGAAAAGCGTTCGCTTTTTTCGATACGGTCTACCGCGCAGATCAAGAAATAGATCGACGCATAAACCGCGAGGTCCATAAATCGAATATAGTCGTAAAAGACTTGTACTATCTCACTTTGAAGTATCGATACCGCAAGAATTCCCGCAATGACAGAAAAGATGGGCTTGCGCGTAAGCTTCTCAAAAATCAAAAAAGCAAAGAGTCCGGTCAATGCGTATATAACAACGCCAAGGAGTCGCAGAGCAATGATCGAATATCCGAAGATCGCGGTAAAGCCTGCGATCAAGTAGGTATACAGCGGAGGGAACAAGAGCTCAAAATCCACGTATGGGATAGCGCCTTGCTCGTTGATCAAATAGGCGTAATAGGAGTACCAGCCCTCTGCGGGAGGCATTCCTTTAGTGGACAGAAAGCCTGCGTATATAGTGCAGCAGAGCACTACGATGAGTGCGCCGATCCACTTGTGCTTTTTCTGCAGAAAAGAGAGTTCTCCCCATTCTTTGGTTATCATAAGTCCTCCTTATATTAAAGCATTCATTATCGTTTTTTTAGTCGACAAATATCGTAATTCTCCTGTCTAGTATATCACGGATTTGTTTTTTTGTCAACAGTTCTGCGTTTCTTAGTTTGTAAACATTTTAAAAAGGAAATTCCCGAAGGTCAGGAAATTTATAAGCTTTGCGTTCTGATAATTTGAAAATATATTTTATCAAAAATCTATTGCAATATAGTGTACATTTGTGATATAATATTCTGTATAAAAATTCTGTACAGCAAAAATGGAGGTTTTATGTCAAATTACAAAATAGAAACGAAATGCATTCAGTCGGGATACACTCCCGCTAACGGAGAGCCCCGTGTTCTGCCGATATGCCAGAGTACTACTTATAAATACGACAGCGCAGACCATCTTGGAGACCTTTTTGATCTTAAAGCGCCGGGACATATGTATTCGCGTATTTCCAATCCCACAGTTGACGCCGTTGAGAAAAAGATAGCAGATCTTGAGGGCGGCACAGGAGCTGTGCTTTGCTCGTCGGGTCAGGCGGCAAACACACTTGCAATACTTAACATCACCTCTGCAGGACAGAACATAGTAAGCATGTCCTCTATATACGGCGGCACAGTTAATCTTTTTGCGGTTACGCTCAAGCGTCTTGGCATTGAGGTTAGATTTGCTACTCCCGAGATGAGCGACGAAGAGGTGTCGGCGCTTTTCGATGAAAACACAAGACTTTTCTTCGGAGAGACGATAGCAAATCCCGCTCTTGTCGTATTTGACTTTGAAAGATACGCAAAGATAGCTCACGACCACGGAGTTCCGCTTTTCGTTGACAATACCTTTGCAACTCCTTTCCTCTGCCGTCCTTTTGAGCACGGCGCGGATGTAGTTATACATTCCACCACAAAATATATGGACGGGCATGCGCAGGTCGTTGGCGGCGTTATAGTTGACGGCGGAAAATTCGACTGGAGAGCAGGCAACAAATATCCCGAGCTTACCACGCCCGACGCTTCTTATCACGGTGTTATATACACCGAGGCGTTCGGACTTGAGAACGCATTCTATACCAAGGCAAGAGTTCAGCTTGTACGCGACTTCGGCGTGGCTCTTACACCTATGTCGGCATATCTCCTTAATATAGGTCTTGAAACTCTTACGCTTCGTATGGAGAGACATTGCTACAATGCTCAGAAGGTTGCCGAGTTCCTCGCACAGCATGATATGGTCAGCTGGGTAAGCTATCCCAAGCTCAAGGGAGACAAGCAGTATGCCCTTGCCCAGAAGTATCTTCCCGACGGAGCTTGCGGCGTCGTTTCGTTTGGCGTCAAGGGCGGACGTGAGGCAGCAGTTAAGTTTATGGATAGCCTCAAGCTTGCCGCTATCGTAGTTCACGTAGCCGACGCGAGAACCTCTGTACTTCACCCCGCAAGCACGACACACCGTCAGCTTACCGACGAGCAGCTTATCGACGCAGGCATTTCTGCAGACCTTGTAAGACTTTCTGTCGGAATTGAAAATGTTGACGATATAATAGCAGACCTTTCACAAGCGCTTGAGGCTGCAAAGGGCTGAGAATAAATTTTATTTTAAGAGGTAAACTATGCCTATAAAAATCCCCAATCTTCTTCCCGCTACAAACGTTTTGCTTAACGAAAATATATTCGTTATTTCAGAAACGAGAGCGATAACACAGGATATACGTCCGCTTAAGATACTTATGCTAAATCTTATGCCGAAGAAGATAGAGACTGAAACACAGATAGCAAGACTTATCGGTAACACTCCGCTTCAAGTCGAGCTTGAGCTTTTGCAGACGGCAACTCACAAATCAAAGCACACTTCCGCAGAGCATATGTTGGCGTTTTATAAGACCTTTGATGAGGTCCGCGCAAACAAATACGACGGACTTATCATAACGGGCGCGCCCGTTGAGCAGATCGAGTTTGAAGAGGTCGAGTATTGGCAAGAGCTTTGCGAGATAATGGAGTGGAGCAAAACCCATGTCACAAGCACCTTCCACATCTGTTGGGGCGCACAGGCAGGTCTTTATTATCATTACGGAATAAAAAAATATCCGCTTGAAAAGAAGCTTTTCGGAGTTTTCGAGCATCATCTCGATCACAAGCATTCAATACTTTTCAGAGGCTTCGACGATAGCTTCGTAGTACCTCATTCAAGGCATACCACCTGTCGCAGAGAGGATATTGAGGCTGTGCCCGAGCTTAAGATACTTTCGAGCTCTGAGGAAGCGGGAATATTTGTGGTCGCTACCGATAAAGGCAGACAGATATTCGTCACGGGACATTCGGAGTACGACGCAAACACACTTAAGAATGAGTATCTGCGAGACAAGAATGCGGGACTTCCGATAGAAGTGCCTAAAAATTATTTTCCCGACGACGATGATACCAAAGAGCCCATAGTGCGTTGGAGAAGCTGCGCAAATCTGCTTTATTCAAACTGGCTCAATTACTTTGTATATCAGACGACGCCTTATAATATAGACGAAATAGAATAAAGGCAATATTTAACTTGAGGGTTGCTTCACTTATTTTGTGAAGCAACCCTTTTATTCGTCATATAAGAGATCGTTGACGCCGACGAAGCTATATCCTTGGTTTAGAAGCTCGGGAATTATTATCTTCAGCGCTTCATAAGTGTGAGCTCCGTGAGACACGTAGTCGTGCATCAGAATGATATCTCCGTTTTCTATATTGTTCAGTACGGTGGCAACTATCTGCTCGGCAGAAGCCTTTTCCCAATCGCGTGTGTCGATGCTCCAAAGGATCACGTCATACTTTTTTTCAAGGCATACCTTTTCTAGATGCTTGCCGAAAGAGCCTTCGGGAGGGCGGAGAAGCGTCGGCTTAATATTTGTGAAATCAGATATAGCCTTCTCGGTCATTTCAAGCTCTTTGCGAATGTCACCCTCGCTCATGTTAGATACGTTTTTGTGATGATAGGTATGATTTCCTATTTCGCAGCCGCTATCCAAGAGCTTTTTGAAGGCTTCGGGATAGTTCACAACATTCTGACCTATTACAAAAAAGGTGGCGGTGACCGAGTATTCATCAAGCAGATCGAGTATTTTGGGCGTGTATATCGGGTGTGGACCGTCGTCAAAGGTGAGAGCTACCTTCTTTTCCGCCGAGGCGTTTTTGGTAAATACGTTAACACTGCTTGCTCTGACGGGAAATGATGGCAGAAGGATAATTGCGAGGATAAGTGAAAAAGCCAAAATTCTTTTGAACATAGCTTTATTTTGCCGTCAGCTCGTCAAGAGTTCCAAATCTGAAGCCCTGAGATTTAAGCTCGCGTATAACGTCTCCAAGTATCTCGGCGTTGGTGGCAGAAGTGGGATGAAGCAGAATGACAGCTCCATTGTGGATATTATCAAATATCTTTTTTTTAGCGGCTTCGGCAGACATCTGCGCGGAATTATCCCAATCGGCGTAGGCAAAGCTCCAGAAAATAGTCTTATATCCAAGCTCTTTGGCGTATCCTAACGTAGCCTCGTTAAATCTTCCCTCGGGAGGTCTGTAATATTTGGACAATTCATATCCGACCTTTTCGCGATATAGAGACTCAAGCGAGGAAAGCTCACGCTCAAATTCCTCTTTAGAGGCAACTTTTGTCATGTCATTGTGGCTGTTTGTGTGATTGCAGAGCAAGTGTCCCTCGTCAGCCATTCGCTTTACAAGCTCTGTGTTTTTTGATACCAAATTCCCTAAAATGAAGAAAGCACCCGTAACATTTTCTTGCTTCATAGTATCGAGGATCTTTTCTAGGTTTCCGTTTTCATATCCCGCGTCAAATGTGAGGTATATTACCTTTTCCTCACAACCGTCTCCGTGCTTTTTATCTATATAGTAGCCTTCGAGATCTTCTATAAACTTCAGCTCGGGAGCGCATATTATCTGCTTGTGCTCCTTGTTTCTGGGACAATACCAGCTCAGAGCGCCCGAAGAAGCGGCTGTTGCTGTTTCTGAAAAAGAGAGTATAATAAAGATAACTGCGAAAAAAGAAAATATTCTTTTAAAAATCATAGTTTCTATCCTCCTCGCATAAATTCTTTTTCGCAAAATTATTTTTTCTTGTTTTAGCTCGATGTAAACTTGAAAAATGTGTGAATTTTGTAATAGCGCGGAAGCTATTTTAAGAAAATATACTTGAAGAAAACGCCAAAATGTGATAAAATAGTAATATAAAATCGAAAGGCGGTGGCTTTGATGGCAGATGCTAAAAAAACTGCAAGCTCGCTTGAGAAAAAAGCGAAAAACAAAGTAAAAAGAAAAGTCAGATCAAAGGCTAGATCAAAGGTAAAAAGAATACATCCGATGACATTTGTGATATGCTTTCTTTGCCTTGCGCTCGGTATTGGAGCAGGTATTGGAGCGTACACGTATATTTGCAGAGACGATTGCTTCAGGCTCAAGGGAGAGAAAAATTACACACTTCCCGTAGGTACAGAAACTAAGTACTATGAAGACGAGGGCGTGAAAATAATCGAATTCGGTAAAAATATATCAAGAGAGGTTAAGGTGGAGACAAATCTTACCGAGACCGAAAGCGGCTCATATGCGGTAGATACCACAAAGCCGGGAGAATATTACATAATATACACGGTCGATTCGCCAAAATACGGCGATATACAGCGTGTGAGAACTATAACCGTTAAAGGAGAAGGCTGATGGCAAGAAAGAAGAAATTTTCAAAGGCTCTTACGGTGTTTTTGGCAATAGTTTGCTTCGCTGTCGGCGCGGCGGGAGGATTTTACGGATATTTCAAGTTGACTCTCCCGAACGATTCCGACACCTATGTAAGCGGCGATCTTGTAATCAATTTTATCGAGCTTGGAAATAAATATACAGGTGACTGTACCTACATAAAAGCGGGAGAGAACGATATACTTATCGATGCGGGCTCAAAGACCGCGAGCGTACCCACGATAGATGAGTTTTTAAGTGAGCACATCAGCGACGGAACGCTTGAATACGTAATCGTTACACACGCGCACGAGGACCATTACGCAGGCTTTGCTACCTCAGAGGACGCAGAAAGCCTTTTTGACCTTTACGAGTGCGAGGTGATAATAGATTTTTCACAGATAACACCGGAGAAAGCTAACCAAAAAATGTATAAGAATTATCTGCGTGAGCGCGACGCCGAGATAGAGGCGGGAGCGGTTCATTATACGGCGAGCGAGTGTATCAGTGAGGGTAAGAACAAATTTGATCTCGGCTCGGGTATAGAACTTGAGATACTTGACAGCTATTTCTATTATAACGTGGCAGAGAGTGAGAATGACCACTCTGTTTGCGCTATGATAAATCAAGGAGACAGACATTTTCTCTTTACAGGAGACCTTGAAAAAGAGGGTGAGGAGAAGCTTGTGGAGATGAACGAGCTTCCCGAGGTAACTCTTTATAAGGCGGGACACCATGGCTCAAAGACCTCCTCGAACGAGGTTTTGCTTGAGGTTATAAAGCCCGAGATAGTTTGTGTTTGCTGTTGCGCAGGAAGCTCCGAGTATTCTAAAAACTCAGGAAGTCAATTTCCTACACAGGCGTTTGTAGACAGGATAGCGCCGTATACCGACAAGGTCTACGTGACCACGCTTTGCGTAGATTACGACAAAGACGACTTTACTTCTATGAACGGCAACATAAAGGTTATCTCCGGAGCTTCAAATGTGACGGTGAAGGGCAGTAACAACGATACCTTGCTAAAGGATACAAAATGGTTCAAGGAGTCGAGGACTTGTCCTAAGGATTGGAAATAGTATTACTTGAATAACAAAAAAGCTCTGAGCTTTAAACTCAGAGCTTTTCGTTTAATATTTTACGCTTTAAGCTTTTCAAGAGCGCTTACGACGCCCGCAAGATTTTCCTTGTATTTTTCAAGCTTTGCGCGCTCCGCGTCAACGACAGCCGCGGGAGCTTTTGCAACGAAACCTTCGTTTGCAAGCTTTTTGTCTATTCTGTCTATCTCGCCGAGAAGCTTCTTGTGTTCAGCCTCAAGTCTTGCGATCTCCTTTTCGGTGTCAACAAGGTCGGAGAGGGGGAGGAAGATAGTTGCGGAATCGGTGATTATCTGGATCGTGTTATCCGCCTCGATAATACCGTCAAAGCTTTCGGCGACCTCGACCTCAGATGCCGAAGCGAGACGCTTGAAGAATACTGCGGAGAGATCGTTGAAGGACTCCTTATACTTTGTTGCAATATATACCTTTGCCTTGCGAGAGGGAACGACGTTCATCTCGTTGCGGCGTGCTCGGATAGCCTTGATAGCCGATATAACTCTCGACATAGCCTCAGCATCACTCTCAAAGCAGAGAGAAGCGTCGTACTTGGGATATGCGGATATCATTATGCTCTCGTCGCTATGAGGCAAGGACTGATATATTTCCTCGGTAATAAAGGGCATAAAGGGGTGGAGAAGCTTGAGAGTTCCCGTAAGCACGTATGCGATAACGTTCTGAGCGGTGACATTCTCAGCTGTATCCTTTTCGGAAAGACGAGCCTTTGAGAGCTCGATGTACCAGTCGCAGAATACGTCCCAGGTGAAGTCGTAGACAGCCGCAAGCGCAACACCGACCTCAAACTTGTCAAGGGCTGTGGTTACGTTGTTTACGAGCTTGTTGAACTCGTTGAGTATCCACTTATCTTCCTGCGCAAGCTTTTCTGTCTCGGGGAGAGATATCTCGTCGATAGTAAGATTCATTCTAACGAAACGGGAAGCATTCCAGAGCTTGTTTGCAAAGTTTCTTGCCGCCTCGATCTTCTCATCGGAGAAGCGCATATCGTTTCCGGGTGAGTTACCTGTTGCGAGCGCGTATCTGAGCGCGCCAGCGCCGTACTTATCAATTATTTCGAGGGGGTCGATTCCGTTTCCAAGAGATTTGGACATCTTGCGTCCCTGCGCGTCACGCACGAGACCGTGAATGAATACGGTAGAGAAGGGCTCTTTGTCCATATGCTCAAGACCCGAGAATATCATTCTTGCTACCCAGAAAAAGATAATGTCATATCCTGTAACATGAACGCTTGTGGGATAATATTTCTTAAGCTCCTCGGTCTCTTCGGGCCAACCGAGTCTAGAGAAGGGCCAAAGGGCAGACGAGAACCAGGTGTCAAGCACGTCGTATACCTGATGTACGGGAGCGCCGCACTTGGGACATACGCTGATATCTTCCTTGGATACAGTCATTTCTCCGCACTTGTCGCAGTAGAAGGCGGGAATTCTGTGTCCCCACCAGAGCTGGCGGGAGATACACCAGTCGTGTACGTTTTCCATCCAGTTTATATATGTCTTGCTGAAGCGTTCGGGCTCGAACTTAACTCTGCCGTCGCGAACGACTTCAAGCGCGGGCTTAGCCAAGGGCTCCATCTTTACGAACCACTGATTTGAGGTAAGAGGCTCGACCGTGGTTCTGCAACGGTAGCAAGAGCCAACGTTGTGAGCGTGGGGCACTGTTTTTATAAGATATCCAAGCTCCTCAAGGTCTTTAACAAGCGCCTTTCTGCACTCGTATCTGTCCATACCCTCGTATTTTCCCGCATAAGCGTTCATCGTTGCGTCGTCGTTCATAACCTTGATCTGCTCAAGAGAATGTCTCTGACCTACGAGAAAGTCGTTGGGGTCGTGAGCGGGAGTGATCTTAACGCAGCCCGTTCCAAAGCCTATCTCAACGTAATCGTCGGCAATAACAGGGATCTCTCTGTTTACGATGGGGAGAATGAGGGTCTTACCGATAAGGTGCTTTGTGCTCTCGTCCTCGGGGTTTACCGCGACGGCGGTATCTCCAAACATAGTTTCGGGACGTGTTGTAGCCACCTCAACGTATCCGTCCTCGCCCTTTATCGGATATTTTATGTGCCAGAAGAAGCCTTCCTGCTCGGAATACTCTACTTCGGCGTCGGAAAGAGCGGTTATACAGTGAGGACACCAGTTGATTATTCTGTTTCCGCGGTATATAAGTCCCTTGTCATAGAGATTTACAAAGACCTCACGGACAGCCTTTGAGCAGCCCTCATCCATTGTGAAGCGTTCACGGCTCCAGTCACACGAAGCGCCAAGCTTTTTGAGCTGGCTTATAATACGGTTTCCGTATTGATTTTTCCAGTCCCAGACTCTCTCAAGGAATTTTTCGCGTCCGAGGTCATAGCGAGTAAGTCCCTCGTTTACTCTGAGCTGTTCCTCAACCTTTATCTGTGTCGCGATACCTGCGTGGTCAGTGCCGGGTACCCAAAGTGTGTTATAGCCCTGCATTCTTTTGTAACGGACAAGGATATCCTGAAGTGTCTCGTCGAGCGCGTGACCCATATGGAGCTGACCCGTAACGTTTGGGGGCGGAATTACAACAGAGAAGTGAGGGGCGGGA
>JAZOLQ010000041.1:0-3441 GCA_045653185.1 Eubacteriales bacterium
CCGCACGGTTCCACCCGAAGCTTTAACTCATTTATATCAAATTACAAACCAAAGCGGTATCTTGTGCAAACGTATATGGAAGCTCTCAGCACCCTTCCTCTCTGTAATACCGTTTTTGCAAAGACGTGTCCTTGGCGGTCGCTTATTTCTTTTTCGATTTATTATACTCCGAATGAGGATTTACTATCTCTCTCCAGTCAAGATCGCCTCTTTCAAGCGCGGTGATTATGACCTCTGCAGTCGCAATATTTGTGGCTACAGGGATATTGTAAAGGTCACACATTCTGAGAAGCTCGTACTCAGCGGGATTGAACTTCGCCTCGGGACGAGTGTCTCTGAAATAGAGCAATACGTCTATCTCGTTATAGGCAACTCTTGAAGCTATCTGCTCCTCACCGCCCTGCTCTCCCGACATAAGTCTGTTTATCTCAAGTCCGGTTGCTTCAGATATATATTTTCCCGTAACGGCAGTAGCACAGATGTTGTGCTTATTAAGTATTCCACAATACGCAATACAAAACTGTGCCATCAACTCTTTTTTTACGTCGTGCGCGATAATAGCAATTTCCATCTATCTCCTCCGTAGAACAATATCAATTTCGTTGTCGCAAATAAACTGATTTATGTTATTATACCACTAAAGACAGTATTTTGTCAATACAATAGTAAATATTTATGTAAAATAACCAAGAATATTTTTGTTTTATCTCTTGTTTTTTCAGCGGAAGTGCCTTATAATATTATGTAAGGAAATCAAAAAAAGCAGAGGTAACAAAAATGGTAAAAAAATCTATTGAGTCCGTCGCGCTTACAGATCCCGAGGTAGCGGCGGTTATACAGAGTGAGCTTGACCGACAGAGAGACGGACTCGAGCTTATCGCTTCAGAAAATATCGTATCCGAGGCAGTGCTCTTCGCTATGGGCTCTGTTCTCACGAATAAATATGCAGAGGGTTATCCCGCAAAGCGTTACTACGGAGGATGTCAGTGTGTCGACGTCGTTGAAAATATAGCGATTGAGAGAGCTAAAAAGCTTTTCAACGCTTCCTTTGCTAACGTTCAGCCCCACAGCGGCGCACAGGCAAATACTGCAGTTTACTTCGCGCTTCTCAAACCCGGCGATACAGTTATGGGAATGAGTCTCGCTCACGGCGGCCACCTCACCCACGGAAGCCCCGTAAACATTTCGGGTATGTATTATAATTTCGTTCCCTATGAGCTGAACAGTGAGACAGAGCGTATAGATTACGACGAGTTTGAAAAGCTCGCTCGCGAGCATAAGCCGAAGCTTATCGTAGCAGGCGCTTCCGCATATCCGCGTGTTATTGATTTTGAAAGAATGGCAAACATTGCGCATTCTGTCGGCGCATATTTCATGGTCGATATGGCGCATATCGCAGGTCTTGTTGCCGCAGGCGAGCATCCCTCTCCCATGCCTTACGCAGACGTTGTCACAACAACAACTCACAAGACGCTCAGAGGTCCTCGCGGAGGCATGATCCTCACCAATAACGAGGAACTGGCAAAGAAATTCAACAAGGCTATTTTCCCCGGAACACAGGGCGGTCCTCTTATGCACACAATAGCAGCTAAGGCAGTTTGCTTTGGCGAGGCGCTCAAGCCCGAATTCAAGACATACCAGCACAATATCGTCGAGAACGCAAGGGTTCTCGCAGACTCTCTTCTCGCGGAAGGCTTTGATCTCGTTTCGGGAGGAACAGACAATCACCTCATGCTCGTTGACCTCAGGCCCATGAAGATCACAGGCAAGGAGTTTGAGGCAAGACTTGATGCCGTTCATATCACGGTCAATAAGAACGCTATCCCCAACGACCCCGAAAAGCCCTTCGTTACCTCAGGCGTCCGCGTAGGAACTCCCGCAGTCACCTCAAGAGGTCTCGGAACAGAGGATATGAAGACCATCGCAAAGCTCTTCAAGCTCACAGCAACCGACTTTGAGAACAGCGCGGAGTCAGTAAGAGCTACCGTTGCCGATATCTGCAAGAAATATCCGCTTTACTGATGTATAATTACAAAAAACAGCATGAAAAGCCTCTGCTTTTCATGCTGTTTTTTCAAAATAAACAAATCGAACAGCCAATTTCGGCAGATAATATTATTATTGTAAAAATTTCATTTTTTTTGAAAAATATCTTGCCGATTGCCTTTTTTTGTGATAAAATAATGTCGTTATATAATCAATTATTTTTCCGTTTTTCAGGAGGATACATTATGCAGAACAATTTGCGCCCCGAATCGATGAAAAGGATCACCACAAAAGAACTGGCAGATGCCTTCATCGAGGAGCAGATAAAAGAAGTCAGAGAGCAGGTAAAAGATAAGAAGGTATTGCTTGCGCTTTCAGGCGGAGTTGATTCGTCTGTCGTTGCCGCTCTTCTTATAAAAGCTATCGGCAAACAGCTCGTTTGCGTACACGTAAACCACGGACTTATGAGAAAGAACGAGTCCGAGAACGTAGTAGAGCTTTTCCGCAACCAGCTTGACGCTAACCTAATCTACGTTGACGCTACCGACCGTTTTCTCGACCTTCTTGCAGGAGTTTCAGACCCCGAAAAGAAGAGAAAGATCATCGGCGCAGAGTTTATAAACGTATTTGCGGACGAAGCGCGTAAGCTCGACGGCGTAGCTTTTCTCGCACAGGGAACTATCTATCCCGACATTCTCGAGAGCATAAAGCAGGCTGAGGGCAAAAAGGCTGTTAAATCCCACCACAACGTCGGCGGACTTCCTGAGGACCTCAAGTTTGACGGTCTTGTTGAGCCTGTAAAGCTTCTCTTTAAGGATGAAGTAAGAGTTGTCGGAGAGGCGCTCGGTCTCCCGCACGAAATGGTTTACCGTCAGCCGTTCCCCGGTCCCGGACTTGGCGTCCGTTGCCTCGGCGCTATCACAAGAGACAGACTCCACGCGCTCAGAGAGGCTGACGCTATTCTCCGCGAGGAATTTGACAAGAACGGCCTTGCAGGTAAGGTATGGCAGTATTTTGTAGTCGTTCCCGACATTAAGAGCGTAGGGGTTAAGGACGAAAGCCGTTATGAAGGCTGGCCCGCTATCATCCGCGCCGTAAATACGACCGACGCTATGAGCGCAACGGTTGAGGAGATACCCTATGCGATTCTCCACAAGATAACTTACAGAATCACCGACGAGGTAGAAGGAATCAACCGTGTCCTCTATGACCTCACACCCAAGCCCGTTGGAACGATAGAGTGGGAATAATACACTTAATTCGGCACAAACCCACTTGTTCTGAAAAAACCAAAAAACTCACAAGCTGAATAGACAAACAAAACGAGACCTCTTCAATATGAAGCGGTCTCGTTTTTTATTTAGTCGGTTATTTCGTCCTCGTCCTCTACTTCTTCTACGAGAACGGTAAGCTTCGTAACGCGTTCTTCTTCCATTTGCGCTACTATTACGAAAA
>JAZOLQ010000042.1:0-10481 GCA_045653185.1 Eubacteriales bacterium
CTTATCATAGCTCGCGTGCCCGTAGCTATCCCGCTTGCTCTCTATCTCGCTAAGCATGCAAAATCTCTGCCCGCGATTCTCTTGCTCCCTCTTCTCTTCCTCTTTCGCCTGATTTTCAGATGATGCAAGGGTAGTATTACCCTCTACACCGCTGAAATTTGCCATGATCGTATCCTCTTTTTCCTCCGTACATACGATGAGCAAAAGAAGAGCGATCAAAAGGACAGGAACTGCAAGCGCGAATATAACCAAGATCGTCATCGTTTCGGTCATTATGAAATTAGTACCGAAGAGGGTATCTCTATCTTGAAATACCGTTCGGGTCAGGGCATAGATCAAAAGACCGCCCGCAATCAATATGATCGTCAGTAGCACGATCCATTTTATCTGTTTACGCATCTTTTTTATTTGTCGGCATCAGAGCCCTTGTCTGTCTCTTTTTTTGCCTTTTTCTCCTTTTGAGGCTTAAGGTTGTTTATGTTCAAATGTTGTTGCTTGATTTTCTTTTTTGTCTGCGCCCACTGTTGCTTATAGAGCTTTGTGAACGCCAAATACTCTCTCTCCAGCTCATCAAAGCGCTCGCGATCCAAATAGCCTTCGTTAATACCGCCCAATGCCTTGACACGCGCTTGCATCATGCGGTTATCCTCAAGCAAAGCATCGTATTTATTTTGAAGCTGTTCAAGGTCGGTATTGCTTGTATCCAAGCGTCCCTGCATATCGGACACTTCTTCTCTGTGCGCCGTTTGAATACGTTCGAGATTTTCTCTTGCGCTCTCGCGGAGCTGAGAAAGCTCAGACTCGTGTCTTTGCGCTGCCTCCGCCGCGGCATCGCGCGCTCTTTGCATTGCCTCCGCGTGCATTTTGTTCAAGCTATCAACAGCCTGCTCATGCTCGGCCTTGAGATTGGATATCTCGGCGGCGTGCTTTTCATTGAGCTCGGCGATCTCCTGCGTATGCTTCTCGTTAAGCTCGGCGATCTCCTTCTCGTAACGCTGCTTGCACTCCTGCATTGCCGCCTCGTGCGCCAAGATCAGCTCGTGCATTTCGTCCTCATGCTCCTGCTTCAAGCGCTGGAGCTCCTCGAAATGACGTTGCTTCATCTCCTCGATCTCCTCGCACAGCGATTCGATCTTTTTGTTCAGCGTCTCCACTTCCTTGGTTAGCTGCGCAGTCTTTTCGCGCTCTGCTTCCAAATCGTCGGCAAGCTTTTCGGCGCGGTCCGCCTGACCTGTAAGCTCGCGAAGCTGGTCTTCAAGCGTAAGCGTATATTCTTCAATGCTGATCTCAGAATTTGCAAGTCTTCTCTTGAGCGCATCAATTCGATCGCTTCTCTGCCTGATCTTCTCTACCTTCCTGCGTTCTTCCTCACGCAAATAGGACTCTCTCAACGGCTTGTCAAGCCCCAATGCGCGCTTGTAGGTCAAGAAGGACAAAAGACCTGTCGCCTCAGAGAGCTCATCGGCAAAGCCTTCCTCAAGAGGAGCGAGGCTCATGTTCATCGGCTCTATGGTATAGCCCTTCTTGTCGTATGCCATGATGAATTCATAAAGCGCCACTGCACCGCGGAAGTTGTTGTTCATTTTCAGAACGTTAGTCTTGGTGATCGGGGGCTTCAACATGGATACCTTGGATACCTCTTGCATCAAAGGGGTATTCAGAAATGCTATGACCGTCTTTAACAGTAGGTGGATACGGTCGATGATGTCCTTTGCGGGATTGATCTCCTTCAAATACGGATCGTCACGCTTGACGTCATGCATTGACAAGGTATACGTTATCTTTTGTTTTCCGCATACGACCTTCTTATTGAAGGATATATCGGCATCGTACTTGTTGCTCAGCTCAAGTATCTCGTTATATCTTATCGTGATAAAGGTACGCAAAAAGTAGAGCAACATGTAAAGAAAGCGATTTTCGTAAACGGCAAAGTCGCTAAGACGCTCTACGGTATAGAGCTTTTCGGGAACAATATCATCCCCCTCTTCGTATTGCGTTATCAAATTGCTGTGCTTCGCCAAATGCGTTATTGATTCGCGGGAAACATTCTTTACCTTTTCGATCGGAACGACCTCGCCGTTCGATCGAATAAACTGTCTTTCCTCTTTGAGCGCCTTCTCAATATGTATAAGTCCCTTCTCGATCGCATCGACCCAATCGTTTTCAATGGTACAGATCGAGCGTGTGATGACGATCTTATCCTGTTCGGAATCAGCTGACGCAACAGCGTTTCTGAGAGAGGTACAGCTGTGGTCAGCCAGTGTCTGCTGTCTATAATCGGACAGCGCGCGATAGTAAACGTCTAAGTGATTCATACCACCATTCCTTCGGTCTTTTTTAGGACGAGACCCAACAGTGAGCCTCGGTTACGCGTTTCTTTCCAATCTATGTATATAGTCCTTGCAAAGTGTCATCTTATCGTTGCCAAACAGCTCGTTGATGTACTCTACAAGAGCATCTGCTTCATTTCTCAGATATATGGGGTTCTGAGTCTCAAGCTTGCGGATGACCTTCTTTGCCAAAATGTCGTCAAGCGCCTCAAGCTCCTCTCCTCCACAGCTTACATATACGGGAATATACGTACGTATCTGCTTCATGATTCGGTTTCCGAACGTGATGTGGAAATGGTCGATCAAATAGCGGTCAAGCTGCTCTAGGCGCTTCATGTTTCGACTGCTTATCTGATATTCCTCCATTGCCTCCTCTACGAGTGAGTTGAACTTCGCGCACGAAAGATATCTCTTGTCGGTCTTCGGCGCATTGTACCGTTCGCTCTTTGTATCGAGGTTCAATATCATTGCTCGGTCATATACCTTATCCGAAATCGCAAACGTCGAGTCGTCGTTGTTTGCCGTTCCTATAAACCACATGTTTGGCGGAAGCTTGATTCGTCCGTCCTTAAGCTGCGATGGGTCATTCTCCCATTTGTCTGCCACTACGTCGATATATCTCTCGTCGGGATTCGGCAGCTCCAACAGCGACAAAAACTCTGCAAAATAATACTCTATTCGCGCGATGTTCATCTCGTCCAATACCGTGATATATACGTCGTCGCTGTAATTCGCCTCATACATCTTCTCAAGCAGCAGCGTCTCGTTAAATTTATTCGTAAATTCGTTGTAATATCCTACAAGGTCGGTTCTTTCCTTCCACATCGGCTGGACCGGTATGATCGTTGACGGATTGTCGATAAACGATCCAAAGGCGTGCGCCAACGACGTCTTTCCTGTTCCCGACATACCCTGCAGTATTATAATGTGCGACAGCGCAAGTCCGGAGATAAAACGGCGTATATCCGATATCTCATAGTACAGCTTCAATCGGCTTGCCGCATAGTTGCGAAAGTCGTTACAAAGCCCTTCCAGCGTGATATCCTTATCATAGCTCGCGTGCCCGTAGCTATCCCGCTTGCTCTCTATCTCGCTAAGCATGCAAAATCTCTGCCCGCGATTCTCTTGCTCCCTCTTCTCTTCCTCTTTCGCCTGATTTTCAGATGACAACTTGGGCGAGCCAATATTGATGTCTCCAACTATCTTATACTCCGTGGGCTTCTTGTTGTTTTCCTTCACCATCAACATAACCATCAGTACAAAAAGCGACGAGAGAATGACCCCGATATATACGATAATGGCGGTTTTAGACGTAAGAATATTTGGTAGATCTGTCAATATAGAACAAACACCGATATTCATGTTCCGTGCTCCTTCACTCTTTTTTCTTTTGCGATTTTCTCACTTTATATATCTTGCAGAAAAATCCCTTGCAGCTTTTTTACTCTGCGGGAGTTTCCTTTACAGATGCTTCTTCGGAAGTTACTTCCTCGGCTACTGCTTCCTCGGCTACTGCTTCCTCAGCTACTGCTTCCTCGGCTACTGCTTCCTCAACAACTGCTTCCTCGGCAGCTGCTTTCTTGATTTCATCCTTCTTCTGCTCCAAACGTTCAAGATAACGCGTTGAATTCTCAATCTGGTCGATACCAAAGATAAATTCTACCATCTGCTGTACCGTCTTATCCTCTTCACCGAGTTTACCGTTTAACGACACACTCATAGAAGGCAGAATCTTTGTTGCCAACATCATATCGGTCGCTTCATCCGAATCTACTGCGCAGGAGAGCAAGAGCTCCATCTGCTTTTCAATATCCAGCCAAAGCTTGTTGCCAATGCGATACTCGCCGTGCTGCGTAGCGTATTTTTCCAACTTGTCAACCTTTTTCCATGTCTCCTCGGAAACCTCATACTTTCCTCTGACCTGCGAAAGCATATAGTGGAACTGATACGAGCCAAATCCGTGCGAAACAGACAAATCGTCCGAAACAGGACACTTCACAAACGAAACGTTGACAACAGGCGCAAACTTCACCGTCTCGACGGGGAGCATATCCACCGTGTCGAGATCCGAAAGGCGCAAAAGCATCCACAGGTTTGTGCCGATCACGAAGCTCAGCTTCTCACCGTAGAAATCACGCATAGGTATCATATTCTTATGCTTCGGTGATCTTGCGTATCTCATCACGGGTGTAAGCCACTCGACGATATTATTGACACTTACGCCGTCAGCCGCCGAAATTGAAACGCGGGAATGATCTTCTGCCGCATTTTCAATAGCTTGGAAAATATTTTTCTTAGCGCCGTACCCCTCGGCATCGCGCTCAAAGAAAATACTTGAGCCGCCACTCGAGGACTTAAGTGTGTCAAGGCAAAGAGCGCACTCAAAATACTCAGAAATCAACATCACAAATTGCTCGAATTCCTCGGATGAAAGTCCGTCCAGTATCAAAAGCTTTGAGACGGAAAGCGAGGCGAAAAGATTTTCGGTCACGCCATGTCCCATTTTATAGCCTCTCTCAGCAGCAAAGCGATTAAATTCCGCTACCGCATCACGAAGCAGGAGCTTTGTATCGATAAGCTCTGAATAATCGAATTCTCCGTCCGAATCTACTATATGGTGAGGATGATCGTCTTCTTCCTCCTCAACGATATCAAAGGCTTCACTGAACATTTTATCAATGTTAAGAACAGGGATCTGTTCCGCGCCTTCAAAGTGTTCTTCGTTTGCCTTATTTATGTTTTTGCGATTTTCCGTATGCATATGGCTTCTTTCTACCACCTCTACGATAAAGAACAGGATAGATCCCACCGCCAAAATGCCCGAAATAATGCCAAGCACCATAGATGACGCATGCATTGTGATATTAAATGCGGCCAACGCAATGGCCAATGCGAGAGAAACGACCCCCGCCACGATATTTGTAATTCCTTTTTTCATAACGCTGTAATTTGCCTCCAACGTATAATTGTCATTCAAAATATTGGAGTGCGACTGCAAATAATCCGACAGTCTCTCTCCATCCTTCTCCAGTACGGCCTCTCCTGCATACAATCCTCCCTTGAGGCGAAGATCCGAAACAGAAGCGCCGACGTAGACCGAATATCTTCCCTTTTCCAAAACAAATTCATCACCGTAAAATACGGTTGGCAGATCGATTTTGAGCGTGATCATCTTTCTCTCAAAGGGTTTAAGCTCTACCTTTGCAAATCCGCAAAGCTCTTTTTTAGGTCTAATAATCGAGGACTCCTCTATCCCAACGTAGATCTGCGCAACCTCCGTGCCCGCCACGTCTGTGCAGTTTTGCACGCTGAAGGATACCGAATCCTCGGAGATTTCGAGATCGTAATACAAAAAGTTCGAATAGGACAGACCGTGTCCAAAAGGATATCCAACTCGAAGTCCTGCGGTGTCATAATAGCGATATCCCACAAAAGGACCGCTCTTCATTCCCACGTTGTGAAGGTATCCCATTCCCTTTTTCAAAGAGGTTTCTGTGCCCGAGTAAAGTGTATATGCCAAACGTCCCGATGGATTATATGCGCCGCAAAGAATTTTTGCCAAGGACTCTGCCGAATATTTGACCGGCAACGGCGCAAAAAGCACGCCCTCAAAGGATCTTGTAAACTCTACATCCGTGCCATGCTCCGAAAGGATAACGCTTATCGCATGAGTCGATGCTTCCTCTAGCTTCTCTGCCAGATAGAGTTGCTCCGGCGGCAGAGTGAGCTTTTCAGTTTGATGTATATGCTTCTCAGCCTCATAGCCCGAACCGAGCAACAACACTGTTACCTCAGCATTTTGACAAAGAGGCAGAATACGATCAAGATTAGCTTGTCTTCCATTCTCGAGCGACATTCTCTTAAATCGAACCCTCTCAAAGCCCTCTGCCCTCAATTGCTTTGCCAGAGCCTTGCCAAGCTCGGTTTCTCCTTCACCCGAGGCAAAGGCGTCGATAATCGCCACAGAGGTCTTCTTATGCAAGGGCAAGAGAGCGTTTTTATTCTTCAAAAGCACCGTGGATTCAAGGGTAGCCTGCAGAGCAAGCGCGTTCTCTTCATCCTCGGTACGCTTGCGAGTCTCCGCATCCTTTGTACAAGCGAAAATAAAATCCAAGGCACGTGTAACAGCGAGATCTATCACCTCGTCCGAGATCGCCTTACCCTTTTTGACAGCCTCGTCTAATTGGAATATTGTAACATCCCTGCCCTCATCGATCTGCTTTCTCATCTTTCGATATCTAGCCAAAGCAGAGCTCAAGGCATTGGAAGATGCATGAAGGCAAAGAACACCCGAGGCGATCAACTGCACCGTATTATCATCGTTTGCGTGCTCGCAAACAAGAAATTCGGTTTCATCGAGTATCAAACTCTGAATATATTCGCAAGTATTTTCATACGCCTTATTTGGATAACGAATGTCAGTGACTACGCCGCTTCCCAAGGCCATATTCTTTGCCATACGATAGGGACGCGCCACGTATTCGTTCAATATTCGGTTATCAGGCTCGGCATCCAGCCATGCGGCATCGCATTCGGTCACGTAATAGCCTGACGCGCCGACCGTCATTTTCGCATCGGTTGCTGCCGAAAGATATGACCCCGAAAGTGCCGCCGCAAGATAAGGATCTTCCGTCGTTTCCTTGCGATATGGAGATAACTTTATCTTAGCGCCCGGGGCAACGGCAAATTGTACGCCATCCTCGGCCAGCTTATTTACCTTTACAGAGGCGACATCCTTCCAAAGTCCCGTATTCCACGCGTGTGATAGAGAGGTAGTATGCGGATACACGTCTCGCGCGTAGTCCTTCATATTTCCTATCCTGAGCGTCGGAATGCCAAGATTTTTCATATCCTTGCCGGAGAGGTCTCCCAAGCCGGTCAGAATACGTATCTTCTGCCCGTCATTTAAATTTTTTATCCTATTGCTGTATTTCTGCATGATGAACTCCTGACTTACGCAATGGTTCTATACTATATTGATTGCAAAAAACCTCTTATGTTCTCGCAAAATAAAAGTTGACTTCCGTAGATCTCCTTGGCGTGATAGATAAGCGCCACAAGAAATACGAACGCCAAAACGAGAGAAAGTAAAGCGATCCAAACAAAAAACTTTCCTCCGCCAATATTTTTGCGTCGAACAGTAATATAGCTCGTTTTTGAACGAACGGGCTCTTTTTTTATATAGCCGCGCGGATCGTAATGCTCGGTGACTACGCCCTTTCGGAAAATATATTTGATGTTGTCTCCAATCAAATATTGGATCTGAACTATACAATCCACACAATTCTTATCGATAACAATTCCCTGCTCGGTACAATATTTCGTACCGGGGCGTATTTCCAAATCGGAATAGTGGAGCTTGATCCGTCCGATCTCTTTTCCCGCCGCATTGA
Organism: Eubacteriales bacterium; assembly: GCA_045653185.1. Lineage (GTDB taxonomy): Bacteria > Bacillota > Clostridia > Oscillospirales > CAG-272 > HGM12713. Next base: position 7,724 of record JAZOLQ010000042.1, read on the forward strand.
ACTGCTTGAGCATGAAATGAATCTCATGAACGGTCGTATTCATTTCATTTTGGAAACGCACCAGCAAACAATGCTTGCCCTCCTGCTCCAACATAATATATTCCTGCACGGTAAAATACCCATGTGTCTGCGCATGACCGTAAAGCCCTTTTAAAATCAGTGTTTGCTTTTTAAATTTCATTTCGACCACCGTACTCCTTTTTTGAGGTTACGACGAAACACCAAGAACCCAACTATCAAAGCGATCGCAACAGAAGGAAGTATCAATTCTCTCCAACTGATGAGATTTACAATTCCCATATGTAACCATGTCTTATCGTAATTTTCTACCATTTTCAAAAAGAGGAACATTGCCACAAATCCAACTACGGCTATGGCAGCAGAATAGACTCCCAGCTGCCAAAAATGGCATTGCATGAGGGTATCGCGTTTCAGCGCAATGCCGTTGACCTTATTCAAGCTAAGCGCTATGTAAGAGGTATCCGAATGCAACATCACGCGCCTGCTCTCCTCGGAGGAAATATTCCTTTCGTCTACTTCTATTACGTCAAGGACGCGGTCGCGATTGTTAAACATAACCACCGAATACTCAATATGCTTCACGCTTTCATCCAGCTTGCAGGTGAGATATTTATAACCGTCCTCCGTATAGAGAAGGTATTGAGGCACGTACTTGCGAATGTTGGGATGTGTTTCATAAACGACTGCTCTCCCATTCGGATAAAGAAACTTTTTCAGCCCTCGGTCCGAAGTAGTGCGGATCGAAGAATGATTATTCAGTATCTTTGGCATCGCGATCACCATAAGGATATAGTAGAGTATCAATCCCAATACGCCTACGACACTCGAAAGAATTGATTGTATAGTTTGGGCCATGGATATTCCCCTTTCATCTATTCACATATTCATATCGTCTATCCTACTCGGCTTTCAGTGTCAAGCTCCTTATTTCACTCAGCCTCGGTCTCACTCATATGACCCTCAAAGTAGTCCTTGAGTCGTTCCTCTGTAATGTATCCGTCAGTAGGAATGTTTTCCATCAATATCGAAGCGATACGGTCCTCCATCACAGGCGGCAGATATACGCCCTGCTCTGCAAAGCTGTCGGCAACAGCATTGGAGACAGCCGTTTTTTTCACCGAGCCCTCCAAGTTACGCGAACTGTTCAAGGCATCCGCAATGCTGGAGTAAACTCCGTGCGACCCCTCTATGTCAAGCGGCAGAGAGGACAATTCCGTTGCGATAACGTCCATGAGCAATCCGTCGATCGAAGTGTCAAGCATGCTCATGCGAGGATTTTTCTTCAACTCGTTCTCGATGCGGTCCAAGGCATCTCCCTCAACGAACTCTGTCATAAAGGTTTGATAATCGTCGCTCTCAAAGGTATCTGTATATTCCGTGAGGATACCAAAGACTCCGAGGATCGTTTTGAAGTCTGCCTCGTAAGTTTCCAGCGTCGTGCTGGAGCAAACGAAAAGGATCGAGTCAAAAAGGTCGTTCACCGCCCCATAGCCTCCAATATCCGGTCGTTCAATACCAAGAAATTCCTCGTATTGCAGCCATTGCTGCGATGCATCTCCAAGAAAATCCGACACCACGATCCGCAAGAAAAGCGACCTATGCAGATCGTCCAAAATACCACAAATCAGTTCGATGGTAGTCGAATCGATCTTGCCGTGGCTGCGTATCTCATTGAAGCTATCCACTACATGAAGCGAGCGAACAGCTTCTATCTCCTTATTCATCGTCGTAGAATAGCCTTTGTAATATACCTGCGCTGTCAGGTCATAGAGAACTCGTCCGCCGCTGGCGTGAAGAACTGTTCCCGCTGCATCGTTGGCGTATGTATTAAGCAGCTTTGCGCTTGACGATTTATTTATCGTTTCGACGTAAGATATCTCTGCAAGAGTATCGACGATATCGTCTGCCGTTTTCAAAATTCCCATCAAGGGCATGAAAATCACGATAACAAGAATAATGCCCGAAAAAGCGCCTATACCCGCGCCGAGCTTCCTATCGTGACGAAGGTAAAACGGAAGCTCCTCAGAGCAATATTCCGGCAGGTTCTTTTTCACTTTTTTAACACGTTTTACTCTCAGTACAGCGTTCAAAAACCTGAGCAACATACGAAGGAGAAATTTAAAAATAAAAAATACGGGGAGATAGAGCAAGACCGCGAGGATCATAGACATCATAAGCTCGACCACCAAGGTCAGCGCAGAAAGCGAGCCGCTCAAAAAGTCGAGCCACCCAATACCCTCAAGCAAACTAAGCAAAAATCTAACCAGCAGCTTTGCCAACAAAGCTGAGATCGGGGCAGAAAAAATAGCACAGCAAAGCAAGGTCGCCAAATGAATCAACGATCTTGATAAGCCGTGCTTATAACCTTTTCGCATTTGTCTATATACGATGATTACCGCCATGGCGATAATAACAACAGAAAGCAATGTAAATGACATGACAGCCCCACTCCAACAGCGTATTATTCTCTATATCGAGAAATTGAGAATTCAAGATTTTATAATGTATTATATCACGGCTGGCTATAATTGTCAACCGATTTCCACCCAAAAATTACACTTTGCTGAAAACTCAAGAGATTGTAAATTTTTTGTTACAATTTTTGCTTGCTCGCCTTAATCAGAGGCTTTGAAAAATTTGTCATTTATAATCGTCAATCTGATAACTTTTTCTTGACAACAAGCGATCACTGTGATACAATACTATCTATATATATTGTATTTGGTTACATATATCT
>JAZOLQ010000043.1:0-3748 GCA_045653185.1 Eubacteriales bacterium
TACTGCATCCGCCGATATCCACCTCTGTATAACTGAAGCTGTGCGAATATTTCTCACACACCTTATCAAGAACCTTTATAGCCTCGTTTACTATCTCAGGTCCTATTCCGTCGCCCTTGAGCACTGTTATATTCTTGTTCATCAAAACACCTTCTTACTTATTTTTTATAGAATTAAGAAGTCCGTCGGATCTTATAATATTCTTCACAAAATCCGGAAAGGGCTCTGCCTTATAGGTCTCGTTCTTAGTATGATTGGTTATAAGACCCGTGTCAAAGTCGATAGAGACCTCGTCTCCGTTCTCTATCTTCTCGCTTGCCTCAGGGCACTCAAGTATCGCAAGACCGATGTTTATTGCGTTTCTGAAGAAAATTCTCGCAAAGGTCTTTGCTATAACGCACGAGATACCCGAAGTCTTTATCGCAAGAGGAGCGTGCTCACGCGATGAGCCGCAACCAAAGTTAGCTCCGCCAACGATAATATCGCCTGTCTTTACCTCTTTGGTAAAGTCTTTATCTATATCCTCCATACAGTGAGAAGCAAGCTCCGCCGCATCAGATGTATTGAGGTATCTTGCGGGAATTATAACGTCGGTATCAACGTTATCTCCGTATTTATGTACGTATCCTTTAGTATTCATACGACTCTCCTCTCACTTTACGTCTCTGGGATCGCATATCTTTCCCATTACGGCGGTAGCCGCCGCGACCTCGGGACTTGCAAGGTATATCTTTGAGGTAACGTGTCCCATACGTCCGACAAAGTTTCTGTTAGTCGTTGCCACTGCGATCTCGTCTGCGGCAAGTATTCCCATATATCCGCCAAGGCAAGGACCGCATGTGGGGGTGGAGACAACGCATCCCGCGTCTATAAAGGTGTCGATATAACCAAGAGCTATACAATCCTTATATATCTTCTGAGTTGCGGGAATAATGATACACCTGATACCCTCTGCCACATGTCTGCCCTTGAGTATCTCTGCCGCCGACTTCATATCGGAAAGTCTGCCGTTGGTGCAAGAGCCGATAACTACCTGATCGGGTGTGATATTGGAAAGCTCTCTCGCTTCTTTAGTGTTTTCGGGAAGATGCGGACAAGCCACTGTGGGCTCTATTTTTGAGAGATCTATCTTGTATACCTCGTCATACTCGGCATCGTCATCTGCCTTATATACGGTAAACGGTCTTGTAACTCTTTCCTTTACGTATTCAAGGGTTATCTCGTCAACCTCAAAAATACCGTTCTTAGCGCCCGCCTCGATAGCCATATTAGCCATACAAAGTCTGTCGTCCATAGAAAGCGACTTGAGACCGCTTCCCGTGAACTCCATAGATCTGTAAAGCGCGCCGTCAACGCCTATCATACCGATTATATGAAGTATAACGTCCTTACCCGATACAAAGGGACGAAGCTCACCAAGAAGCTCGAATTTTATAGCCGAAGGAACTTTGAACCAAGCCTCACCCGTTGCCATTCCCGCAGCCATGTCAGTGCTTCCTACACCGGTAGAGAATGCGCCGAGCGCACCGTAGGTACAGGTGTGAGAATCAGCTCCAATAACAGCCTCACCGGGAGCAACAAGTCCCTTTTCGGGAAGAAGGGCGTGTTCAATTCCCATCTCTCCGACATCGTAATAATTCTTTATCGAAAAGCTCTTCGCGAACATACGGCACTGCTTGCACTGCTCTGCCGCCTTGATATCCTTATTGGGCGCAAAGTGGTCCATTACCATAGATATCTTTTCGTTATCAAATACAGCGTCAAATCCGCTCTTTTTGAATTCGTTGATAGCAACCGGAGACGTGATATCGTTTCCGAGTACCATATCAAGCTTTGCCATAATAAGCTGACCTGCTCTCACAGAGTCAAGACCTGCGTGCGCCGCAAGTATTTTCTGTGTCATTGTCATAGCCATTTATATCACCTCTTAATTATGATTATTTAGACAAAAGTTTACGGTTTATCGCCGATACGATAGCGTTGATGGACGCCGAAATAATATCGTCGTGAACACCGGCTCCCCAGCTTACAGTTCCGTCACCAAAGGTTACGCTGACGTAGGTTACAGCCGCGGAGGTCGAGCCTACTGAGAGAGCGTGCTCTGTATAAGTAAGGTTGGAATATTCAATGCCGAGATGCTTCATAAGCGCGTTACTTACCGCGTCAAGTCGTCCGTTACCGCTTGCCGATACGTCGATGTGTCCCTCGTCGGTATCAAGCGTAAGGATAGCCTTCATGCTGTCGCTCTTTCTGACAAAGTGGTAGTCAAGAACGACAACGGGAGCGGAAATATTGATATACTCGTTAGCAAATATATCTCTGACCTCGTCGGGAGTAAGCTCCTTGTGCGAACGGTCGGAATAACCCTTGACGGTATATCCGACGTTCTCGCGCATCTTGGAAGGAAGAACGTATCCGTAGTTATGCTCAAGCAGATATCCGATTCCGCCCTTGCCCGACTGAGAATTGATTCTGATAACGTCTGTTTCGTATCTTCTTCCGACGTCCTCGGGGTCGATGGGAAGATAAGGTACTGTCCAGTGCGCGCAATTGTGATCCTGACGCCACTTCATACCCTTTGCGATAGCGTCCTGATGCGAGCCCGAGAATGCGGCAAACACAAGGTTGCCCGCGTAAGGCGTACGGTCATAAACGTGCATACGGGTAACTCTCTCGTATACCTCTGTTATGCGGGGCATATCGCTAAGGTCAAGTCCGGGATCAACTCCCTGCGAGAACATATTAAGTGCAACAGCGATGATATCAACGTTACCTGTTCTCTCACCGTTTCCGAAAAGTGTTCCCTCAACTCTGTCAGCGCCCGCCAAAATACCCATTTCGGTATCGGCAACCGCGCAGCCTCTGTCGTTATGGGGATGAAGAGATATAAGAACGTTCTCGCGGTATTTGAGATTTTCAGACATATACTCTACCTGATTTGCGTATACGTGAGGCATAGACACCTGAACCGTAACGGGAAGGTTTATTATTACCTTTCTGTCGGCTGTGGGCTTCCATACGTCAAGGACTGCGTTGCATATCTCAAGCGCAAATTCGGGCTCAGTACCCGTGAAGGACTCGGGAGAGTACTCAAAGCGGTACTTATTACCGTTTTCGGCATTATACTTGTTGAAAAGCTCTGCGCCTGCCACCGCGATATCGATTATCTCCTGCTTCGACTTCTTGAATACCTGCTCACGCTGAGCCACCGAAGTGGAATTGTAAAGATGCACGATAGCGTTCTTTGCGCCTCTGAGACTCTCAAAGGTCTTTTTGATTATATGCTCTCTCGACTGCGTGAGCACCTGCACTGTAACGTCATCGGGAATAAGATCTTCCTCGATAAGAGTGCGCAAAAACTTGTACTCTGTGTCGGATGCCGCGGGGAATCCGACCTCGATCTCCTTAAACCCGATCTCTACGAGAAGCTTGAAGAATTCAAGCTTTTCCTCAAGGCTCATGGGAATCATAAGCGCCTGATTTCCGTCACGGAGGTCAACCGAGCACCATACGGGAGGCTTTTCTATATAATTCTTTTTCGTCCACTTCATCTCGCCTGCGGGAGCAGGAAAAAACTGTCTTGTATACTTATTTACGTTGTTCATTTCGCGTTGTCTTTTTAACTTGCCTTACGGCATCCTTTCTCGTTATTATTTCATAACAGCGCCGTTTTCAGCACCGCTGACAAGCTTCGAGTAGCGGGAGAGCCAGCCTGTCTTTATATTGGGTTCTCTCTTTACGTAGGTCT
>JAZOLQ010000044.1:0-17525 GCA_045653185.1 Eubacteriales bacterium
AGATAACGGACTTAAGGCGGGCGGAACTCTGCTCCTTAACGGAGACGAACCCCTGCTTCGTGAATATGAAAATCCGAACATTACTCCCGTTTACGTGGGAATTGACAACAAGGACTGGGATTTTCGCGCTGTAAACATCAGAAGCAATCTTGTCAGCACGAAATTTGAGGTCATATACAACAAAAAGGTAGTCAGAAGGGTAACTATCCCTGCTCTCGGAAAGCACAACGTTTACGCGGCTCTTTTCGCATATGCGGTAGGTGTGCGTATGGGTCTTGACGACGAGACTATAATGAGAGGTCTTGGCAATTTCAAGCCTGTCGGTATGAGACAGAATATTTACGAGCTCGAAGGTGTTACCGTTATCGAGGACTGCTACAACGCAAGTCCCGAATCTATGCGCGCGGCTATAAGCGTTATGCGTGATATAAAGGAGAGACAGGGCGGCAGAATGGCGGCAGTGCTTGGCGATATGTATGAGCTTGGCGAAACTGCCGAAAAGCTTCACGAGGATATAGGAATAGAATTTGCGCGTATGGGCGGAAGTCTGCTTTATACCTTCGCAAGATCGGCGGATCATATAGAGGGCGGGGCTGTGCTTGGCGGAGTTCTGAACGAGAATATTTACCGCAATAACGATATAAAAAATCCTTCTCTCAGCGGTGAGATGATACTTGGAAGCATCAGAGCGGGAGACGTGTTGCTTGTTAAGGCAAGCAGAGGCGCGGCGGCTGAAAGAATTCTCGCATACCTCAAGGATAACAAAGACAGAATATCAAAATCAGAGATTTAATCAAAGTTTATAAAGATGTATAAAGCAAAGGAAAAAAGAAAAATTCTTTTGCGCGTCAGTTGTCTCTTTCTCAGCTTAATGCTTGGAATGGTCGGATGCGAAAAGAAGAATAATAAAGACAGCGGCGATGATTTTGGCGATGACGAATTCGTTGCAGTTATGGGAACACCGCAAGCTTCGGGCGCTAAGAAAAACGGCAGCGGCAAAAAAAGGGTAGCCTTGACCTTTGACGACGGTCCTCATAACGTAAGAACGAAGGATATCGTTGACGAGCTGTCGAAATATGGGTACAACGCTACTTTTTTTGTGGTCGGCGACAGAGTTGACGGCACTGAATATAACGGAGCGTCTGCTGTAAAGTATGCGGCGGAGAAAGGAAATGAGATAGCCATACACGGCTATACACACGCTAATTATTATGATACTTGCAGTGATACTATTTATAAAGAGGAGCTTAAAAAAACCGAGTCAGCAATAAAAAATGTGCTTCCGAAAAGCTCGGTTCGGCTTATGCGTCCTGTTGGAGGTAAAATAACCGATACACGCGTCGGACAGTCTAAATATTCGGTTATTATGTGGAGCGTTGATTCTGAGGATTGGAAATATAAGTATTACGATAATACCGATCAAGCCACAAAGAGTGAATATCTCGAAATAATAGTTAATAACGTTATGTCACAGGTTTCGGACGGAAGTATTGTTCTTATGCACGATATTTATCTCAGTACATACGATGCCACGGTCATTATACTGAAGCGCCTTCACGAACAGGGTTATGAGGTCGTAACGGTATCCGAGCTTATAGGCTCTGACTTGAGCGCGGGAAAAAAGTACAGCAGAGGAAGTTAATAAAATATTATTGCGCTATTATGCCATAATATTATTGGAAAATCGAAAGGAGCTCTCGTTTGAAGATACTTGCTTTCGATTTTTCTTAGGATTTTGCGTGGTGGGTATCTACGCTTAGAAATATTTTTCCGCAGTTATGGGGCGCGGAATGGAGATAAAAATGTTTAGTATAGAATTGTTTGTAAATTTTGCGACGGTAGCTGTAATTTCCTTTATACTTACCGTTATAATTTCAAAAATAGTTATTCCGATACTCAGAGGACACAAGATAGGTCAGTCGATAAGAGAGGAAGGACCTGAATGGCATATGTCCAAGGCGGGCACTCCCACTATGGGCGGTATATGCTTTATTATGGCTATGCTGATAGCCATCGCTCTTATGACGGTCGTCTACGTTATAAAAAATGAGCAAGATGAGCTTATTCCCCTTGCGCTTACGCTCGGTCTTGCGCTTGCAAACGGGCTTGTCGGATTTGTTGACGATTACTGTAAGCTTATCAAAAAGCAGAACGAGGGACTTAAGGCGCACCAGAAGTTTATCCTTCAGGTGGTAGTTGCGGGAGTTTACGTTCTGGCGCTTAATTTGCTCGGATATCTTGACACCTCGCTTCCGATACCCTTTACCGATATATCGCTTGAGCTTGGTTGGGGTTATTACGTATTTGCTATATTCCTTATAGTAGGTATGGTAAACAGCGCAAATCTTACAGACGGAATAGACGGTCTTGCTACTTCTGTAACTCTTGTTATAGCTATCTTTTTTGCGGTTGTGGCGCTTAATATGTTAAGCGCTCCGCTCACACTTATTTCAGGCGCGCTTATAGGCGCTCTCGTTGGATTTCTTATATTCAACGCTCATCCCGCAAAGGTCTTTATGGGAGACACGGGCTCGCTTTTTCTTGGCGGTATCGTAACGGGTGCGGCATTCCTTATAAATCAGCCGCTTATAATTCTTATAGCGGGCGGAATATACGTTCTTGAGACTCTTTCTGTAATTATACAGGTAACGAGCTTCAAACTGAGAGGTAAAAGGGTATTCAAAATGAGCCCGATACACCATCATTTTGAAAAATGCGACTGGAGCGAAGTCAAGATAGTGGTTATATTCAGTTCTATAACCGCTCTGCTTTGTGTTCTTTCGTGGTTTGGAATATAAAATTTGTGAATTTTAAGTAATTGTCGGAGGTGGCTGAATTGGAAAACGAAAAAAATAATCAGGCTTCGCCGGAAGACAACTCTATTGATGAAATAAAAAAGGAAGATGAGGCTCAAAAAAAGCAAAATCTTGCACTGAGAGTTATAAGCGATTACCGCGCAAAAAAGCGTGAGGACGCTCAGTACAATGATATTATCTTCAAAGAGCAGATAAGCGCTCTTCCCGAGGAAAAGCCTCAGCCGCTGAGACGCGGCAGTATAGACATGTGGTTCTTCATTTTGGCGACTATGCTTGTCTGCTTTGGCGCTGTTATGTCATACAGCGCGAGCGCCGTCTATGCCGAGATGAATTACGGTTCGTCTACATATTTTCTTGTAAAATATCTTCAATACGCCGCAATAGCGGTGGTCGCTACCGTTCCGTTCGTTATCTTCGCGCGTCCGTGGTTCTGGAAGATATTCGGGGCGGCGAGCTACGTTATCGCGGTCATACTGCTGTTTGTGGTTATCGTAGCGGGCTCGGTGGGCGGAGGCGCGCAGAGATGGATAGCGATAGGTCCTATCACTATCCAGCCCTCAGAGATAGCCAAAATGGCTATCGTTATGGTGCTCGCCATATATATGTCTAAATACGATAAGGAAATAACTCAGAACCGCAAGGTCGGGGGAGATTTCAAGCACGGATTTCTCGTCCCTATGATACTTATAGGCGTGCTTTGCGCGCTCATTGCCATTCAGCCGCACCTTTCGGGACTTATGATAGTCGGAATTATCGGGGTCATGGTAATGTTCCTCGGCGGAACTCGTATCAAGTGGCTGGCTATATTTTTGGGAATTATAGCAGTCGTCGGTGTAGCGTTCATATTTATGTTTGGATATACTATGGACCGAGTTCAGATATGGCTTAATATCGATAAGGTAGACCCTCTTGGAGATGCCTGGCAGACTTTGCAGGGACTTTACGCGATAGGCTCGGGCGGATTTTTCGGAGTTGGACTTGGCGGAAGCCGACAGAAATTCGGATACGTATCCCAGCCTCAGAACGACTTTATCTTTACGATAATATGCGAGGAGCTTGGCTTTGTAGGCGCGGCACTCGTTATATTCCTGTTCGCGCTTCTCATATGGAGAGGTATAAAGATAGGACAGAGAGCGCCCGACAAATTCAGCGCGCTCGTTATATGGGGACTCACATTCAAGATAGCATTACAGGTGGCAATGAATATAGCCGTTGTAACCAATTCAATGCCTAATACGGGAATATCACTGCCATTCTTCAGTTCGGGAGGAACGGCAAATATGCTGCAAATATTTGAGGTGGGTATAATACTTTCACTTTCAAGATTTTCAGCGCAGAAGCAATGATAATTTTGCCTCGCTTTCCAAAAACGGTGGCGGGGCAATATTGATATAACACACGGAGGTAGAGATATGAGAGTTTTGATGACGGGCGGAGGAACAGGCGGACACGTAAACCCCGCTATTGCGATTGCCGAGATAATAAAAATAAATGAGCCCGACTCCGAGATAGCCTTTGTAGGAACTAAAAAGGGAATAGAAAACAGACTTGTACCAAAGGCGGGATACGAGCTCTATCACATAAATATACAGGGCATAAGACGCTCGCTCTCGCTCTCAAACATCAAGACCGCATATCTTGTTATGACCTCTCCGAGAAAAGCGAAAAAGATAATAGAGGAATTTAAACCCGACATAGTTATCGGAACAGGCGGATACGTTTGCTGGCCCTTGCTTAAGGCGGCTGCGTCGATGGGCATACCTACTATGGTTCACGAATCGAATGCCATTGCGGGAGTTGCCGTAAAACAGCTTAAGGACAAGGTAGACGTTATAATGACGAATTTTGCCTCTACCGCCGAAAAGCTTAACGCAAAAGCAAAGACCGTTAGGGTGGGAAATCCTATAAGCTGTGATTTTGGACGTTACACAAAGGCGGAGGCAAGAAAGATTCTCGGTATCCCCGATTACGTAAAGACGGTAATTCTTTCCTGCGGAGGAAGTCTTGGCGCGCACAGAGTCAACGAGGTGGCTCTTGAGCTTATGAGAGATCTTTCGTCAAAGCGTGAAGAGGTAATGCATTTTCACGCTACGGGAAAGCTTGATTTTGAATACGCAAAGAAAACCATGTGGGAATATGCGCTTAACGAGAAGGAAAATATAATTCTTTCAGATTATATATACAATATGCCGATAGTTATGGCAGCGGCGGATATAGTCATCTGCCGTGCGGGAGCTATGACGCTCTCTGAAATAGCGGTGATGAAAAAAGCGGCTGTGATAATTCCTTCGCCAAACGTGACCGACAATCATCAGTATAAAAATGCGAAGATACTTGCTGACGCAGACGCCGCAGTGCTTATAGAAGAAAAAGAGCTGAACGGAGAGGTGCTTACAAAAGAGATAGGCAGACTTATCGACTCTCCCGGTGCCCGCGCCGCTCTTGAGCGCAATATAGCCGATTTTGCTGTGGAGAACGTTGGGGCAACGATCTACAAGGAGATAAAAGAGCTTATATCGAAAAAATAACAGGAGGTAAAAATGAAACGCACGGCAAAAAAAGAAAAGCGCGAAGAAAAGGTTATAGAAATAGACACAAGAAAGCTTATATGCGCTCTCTTGCTTCTTGTTATGTGCGGACTTATCATTTTTGGCGTCATAAGATTTATAAAAGGTTTTATGAAGATATCTGTTTTTGAGATAACAGGCGATTATCCTTACGAGAACGAGGAGATAATAAACGCTACGGGACTAAAAAAGGGCGATAAGCTTTACGATATAGACAAGGAGAAAATAATACACAGTATAAAGCTTAAATGTCCATATGTGAATAACGTGAAGATCGAGAGCAAGTTCCCGAACAAGATAAAGATCAACGTAGACTCGTTTTTTGCCGAGTATTACATTGAGATATTCGGGGATTATTATGCGATCGACGCAAATATGCGAGTGCTTGAGGAGACAGCCGATAATACGAAGTTTATAAACTCAAAAGTCCCAAAGCTGTGCATTCCGAATATAAAGACGGCTGTGGTGGGCTCTGAGCTCATTTACGGTGAGAATGAATTGGAGATAAAATTCGTTGAGGAGTTTTTGAGCGTGCTTCGTATGAGCATGTTTACTTCAAGGCTGACGCTTGTTGATATCGACAACAGATTTGAGATATACATTCAGGTAGACGGGAAAATAGACGTTTATATGGGCAACTCAGAGAAGACGAAAGAGAAGCTTGCGGCAATCGAGACTGCTCTTGCAGACCCGAGACTTAAGAAGTGTATATCAGCAAAAATAGACGTTTCAGATCCTAACAGCTTTTCGGTAGCTCCGGTGATGGATTATAGCGAAGAATGATTGAATATGAGCGAGACAGATGGACTGTCTCGCTCATATTTTTTGCTAAAATAAAAAACTCGGGTGGATTTTCAATTTATACGAATATTTGGTAAAATAGAGAAAAATTTAGAGAAAAATTTGTAAAAATATAATTAATTTTTAAAAAAGGTATTGCAAAATATTAAAAAATATATTATTATATATATGTATAAATTGTACTTGGTAACAGACGTACACAAAAAAATTTTTTAAATGTAAAATTTGGGAGGATAAGTAAATGACTTTTGAACGCGATAACACCTGCGAGTGCGGAGTATGTATAAAGGTTATAGGTGTTGGCGGCGGTGGAAATAATGCCGTAAACAGAATGATTTCTAAGAATATTCAGGGAGTTGAGTTTATAACCATAAACACTGACAGACAGGCTCTCAACCGTTCCAACGCGACAAACCAGCTCGTAATAGGTGAAAAGATCACAAAGGGATTTGGCGCAGGCGCTAAACCCGAGATCGGTGCTCGCGCAGCCGAAGAATCTCTTGAGGAGATAAAAGCTATACTTCACGGCGCAGATATGGTGTTCATTACTGCCGGAATGGGCGGCGGAACAGGAACAGGCGCTGCTCCTGTTGTTGCAAGACTCGCTCACGAGATGGATATCCTCACAGTAGGTATAGTAACAAAGCCCTTCCAGTTTGAAGGCGCAAAGAGAATGAATCAGGCAGTTGAGGGAATTGCAGAGCTCAGCCAGTACGTTGACTCTCTCGTAGTTATCCCCAACGAAAGACTTAAGCAGGTGTCCGATACAAGAATTACTCTCTTCAATGCATTCGAGGCTGTTGATGATATACTCCGCCGCGGTGTTCAGAGTATTTCCGACCTTATAAACGTTCCCGGATTTATAAACCTCGACTTTGCTGACGTAACATCTGTTATGGCTAATTCCGGACTTGCTCACATGGGTGTTGGAAGCGCAACAGGTAAGGACAAGGCAGAGGTTGCAGCAAGAATGGCTATCTCCAGCCCGCTTCTTGAAACATCTATTCAGGGAGCTACCGGCGTTGTTATCAGCATTTACGCTTCTCCCGACGTAGGACTTGAGGACGTTACACTCGCTTCTACCATGATCGCAGAGGAGTGCAACACAGATGCAAACATCATTTGGGGTGTTGCTTTTGATCCCGAGCTTGAGGATGAGATGAGAATCACTATCGTTGCAACAGGCTTTGAGAAGAAGCCCGGCGATGATTCTTACGAGGCTGCAAAGAAAGATAACGGTTCTGATGAGAAGAAGGCTGAGCAGGATGCAGAGGAAGCATCTAATGAAAAGGCTTCCGGAGATTTCCTTGACGGCTTTTTCGGAGATATGTTCGGCAATAAGTAATAGTTTTTAAGATTCGCAGACCGATAAAATCGGTCTGCGTTTTTTATCGTGTATATTGAAAGGTTTTTTATGACTCAGTTTATAGCAACTTTAACAGGCTTCTCTCTTTGGGGCAGTATCGTAAACTGTATTATGGTAATCGTCGGCTCGCTTGCCGGACTTATGGTAAAACAATTTATGAAGTCGGGCGTCGAGGGAGGCGCTATGCATCGAGTGTCTGATGCTTTGATGAAAGGAATGGCGCTTTGTGTCCTTCTTATAGGTGTAACGGGAGCTATCGGTACTAAAAATATAATAATAGTGATAATTTCTATTGGGGTAGGCGCGGTTATAGGCGAGCTTTGTAATCTCGACAAGGGCATACACAATCTTGGAGACTCCATTGAGAAGGCTACTAAAGGAAGGTTTGGAAACATTGCGCAGGGCTTTGTCACAGCCTCGCTTCTTTTCTGCGTAGGCTCTATGGCTATCGTAGGCTCGCTTAACAGCGGTCTTCTCGGCGACCATACTATGCAGTACACAAAAGGACTTATAGATATGATATCGGCGTTTGTTTTTGCCACCACACTTGGTATCGGCGTTATGTTCTCGGCCTTTTTTGTTCTTATATATCAGGGAGCTATCACGCTTCTTGCGGCTTGGATAGAACCTTTTTTAAGCACAGCGGCAATAACAGAGATGACTGCGGTGGGATCGCTGCTTATAGTAGCACTCTCGCTCAATATGCTGGGACTTACAAAGATAAAGGTAATGAACTACGTTCCCGCAATATTTCTCCCGATATTGCTTTGCCTCTTTATCTGATCTGTGACGGCTATGATGTTTTTAAATATTTTTACTCGGCTTGAGAGCAGTATTGACGAGCTGCTTGTATATTCGGATAAGATAGGTCTTTTTGAGGCTTTTGGATATGCCGAAAGGCAAAGGATTATGAATATCAAAGACGGAGACGCAAGGGCGCTCTCGCTTGGGGGACTTATAGCGCTTAAGGAGATATTGGACAAACGGCTTGTTTCTGCTTCCTTGATAATAAGGGAAAGCGGTGGAAAGCCGAGGTTTGAGCGCTCTGCCGCGGGCGGATTTAGTATATCTCATTCTGGCAATCTGTCTGTGGCTTTATATGGGTGTGGGGACAAGATAGGTGTCGATATAGAAAAGATAAGCCTGAATAGAGACCTGAGGGGAATAGCGAAGAGATTTTTCTCTTGTGACGAGAGGGAGTATCTCGAGGAAAGAGAATATCAATCAGAGGCTTTTTATAAGATATGGACTGCTAAGGAGGCTATCGCAAAATCTGAGGGCGAGGCGCTAGCTGACATATTGAGAGGCTTGGACGTTATGGCTGCGTGTGAAAAATATAAGCTGACGCATTTCCGTGTCAGATGCGGCGGGGAGGCTTACCTTTTGTGCGTATGCGGCGAAGACTCGATAGAAATGATAAAGAATTTTAATGATATCGAAATTTTGAAGTTATAAAAAATATGAGATAGGCTATCTCTTAGCTAGAAAAGTTAAAATTTATATTTTTTAGGAGCTAATTCACATTTGTGAGTTAGCTCCTTTTTTTTTGAAAAAATCTAAAAAATGCGAAAAAATCCAAAAAAAAATTCAAAAAGTGGGACTAAGTGGGACTAAGTGGGACTGTTTGGGACTAATTTGGGTAGTAAAATATGGTTGCACAGATGAGAGAAAGGAGGAGATGCTCGTGTGGAGGAAATATCACTTGAAGCCGCCTGCAAAAACGGTGAGATATATCTGCTTCTCGAAGAATACGTAAGGTCGTGCTATGAAAGCTATGAGACTTTGGAGGAGGATTCAAAAAGAAGCGCTAAAAAGGGAAAGCGACGGTTTCCAAACGCGGCGGGATTTTGCAGATATTGCAAAATAGGTGAAGGGGAGTATGACTCTCTTGCCGAAAAATATCCGTTGGAGTTTGAACGGATACAAGCGGTGTTTGAGGATGAGGCGCTCAATTCAGAGGTCTCTCCAACACTGCTCAACGCATATATGAAAAAATGGATAGGCTATGAAAAAAGCCCCAAAACTCAGGTTTGTGACGGTCAGCTCAAGATAATTTTTGACCACGACATTATGGAGGACGGAAAATGACAGAGTCTCAGGACAGTGTTCACGAGATACGAATAAGGGGGGTGCCAAATGAACGGCAAAAGCTTTTCTTTGGAGCTCGAACAAGATTTACCGCTTACGGCGGCGCACGCGGGGGCGGAAAATCCTGGGCGCTCAGACGAAAGCTTGTGGCAATGTGCCTGAGATATTCGGGAATAAAATGTCTGCTCGTAAGGCGCACGTATGACGAGTTAAAGGCAAATCACGTAATTCCGATGCTTCGGGAGTACGGAGCTGTCATTGAGTATAGCGAGGGAAACAAAAGTCTGAATTTTTCTAACGGAAGTAAGATATTTCTCGGATATTGCTCGTGTGACAGGGACGTTTTGCGCTATCAAGGACAGGAGTATGACGTCATAGCTATTGACGAAGCGACACAGCTTAGCGAATATCAGTTCTCGATATTTAAGGCGTGTCTCAGAGGCGTTGGGGATTATCCCCGACGAATGTACCTCACGTGCAATCCCGGCGGAATAGGGCATGCGTGGGTGAAAAGGCTTTTTGTTGACCGAGAGTTTCGCACAAACGAAGATCCGGACGATTATTCCTTTATTCCCGCGCAGGTCTTCGATAACGAGGTGCTTTGCCGTGCAGACCCAAACTATGTGGGCGCGCTTGAATCCCTGCCACCGAAGCTGAGGGACGCTTGGCTTTATGGAAAATGGGACGTATTTGAGGGACAGTTCTTTACAGAATTTAATCCTGAGGTGCACATCTGTTTGCCAAGCGCTATTCCGCAACCGACCAAAAATTTTCTGGCTTTTGATTACGGTTTTGACATGCTTGCAGTGCTCATGATGTCGATAGATAGGGAGGGAAAGCTCTATTGCAAAAAAGAGCTCTGTGTCAGCGGACTCACTCTCAGTGAAGCCGCTGAGGCTATATCCGAGTTTTGCAGAGGAGAGAAGATAGAATATGCGGTAGCCTCTCCTGACCTTTGGAACAGGCGTCAGGACACGGGAAGAAGCGGATTTGAGATAATGCAGTCGGTCCGAGGAATGCCGCCTATGGTAGCCGCAGACGACAGACGTGTGGCAGGCTGGAGAGTCGTTCGCGAGTATCTTGGCGGAAAGAACGGTTCGCCAAAGCTTTATATATCCTCGCTATGTACAGAGCTTGCAAGATGTCTCCCTGCGCTTATCTGCGACCCATTACGCCCCGAGGATGCGTCAAACGAGCCTCATTCGATAACTCACGCCCCCGAGGCGCTTCGATACGGGGTCATGAGCCGAATACAGATAGAGTTGCCCGAGGAAAAAATGCCATTCAAATTTCCCATTGGTAAAAATAAAGGATTGTCGTTTTTTGATTGAATATCATCTGTGCAAAAATATAGAAGAAAGGAATGAAACAAATGTCTTTTTTTAGTACAAAATACGCTTTGGCTAAAGTTGAGTTTGATGGGTTTGGTGGGATAGATACAAGTAAACCTGTGCACTTTTCTAACAATGCCGCCAAAATAGAAAATTTCAGAATACTGGACGACGGCTCTTTGAAGAAAAGAAGCGGCTTTTACTGCAAGCTCAATGTGGGAAAGAAGATAAAGTCTGTATGCAGATGTGTTGTGGACGGAGAGTACGTCTTTTATATCTTTGCGGGTAATGTTATTTACAAATATGAGAACAGCAACGGACAATTGACCCAACTGGGAAGTATTTCCTCGGGCAACGGAAGAGCATCCGTATTTCAGTATATGGGCGCAGTCTATCTTGTAGACGGACGAGAGGTGTATGAGCTGAAATCAGATGATATGGAGATTGTAACCGGATATGCTCCGCTTATCGGAAAAAACTGGGACACTGACGGACATGTCGGGGAGATGAATGAGCCATTTAATCTCTTAAATAAGTATGCAAGGATAAGCTACTTCGTTAACGATCCCCAAGTGGTGCTTCTGGGCTTTCCTACCTATGCGGTGAGCATTGATGGACTCGCTATCAACGGTGTTGTCGTAGATCCCTCAAGATATTACGTAAATTGGGAGCTTTTTACAATCTCGATAAACCAAATGAATAAGGGCGACACCATTATGGTGTATATGACCGTAAACAGTTCTATGGTAAGCAGAAGCCAGGTTATGAAAAATACCGAGGCGTACGTTTTCGGCGGAATAAGCAACAGCAGGGTATTCCTGTGGGGTGAGCGTAATAAAAACGTCATTTTTACATCAGGAGTTGTTTCAAATTCCGCGCTTAAAGAGTCTCAGCTCGTTTATCCCGATACGAACGGACTCTATTTCCCTCAGGGCGGCAATTTTGTCGTGGGTGACGGAAGCTATGAGATAAGAGCTGTTGGACGGCATTATGACAGATTGCTGATATTTACCGAGGGGGACACGTGGATGGCGGACTCCGACGTTTCAGGCGATATGGATTTTCCAACAATGAGAATAAATAGCGCCTGGGGATGTAGCTCTATGGGAGGCGTCAGCAAGGCGGGGAATGACCCCATAGCTATTAGCCGTGACAGGATAATGCGATGGAGAAGTAATACCGATGAGCTGGATGATTGCAATGCATACTCTATCTCTGACGAGATATCCTCGCTTTTGGATAAGGATTTTTTCAAGAAAGCCATAGTATACGAGGACAAACATAACGGAGAGATATTATTCAGAAATCCCAGCGACACAGAGGGAAGGGTGTACGTTTATAATATCTCGAACTCCAAGTGGTATACCTATTTGGGAATAAACGCAACTCTCTTTTTTGAAGGACCTGACGATCTTGCCTTCGCATCGTCACGCGAAATATACTTCTTTGATAAGTCATTTGAGTGCGATCAGGCCGCGGACGGAACTTCAACCCCCATCAGTGCCGTGTATGAGACAAATCAGATGGATTTTGGAATGCCCGAAAGAAGCAAAAGATTTATGGGTATAAATCTTTTGGGAGAGCTTGGCGAGAACGGAGAGGTGGAAGCCACGGTAAAGAATGAATGCGAGACTATAAATAAGAGCTTTAAAGGGTCGGGCCCGGATATTATAGAGTCCTTCTGCTCCAGAATACCGTCCGCAAGATTCAGACGCGGAAGCGTAAGACTTTGCGCAAACTCAAATTATCCGGCAAGAATATTCAAAATGACCGTTACGGTCAAACCGTAAAAGAAAAAGGAAGAAAATGATGAAGAACAGTACGACAAAAGCATGGAGTCAATACGAGGCTGGAAAGGAATACAAACGCAGTATAGGACTTTATGAAAAAAACAGAATAAACGAGCGCTTTTACAGAGGTGAACAGTGGTATGACACAAGCGGAGAGGGACTTCCCAAGCCTGTGTTCAACGTGATAAGACGAGTGGTTGATTTTCTCGTTTCTTCGGTGGCGATCTCCGATATATCCATAAGATATAACGACGACAGCCTTCCGTATATTGAGGATAAAGCAAAAAGAGAAGCCATTCGTTCAAGTCTTGCTCTGCTCACCCAAAACGCGGCTTACAGATGGGAGAAAAACCGCCTTGAACACAAGGTATACGATCTCCTTACCGATGCCGCAATATCGGGTGACGGAATACTTTATTGCTATTGGGATCCCGACGCGCCTGGGGCGTGCGGATTTAAGGGCGATATAGTTACCGAAATTATTGACAATGTCAATTTGTTTGTCTCGGACGTAAATCGGGCGGACATACAGTCGCAGGATTATATTATCCTTTCAAGCCGCGCCGGTGTGTCCTCTCTCAGACGTGAGGCTATGAGGTACGGAGTCTCTGCTGAGGCGGCAATGAAGATCGTGGCAGACAAAATTTACGATACGCAATCGGGAGAAATGTCGAGATGCGAGCTCGACGGCGACGAGGAAGCAAAGACCACCTATATCATAAAATTTTGGCGGGAGGACGGTAGAGTGGTCTTTGAAAAATCCACGAAGGAATGTGTGATAAAAAAAGTTTATACCGATTGTAAGCTTTATCCCGTGGCGTACTTTAACTGGTATCCCACAAAAAACAGTTTCCACGGAACGTCCCCCGTCACATCCCTTATTCCCAACCAAAAGTTTATAAATCGAGCGTATGCTCTCGCCATGAAGCATATGACCGATACGGCTTTTTCAAAGGTTGTTTACGATAAGTCAAAGATCCCCGAATGGTCAAACGGGGTTGGAGAGGCAATTGCGGCAGTAGGCGGCGGAAATATTTCCGATGCGGTTTCCGTAGTGGGAGTTGGAAACATGCAGGACGGATATATGGAGCTTATTGAAAACGCGATAAACGTTACCAAGGAGCTGATGGGAGCTACCGACGCGGCTCTTGGAAGCATTGATGCGAATAATACGAGCGCTATATTGGCTCTCCAGGAAACATCAAGGATCACTCTTGAGCAAGTAAGAGCGGCATATTACTGCTGTATCGAAGATATGGCGAATATCTGGGCGGATATGATGTGCGCCTATTATCCAAGCGAGAGACTCGTTATATACAGAAAAGAGGGTGATACCGAGGCGGAGAGAATAGATTTTGACCTCTTAAGGCAGGGAATACTTTGCGCGAAGGTAGACGTAGCTCCGATTGCAAGATTCAGCGCGGTCGGAACGCAAAATATGCTTGATAAACTGCTTGAGGGCGGGTATATTTCTCCAAGCTCCTACATAAAGCGCTTACCCTCGGGTATCGTGCGCGACAGAGACGCGCTTATAGAGGAGATAGAAAACAAGGCAAAGGAGGAAAACACGAATGTATGAAGAAGGAAAAGAAAAGGAGAATGATGGGACTGAAGGTTCTGAGGATACTTCTGAGACTATATCTGAGGAAAATACGCCGTATAATACGGAAGATGTTTCAGAAGATGTGACACCTGAGCAAACGTCTGAAGGCGATGCTTTCGAGGTGAGTGGTGAAGAGAGCGGTCCGTCAGATAACTCCGAGGAGCTTCGCGCCGAGATAGAAAGACTTCGCGCAGAGCTTGAGAAAAGGGATAAGGAAAATCTGCGAGTGGTAGCAGAGATAGGCGAATTTTCGGCTGTATTTCCCGAAACTTCGATAGAAAGCGTTCCTTCTGAGGTTTGGAACAGTGTAAACGCAGGTGTTCCGTTGGCTGCCGCTTATGCCCTCTACGAAAAAAAGAGGGCGGCATATCAAAAATTTACGCAGAGCGTAAACCAAAAAAATTACGAGCAGAGCTCGGGCGCTGTCGGAAAGGAAACAGACAGCAACTACTATTCTCCCTCGGAGGTCAAAAAAATGTCGCCTGCCGAGGTCAGAGCAAAATACAATATCATTGTAGAATCTATGAAAAAATGGAACTAAAATAATTCACAAAAAAGAAAGGAAAAAATAATATGGCAATTGAGAATTTTATACCCACAGTATGGAGCGAAACACTTTACACACAGCTTGACAATCAGTATATCGGCGTTGCAAACTGTAACAGAGAATTTGAAGGAGAAATAAAGGAAAAGGGATCTAGCGTAAAGATCTGCGGAGTCGGAGCGATAGGTGTCAAAGACTACGCAAAGAATACCGATATCGCTTCCCCCGACGACATTTCCGATTCGAGCGTCGATCTCCAGATCAATCAGGCAAAATATTTCAACTTCCAGATAGACGACGTTGATAAGGCGCAGAGCTCTCCCAGACTTATGGAAGGAGCAATGAGAGTTGCGGCAAGCTCGCTTGCGAATATTGCTGATAAATACGTTTACAGCCTTCACGCAGGCGCGGGAGCGAACGTTACGCTTGATAATCCCAGCGCAGATAACGTCGTTGACTATATCCTTAAGGCTCGTATGATGCTTTACAAAGGCAACGTAGTAAATGCGAATGATATCGTTATAGAGGTATCTCCCGAGGTTGCTGAGCTTATTCTTAAGGCAAAGATAAACCTCTCGGGAGACAACACCGAGGCGCTTGAAAACGGCTGTATCGGAAACATCGGAGGCTGCAAGGTATTCGTATCCAACAACATCGAAAAGGTTGACGGATATCACAAGTGCTTCGTAAGAACAAAGAGAGCTATCGCTTTTGCTGAGCAGCTTTCTGAAATCGAGGCATACCGTCCTCAGAACAGATTTGCTGATGCGGTGAAGGGACTTCACCTCTACGGCGCGAAGGTGGTTTACCAAGATGAGTTCGTTGTACTCAACGCAAAGTTTACTGCTTGATTAATTAAAGGGAGTGCCGCATAAAAGCGGCACTCCCGCAAAGAAAGGAAGTTTATGACTAATCAAAATATATATGAGGGTGCATTGAAGGTCCTTGCGGAGACCTCGGATATGGCGGATAACGAGGATTACGAAGTTCGCGCGCCGTATCTTATCGCCGCCTTTTGTTCCGAGACCGAGGAGGTTGACAGGGCTTACAGAAAAGCAAATGATCTGGGAGATGCAGCCAAGGTGAACGATGTGTATCTTCCTCTTGAAAGCAATTTCCCAAGAGCGCCAAGATTTGCCTCGGCGGCGTGCATATATCTTGCGTCGATGCTTATCATAGACACAGCCCCCGAGCTTTCCGAGCGCCTTTATGAAAAGTTTTCGGATATGCTGGCAACAATATGCGCGTCTATTCCGCAAACGGCGGTCTCCGAGCCTATGTGCGTTGTGGAAGATATAATAGACAGATACGGATTTTGATATCTGGTAAACAATATATCCTGAGTACGCGCTCTTTTAGCGTACTCAGGGTGTAATCATAAAAAATTTTTGGTTTTTACCCTAGCTTTTAGGGAAAATCTTGTTGAATAGTTTGGAATAAAAAGTATTGACATCAATGATTTTGTGTGCTATAATACTATGGTACTATCTTAAATAGTTATTGGGATATAGCCAAGCTGGTAAAGGCACAAGACTTTGACTCTTGCATTACGCTGGTTCGAATCCAGCTATCCCAGCCAAATCCCCGAGGACTTGTCCTTGGGGATTTACTTTTTCACTTTTCACTCTTCACTTTTCACTAACTCGGGGATTTGGCAAGGTAATAGGTAATAGTGAATAGTGAAGACGTAAGGTAGCTTTTCGCCAATGCGAAAAGCATTGTTATTATAAAGGTTGAAAAGTAAGAGGTTTTATGGTATAATGGAGAAAAGTAAAGTAAGGAGGCAGGTAATATGTCTGAAAGTCCTTTAATGATAAAATCCAAATCATTTGCTTTGGAAGTTATTCGTTCTTGCAAGGTGTTAAGAGAAGCCAAATGCGAAAGTGCCTTGATTAATCAATTTTTGCGTTCAGGAACAAGCATTGGCGCGAATATTCGGGAGGCTTTTTATGCTCACAGCAAGGCGGATTTTGTGGCAAAGTTACATATCGCGTTAAAAGAATGCTCCGAAACGGAATATTGGCTTGAGCTTTTGATTGAGAGTGGATTCTATCACGACAAAACGCTCTTGGATAGATGTGTTGAGGTGAAAAGAATATTGATTGCTTCGATTAACACGGCTAAAGACAAGCAATAAAATTATAGCGGAGATTTCTCCGCTTTTTTCGACTCTGAAGTTTTTCGAAATTTTGTAGATGCATTTCGGGCATTTCGGGGCTGTAGACAGATTCGAACCGGCGAAATGCATTTTTTGATATAGATTCCCCACAGCACCAAAACTGTGGATAGATTCGAACCGCCACACAGTTTGCGGAGAGTTTCAAAAAGCCTTCTTCCTGGCTATTATTTTATATTATCAAAATCAACACCTTTTTTATTTGTGTTGTTGTTTTTTCAAGTTTTATTTGTTATAATTAAGATAGTCTAAAGATCATTGAATATTTTATCTTATTCAATTAATAAGTCATCGGAGAACATATATGTATAAATCAAGAAATTCAATTACGTCTTCATTAATGGTTGAAGCTTTACTTCTGTTATTAGAAAAGAAGGAATATGACTTCATTACCGTGAAAGAAATTTGTGAAAAAGCCGGGGTAAATAGAAGTACATTTTATA
>JAZOLQ010000045.1:0-2113 GCA_045653185.1 Eubacteriales bacterium
AATCGAACTCCCGTTACCGCCGTGAAAGGGCGGTGTCTTAGCCGCTTGACCAACGGGCCGTTGGTAGCGGGAATTGGACTTGAACCCATGACCTACCGGGTATGAACCGGTTGCTCTAGCCAACTGAGCTATCCCGCCATATAGCACCCGAAATCCGAGCGCTTGACTATTATATCATAACGGAAAAGATTTGTCAACACCTTTTTTAAATATTTTTATCTTTTTTGCTTTTTATTTGCCTTCAGTGCTTTGAAATATATTTCGGTCTCTTTTTTTACCTCTCCCGAACAGAGAACAAGCATCATAAGGTTTATAAGCGTCATAGCACCGATAGCAAAGTCTGCAAGTCTCCATATAGCATCGGATGCGGCAAATGCTCCCACAAACACCGAAGCGCAATACAGCGCGATAAAGAGGCGCTTCATAGCCTTATTTTTTGTGAAATATCCAACCGACTCTATTCCGTAATGCCCCCAACAGATTATCGTTGCAAATCCAAAGCAGAGGACGGCAATACTGAGAAATATTGATGCGGAGTTCCCAAGTACGTTTGAGTAGGCGTCGATAGTCAGCATTATCATACTGCTCTTGTATCGCAGGTCTCCGAAATTTATTATTACTACGAGGGCGGTCATAGTGCAGAGAAGTATAGTGTCGGCAAAGACTTCAAATATTCCCCAAAAGCCTTGCTCTACGGCGCTTTGTGTGTTTGACGCGGCGTGGGCTGTCGGAGCTGTTCCGCACCCCGCTTCATTAGATATAAGCCCTCTCATCGTTCCGAAGCGCAAAGCGCGGGAAAGCAGAAAACCCAAAAATCCGCTTGCGGCAGAATCTATACTGAAAGCATCTGAGATTATTGCTCTCAGCGCATAACCGAGCATATCTCTTTTTATTATAAGTATGGCGAGAGAGATGACTATATATCCAAGGCTCATGAGCGGCACGAGTATCTCTGTAAATTTTGCCATAGCGTCAGTCCCTCGCGGAAGTATCAGCAAGGAGAGAAGAGCAATTACAGCTCCGCATATTACCGGTGGGAGCTTGAAAACTCCCTCAAACGACTCGGAAATAGCGTTTGACTGTATCATACTGCCCATAGTAAGCGCGTTCAATATGCAAAAAAGGGCAAAGATTGCGGCGAGTATTTTTCCAAGAGATGAAAGTGCGAGCGAGGAAAACTTATCATTTATATAATACATTGCCGCGCCGTAGGGGCGTCCGTCGGCGTCATAGCGTCTGTGCCGCATGGCGAGGACTATCTCCGCGTATTTCAAGAGCATCGCGCAGAGAGCGCTTATCCACATCCAGAATACAGCGCCAAATCCGCCGAGAGTGATGGCGGCGGATACGCCCACGATGTTTCCAACGCCAAGCGTTCCCGCAAGGGCAAGCGTTACGGCTTTGAAGGGGGATATCCCGCTCCTAGTATTCTTTTTGGTGAGCGACTTGATTATTGCAAGCGGATTTCTGATATGAAATGCCTTGAGAAGTATTATATAGAATATCCCGACGGCTATTAAAAGTACGGGAACAGCCACTCCAAAAAGGTATTTATTGATAAATTCCAACATCTTTTTTTACCTCGGTATACTTGATAGAGCTTCAAATGTTAATTAAATGTTAAATATTGAAAAAACACTTGATTTTTCCACAAAATAGTGTAAAATATGTTTATGGTTAGCACTCACTTAAAATGAGTGCCAACTCTACTGAACAGTGTATATAATAATATTATTATAAGGAGGAACAGAAAATGACTATTAAACCTTTGGCAGACAGAGTGGTAGTTAAAGCCGTTGAAGCTGAGGAGAAAACAAAGAGCGGACTTATCCTTACCGCAGCTTCGCAGGAGAAGCCCCAGGTAGCAGAGGTCGTTGCAGTGGGTCCCGGTGGACTTGTTGACGGCAAGGAAGTAGTTATGGTGGTCAAGGTTGGTGATAGGGTTATCACATCCAAGTATTCGGGTACTGAAGTAAAGGCAGACGGAGTTGAATACAACATCGTACGTCAGAGCGATATACTTGCTATCGTTGAATAATTTTTACATTAGTTTTTAAGTATTGAAAGGAAGAAGATACAATGGCAAAGGAAATTCTTTACGGAATCGAAGCAA